>WFTG01000028.1 GCA_015485655.1 Patescibacteria group bacterium | reverse complement strand
TTTTATAACTTGTTATTTTTAAAGATCTAGAGATTTGTTATTTTGATTTATTTATCAATTAATAATCCAATTGTTCCACGTGGAACAATTGGATTGATATATTTTATATAAATAAATTTTAGTTTTTATGTAAAAATGCGTGTTAAGCCGGTTTAAATAGCTGTAGCACAAGTGGGTGCTGAATTATTTTTACACAATGTTCCACGTGGAACATTGTGTGAGTAATAAAAATTTATTTATTTTGTCATAATAATATAATTGTTCCACGTGGAACAATTATATTGCGTAAAAGTGTTTTTAATGTTCCACGTGGAACAATTGGATAAAATGTGTATAACACTAACCGATATTTGCTAATATTAGCCAAAACACAAGTTATCAACAGGTAAATAATTTTATATTTATACTAATATTAGCCAAAATATAAGTATTCCACACCTTATAAACATAAATGTTATACACAATAATGATGATTAAATATATGTGTTATGACTTGCTAAGTTAAGAAAATTATCATAATATAAATACACGATAGAACTAGGGATTGACCCCTAGTTTTGTCGCATATATTAAGCGTCGTAAAATATAAGTAGAAAAAATATTAATTTAATAATTTTTTCTCGGCATTTATTTTAGTATTGGTTTATATTTAATTGTTTTTATAAGCTTTTACGTTTACAATATGTATATGAGCAAAGAAAAAAATAAAAAATTAAAAATTCTAGTATTAATGGGCGGGCCTTCATCAGAGCATGAAGTGTCTTTATCTTCAGGCAAGGAAATTGTGAGTCATTTGGATAAAAATAAATATGAAGTATTTGAAATGATTTTACCGAGGAATTTTTCTATCTTTGATTTGGATAAAAGTATAAAAAAATATGATTTAATTTTTAATGCTTTGCATGGTAGGTTTGGTGAAGATGGCACACTGCAGGCTGTGTTAGATAATATTGGTGTGAAATATACAGGATCAGGTGTATTAGCTAGTGCTTGGGGTATGGACAAAAGTAAAACAAATTTAATTGTAGAGAAGTTTGGTATTAGAATTCCCAAGTTTGTTATCTTAAAAGATAAAATAAAATTGGAAAAGGCTGTTGATTTGGTAATGTCATCAATAAATATTCCGTGTGTGGTGAAGCCAAATGATGGCGGTTCTAGTGTAGGAGCTACGATTGTGAAACAAAAATTTGATTTACAAAACGCACTACAATCTTCATTTGAAGAAAGTGATACAGTGATGGTACAAGAATATATTTATGGACGTGAATTAACATGTGCAGTACTAGGCAACAAGCAGGATAAAAAAGTTTTTCCAGTTATAGAAGTGGTGGTTAGCGATGAGTTTTATGATTATAATGCTAAGTATATAGAGGATACAACACAATATATATGTCCAGCTAAAATAGTTGACAATGTTGCAGAAAATATAAAAACACAAGCATATTTAATCCATGACTTGCTTGGTTGTTATGGTTTGACTAGGTCTGATTTTATTTTAAGTAAGACGGGTGATATATATTTTTTAGAAATCAATACATCACCTGGCATGACTAGTCATAGCCTTTGTCCTAAAGCGGCAAAAGCAGATGGTATTTCTTATACCAGGCTTTTGGATATGATAATAAAGTCTGTTTTGTAGTTTTATTTTATTGAAAATGACTAGTAAAAAAATTTTAATAATACATGATAGATTTCAATATAAAGGAGGTGGCGAGCGATTAGTTTTAACCATGGCAAAAGCCTTAGGCGCTGATATTGCAACTGAGTATTGGGAAGATGATAGTTTTTCTCAGGACGAGGTGCCTAAAAAATTGTTTATACTTGATGAAAAAGAGCCACCTGCTATTGTTTGGCGTTATTTTCGAGCGCAATTTAATTTTCTTTTTAAGACTAGAGAGTTTATAAAAAAATATGACATAGTTATTTTTTCTGGTAATAATTGTTTGACTGCTAGTTTTAATTTGTCAAAAAAAATTCCAAAAATTTATTATTGTCATACTCCTGTGAGGTATGTTTATGATTTATTGCCTTTGCGAAGAGCAGAGGAAAAAAGTTTTATTAAGCGTTTTTTGTATTATGATCTTGGTAAATGGATGATTAGGTTTGTGTATAGATTGGGTTTGTCCAGAATGGATAGGGTGGTATCTAATTCTAAAAATGTTCAGAATAGATTGAAAAAATTTTGCAATACTGATTCAGAGGTTATTTATCCGCCAATTGATGTTCATAAATTCAAATGGTTGGGTCAGGGCGATTATTATCTTTCTTTTGCTAGACTTGATCCCTTGAAAAGGGTTGGTGATATTGTAAGAGCTTTTCAAAAAATGCCAGATAAGAAGTTGATAATAAGTTCTGGTGGCGTTGATTTAGACAAGATTAAAAAAATGGCAAAAGGCTATCACAACATTTCTGTTCTGGGTTGGGTAGAAGATAGCAAGCTAGTTGAATTGGTTGGTAATGCCATTGCTTGTATTTATATTCCAATAGATGAAGATGCTGGTATGACTCAGATAGAAAGTATGTCAGCTGGCAAGCCTTGTATTGTAGTGAATGATGGTGGTTTACCTGAATCTGTTATAGATAATAAGACTGGTATAATAATTCCAAAAGATTATGAGATTGTAGATATTATAAAAGCTGTTGAGAAACTAACACCTGAAAAAGCTGTTGATATGAAAGATGATTGTGTGAATAGAGCAGAGGATTTTAGCAAAGAAATATTTATAGAAAAAATAAAAAGTGTAGTTGAGAATTATAGTAAATAAAATTATGAAAATTGGAATTGATGCATCTCGAATGCAAAGTGATATTAGAAAAACTGGTGTAGAAGTGGTTGGTGATATTGTAGTTAGAAAATTGTTTCAAGAATTATCTAAAGACAATGAGGTTGTTTTGTATACACCAGATATGATTTCTGATTTTCCTAAAAAAAATCAACGAGTTATAAAATTATTCAAACTTTGGACAGTTGTTCGTTTGAGCTTGGAGATGTTAACAAATAAACCGGATGTGTTTTTTTCTCCTGTGCATGAATTGCCGTTTTTTTGCCCTGAGAAAACTTTTCGTATAGTTCATGATGTGGCTTTTTTAAAAACTCCAGATAGTTATTCTTTTTTTCAAAGACAATATATGAAGTATGGATTAAAAAGATCTTTGCGGATTTGTAAAAAAGTATTTGTATCAACTCAAGCTGTAAAAAATGATATAGTTAGATATCATCCTGAGTCAAAGAATAAAATAGTAGTAACTGGATTTGGTTTTGATAGAAAAAATTTAGATGATAAAGTTTTTTTTAAAAAAAATCAATTCGTATACATTGGTCGTATTGAGGCTAAGAAAAATATTTCTAGATTAATTGAGGCGTTTAATATTTTTTCTAAAAAACATCCTGATTACAAGTTGATATTAGCAGGGAAGTCAGGGTTTGGTTTTGAAAAAATAAAAAAACAAATTCAAAAATCAAATGCTAATATAGTTTTGAAAGATTATGTCAGTGATGAAGAAAAAAATATTTTACAAAGAGAGTCAAGAGCTGTAGTATTGGTTTCAACTGAAGAGGGGTTTGGTATTCCTGTTTTAGAGGGTTTTGATTGGGGTACACAAGTTGTTGTGTCAGATATTCCAGCATTGCGAGAGGTTGGTGGTGATGCTTGTATATATGTAGATCCTTATGATTTAGATGATATTGTTCAAGGTTTGGAATTGGCGTTGGGTGATTGTGAGTATGAAAAAGGTTTTTTGCGTTTGAAAGATTTTGATTGGAATAAAATGATTGTTATTATAAAAACAGTGTTAATAAATTAAGTAATATTATGGTTATATTATATTTTATAGTTTTATTATTGTTGTCAGGATTTTTTTCTGGAACTGAGATTGCGTTTTTCTCTTTGTCAAAACCACAAGTTAGGGCAGCAGTTGATCAAAAACGAAAGAATGCTAAACTTGTTTGGAAGTTATTGCAAAAACCACAGAGACTTCTTATTACTATACTTATTGGCAATAATATAGTGAATGTTTTAACAGCATCGCTTGCTACAGTGGTGGCTGTAGACTATTTTGGTTCGGTTGGAGTTGGTTTGGCAACTGGTGTGGTTACAATATTGATATTAGTTTTTGGAGAAATAACTCCGAAATCATTAGCGCAAAAAAACAATGAATGGTTAGCAGGTAAGACGGCGCCTGTATTATATGGAATGTCAATTTTATTTTTTCCTATTACTTGGATTTTGATTAGGTTTAATAATTTTGTATCAAATAGATTAGTAAAAAGCACAGTAGCTCCGCTGGCTATTGATGATGAAATCAAGACAATGGCAAGATTGGGAGTTGAGTCAGGCAATCTTGATTATAGAGAGCATGAGATGATTGAAAGAGTACTTGAGTTTGATGATAAGACTGCTGGAGATGTTATGACATCAAGGTATAAAATAGTGAGTCTGAACGGTGATGTTCCTTTTGATCAGATTGCATATTTTGTAGCACAGAGCGGTTTTTCTCGTTATCCAGTATATGATGACGATGAAGATGATATTGTTGGTTATGTTCATGTTAATGATATTATGAAAAAACTCAAAAGTGACGAGCGTGATGAATTGTTGAAAGATAATGTGCGAGAATTGCAACGAGTTGAGGAGTCTTTTAGTATTGAGAGATTATTACGACATTTTGTTAGTCATCAGGAACATATTGCTTTAGTGGTACGAGGTAAGAAAAAAGATGATATAGTTGGACTTGTGACTTTGGAAGACGTGTTAGAGGAATTGGTAGGTGAAATTGTGGATGAGACTGATGATGAATAAAAGGCAAGATTTTGGTAAGATTATTTTTGAATTTATTGACATATTTTCAAATATACCGTATACTGGTAGGTAGTATACAGTATTATTTTATTTATATGCCAAAACATTGTGACAAAGAATCAATTATAGCTAATATTCGACGAGTATCTGGACAAGTTAATGGCATTGAGAAAATGATTGTAGAAGATAGAGATATTACAGATGTTATACAGCAACTAACAGCTGCTAGTTCCGCACTGAAGTCAGTATCAAGGACTTTATTAGAGGACTATGCCAGTGGTTGTTTTGGTAGTAATAAATTAGGTAAAGAGGATTTGCAAAAAATTATTAATCAATTATTTAAAGCGTTATAAAATACGCTTTGAGTTTTAATATTAAAAAATTAATATATAATTATATGGCAGAAGTAATATTGTCAGATAGTAATTTTGAAGAAGAGGTCATCAAAAGTGATGTACCAGTTTTAGTAGATTTTTGGGCTCCATGGTGTGGTCCATGCAAGATGCAAGGTCCAATTGTTTCTGAACTTGCGAGCGAGTTTGAAGGTAAAAAAGTAAAAATTGCTAAATTGGATGTTGATGAAAATCAAGCGTCAGCACAGAGATATGGCATTATGTCTATTCCAACATTAGCAATTTTTAAAGACGGTGAAGTTGCAGAAACTATGGTAGGTTTACAGTCAAAAGAATTTTTGGCAGAAAAATTAAATTATTATGCAGGTGAATAATAGTTATTAATAGAATTAGGGATGAGTTTGGCTTGTCCTTTTTTCTAATTTTATATTTAGATTCATTATGAATAAAAATTACGACATTGTTATAATAGGGGGAGGAGCAGCAGGGTTTACTTCTGCTATTTATACTGCGCGTAGAGGTTTGAAAACATTGATAATATCAAAAGATATTGGCGGTCAAGCATCTTTGACTTGTGAAATAGAAAATTATCCAGGAACTGGACTGATAGAGGGTCCTGAGCTAATGAAAAAATTTTTAGATGATGCTGAGAAGTTTGGTGCTGAATTTTTATCAGGTGAGGTAACTGATTTGCAACAAGTAGAAGATAATAATTTTATTATTACTTCTGATCGAGGTAAATTTGGTGCTCAGGCAGTTGTTTTGGCATTTGGGTTGACGCCTCGTGATCTTGATGTTCCTGGTGAGATGGAGTTTAAGCACAAGGGGGTGTCGCACACTGCTTATGTTGAAGCTGATAAATACACAGACAAAGTCGTGTCAGTTGTAGGTGGTGGGAATAGCGCTTTGATAACAGCTATTGCATTGGCTGATTTTGCAAAAACAGTACATTTGATACATCGTCGTGATGAGTTTAGAGGTGAGAGTGTTTTGATAAAAAGATTGAATGATGTATCAAATATAGAAAATTTTCTAGAATATGTTCCAGTGAAAATTAGCGGCAATGAGGTTGTTGATAGGCTAACTATAGAAAGTGTTAATAATTCAGAGGATAGAAAAATTTTAAATACTTCTGCTGTTTTTGTTAATGTTGGTTTTATTGCTAATACTTCTTGGTTAGGCGAGTTGGTGGAATATTCTACATCTAGACATATTGTAGTGGATAAAAAATGTCAAACCAAAACACCAGGCTTGTTTGCTGCTGGAGATGTGACTGATATTGATTTTAAGCAAGTTGTTGTTTCAGCTGGAGAAGGGGCAAAAGCTGGTTTGTCTGCTTATGAATATCTAAAGGCTAATAAAGGATACAAAGGCTCTAGTATTGATTGGGGTTTGTATAAAAAATAATTATTTATTATTAATACAAAAATTGATATGAATGTATTTGAAAATGCAATGAAGCAGTTAGATTTAGCAACTACTTTTATTGATATTGATAAAGAGATTTTAGACAGGTTGAAGCAACCAAAAAGAGTGTTGGAATTTTCTATTCCAGTAGAAATGGATAATGGCGAGACAAAGATTTTTCAAGGTTATAGAGTTCAATATAATGACGCCCGCGGTCCGTTTAAAGGAGGTATTCGTTTTCATCAACAAGTTGATATTGATGAAGTGAAAGCATTGTCTTTTTGGATGGCTATAAAAACTGCAGTAGTTGATATTCCTATGGGCGGAGGTAAAGGTGGTGTTGTTGTTAATCCAAAAGAATTTTCAAAAACAGAATTAGAACGATTAAGCCGCGGTTATGTACAGCAAATAGCTGAGTTTATTGGTCCAGATATTGATGTGCCAGCACCAGACGTGAATACCACGCCCGAGATTATGTCATGGATGAAAGATGAGTTTGAAAAAATAAAACAACAAAAAGCACCAGGTGTTATAACTGGCAAGCCAATTGAAGATGGTGGTTCAGAGGGACGAGGTACAGCAACAGCACAAGGAGGTTTTTATGTATTACAAGAATTAGTAAATAAAAAAGGTTTGCAACCAAATAGTCTAAAAATGGCTATTCAAGGATTTGGTAATGCTGGATTTAATATGGCAAAATTAGCTTATGAAGCAGGGTATAAAGTTGTGGCTGTATCAGATTCAAAAGGTGGTATATATAATGAAAATGGTTTAGAAATTCCAGAAGTGATAAAGCATAAAGAAGAAAATACTACAGTAGTTGGTTTTTTAAATGCTGACAATGTTACTAGTTCAGAGTTACTTGAGTTACCAGTTGATGTCTTGGTTCCAGCCGCTCTTGAAAATCAAATTACAAGTGATAATGCAGATAATGTACAAGCTGACATAATTGTAGAGTTAGCTAATGGTCCTACAACTCCAGAGGCAGATGAAATATTATTTACTAATAAAAAGGTTGTTATACCAGATGTATTGGCAAATGCAGGCGGTGTAACAGTTAGTTATTTTGAATGGTTGCAGAATAAAAATAATGAACATTGGAGCGAGGCTCAAGTTATGGATAAGCTAGAGCCTATTATGACTAATGCCTTTAATGCTGTTTGGGAAATATCTGAAAAAGAAAATATAAATATGCGTACAGCAGCTTTTGTTTTGGGTGTTAAAAGAATAGTTGAGGCAATGAGTTAGTTTATAGCTTTTTTAAACAAAAACCTCCCAATAACTTTTGGGAGGTTTTTAGGTTGATTGGCGGATTCTTTTTTTCCAATACAGGGTATTACCTGTTGTTCTTTGGGATCTTTTTTGTTTAAAAGGTTGAAGCCATAAAGTAGATATTTGTTTAATTCTTGGTTTAGATTTTGATGATTTTAGCATATTAGGATAATTATTTTCTTGATATTTATAGCTAGTTGTATTGTATTATGTTTATTTGTAAATTGAATAGAGTTGTTTTTTTGCTAATATTAGCAGAGAAAATATAGATTATATTATCTGCAGGTTATACATATAATTTAATTAAGTTGTCATTAGTTTATACCAATTTTATCCTCTGGTTATACACATAAGGTGTTATAATTGATTTATGAATTTAAAATATGAAAAACAATTAAATAAAAAAGGTTACAATATAGTCGTAGGGCTTGATGAAGCTGGACGCGGTTCTTGGGCAGGTCCGATTGTGGCTGGTTGTGTTTATATTCCACTTGATTTTGTTTTTTCTAAAACTGACAAGTTATTAATTCAGCAAATTAAAGATTCCAAAAAACTAAACCCAGATAAGCGTAAGGAGTTGTATGATTTTATTACAAAAAATTTTATTTACGCTGTGGGAGTTGTTGGTTCTAGTGTAATAGATAAAATTGGTATAGGAAGTGCTAATAAGTTGGCTTTAAAAAAAGCTGTAAAAAATCTATCTAATTCATATTCTTCGCTAAAGTTTCAACAGATGAGAAAATATAGGATTGATCCAGATTATATTTTGGTAGATTATTTTAATGATATTGGTATTGATGATATTCCTGTAAAAGGAATTAAATTTGGTGATAATAAGGTATTCTCTATTGCAGCAGCAAGTATTGTGGCTAAGGTATACAGAGATATGTTGATGATTAGAATGTCTAAAAAATATCCTCAGTATAGTTTTGATAAACACAAGGGTTATGGTACTAGATTGCATATGGAATTGTTAGTAAAGTACGGTCCTTGTATGTTTCATAGAAAGTCTTATAAACCTATTTGCGAATTAACAAAAAAGTAGAAATACAGTTTTATTTTTGTTATACTTAATTTATATAAATAAGTGATAATATTATGACTTCTATTCCAAGTGGAAAACAACTTTTAAATATGGAAGATATACTTGTAAAGCAAGTTGGTTTAACATCTGGTATGAAGGTAGCAGATCTTGGTAGTGGTAATGGTTTTAATACTTTGGCTGCTGCTAAAATAGTTGGTGGAAAAGGACAGGTCTATGCTGTTGATGTTTTGAAAACAGCACTAGCTACTGTTGACACAGAGGCTAGGCATCATAATTTAACTAATATTAAGACAGTGTGGTCAAATATTGAAATTTTAGGTGCAACTAAAATACCAGAAAATTCACTTGACGTAGAGCTTATTGTTCATACGTTGTTCCAAGTGAATAATATAGATGATTTTATGCAAGAAGCATTGCGTTTATTAAAACCAAGTGGAACTATAGCTATTATTGATTGGCAAAAAAAACAAACCCAGATTGGTCCACCACTTGAAAACCGTGTTTCTGAAGAGGATGTAAAACAAAAATTGGCTAATATTAGCGGTTTGAAAGAAGTAGGAGGTTTTATGCCTGGACAATATCATTATGGTTTGCTATACAAAAAACTTGAAGGTTAATTTTTTATTTTATGGATTTTAGTAAATTATTTGATTTAAAATTTTGGTTCAATATGAATCCAGGTATTTGGCAAAGTGCTGGTCAAATAGTTTTGATTGCTGTTGTAGCTTTGATTATTTTGGGAATTGTTGCCAAAATAATTACTAATGTTAACAAGTTTACTGATTTAACAAATCGTTTGGTGCAAAAACTTAGCTCTGTGGTATTGTTTTTTGGTGGTTTTGGGCTGTTTTTTTGGCTAGCTAGACAGCAAAGAGTGCCTATTTTTAGCGCCCGTTTTTGGTGGATTGTGTTGATTGCTGTTGTGATTAGCTGGGGTGTTGTTGTGCTGATTAAAGCTAAAAAATATAAAGAAAACAAGCAAAGGCAACAGCAAAAAGCAGAAGTTTACGATAAGTATTTGCCTTAAATTAGTCATTTTTATTAATAAGCCCCTCTATTTTTAGTTAAATAAAGGGGTTTTTATGTCATATCAGAAAAAAGTAGGCAATTTTGGCCAAAAACAAGCTAAGGATTTTTTAATAAAACGTGGTTTTAGAATAATTGGTGAAAATTATTGTGTTCGTGGTGGGGAGTTAGATTTGATAGCAATAAAAAATCAAGAAATTGTTTTTGTTGAGGTAAAAACACGAACATCAAATCGGTTTGGCAATCCAGAGGATTCTATTAGTAAATATCAGCAAAAGGTTATTAAGCGTACTATTGCTGTTTTTTTACACAAAAATGCTTTTTATAACAATTATCACCCTCGTTTTGATATTATTAGTGTAATTATTAATAAAAATAGCAAAAAGTTAATTATTAAACATTTTGTGGATATTTTATTAAATTAACTTTAAACACATTATGTTAACAGGTTGTCAACTTGTTATTTTTGTTTATTTTGTGTTATATAAGTGTAGCAATTTTTAGATTAACATAGTGTATTTATGCGTACATTTTTTATTAGTCTGTTTGCTATATTATTAGCACTGCAGGCATCAGTAGCTTCAGCTACTGAAATGCAATATGGTGTTCCTGCGCCAACAATTTTTGAATCTCAAATTCAAGAATTGCAAGATGGGAGTTTATTAATAACAGGAGTGACATTTAACAATACTATTGTTGATGTTTATATAGATGGTGTATTTAATGGCAGGGCTATAGTTGCCAATGATGACAGCGGGGTTGCTAGTTTTGCTTATAAATCATTTTTACCTTTGATACAGGGTGAGCATACTATTTATGCAGTGGCTCGTTCTTTAGATGAAACTGTTCGTTCTAAACAGTCTTCTTCTGTATCAGTTGTAATTCCAGCTTCATCAATCGCGCCAACTGATATTGCTATTGAATTAGATGATGCAGGAAAATCAACAATAGTTGGGAATGTTTTAAATGGGTATGAGGTTGAGATTTTTATTGAGGGCAGGAAGTTTGTTTCTTTTACCCCTCCTTCATCAACTGGTTCGGTGACTTCATTTTGGTATAAACCAGGATTACCTGATGGTGATTATACTGTAGCAATTCGTAGCAAGAGTCCAGAGGGTGTTTTTAGCTCTTTTGTTAGTCAGGTATTGACTTTTGGCTCTCCTGCTTACGAAAAAGTTTCAGAAAATAATCCAAATAACGATGTGATGATAGTGAAAAAAGATGACAGTCCAGCAGATTTGGTTGTAGAGAATACACAAGATGATGTAGATCCTACTAGTATTTTAGATGAGTTAGAAGAGCAAGATGAAGTGGTTATTGTTGATGAGCAAAATAATGACGCAAAAGTTGTTATTGATAATACAGAGTCAAAGGATAAAGTTGTTATTGATCAAAATAAAACAACGGAGGAAATTGTCGTGCCCACAACTAAAGATGATGAAGTAGTTGTCTTTGGTGAAAGTGATAGTGAACTAAATTCTGATATTAATGGAGGCGTGAGTGAGGTTGCTTCAGAAAGTGATACAGATAGTAGTAGAAAAACAGGTTTTGTATTGTTGTTGATTGTTGTTATTGTTTTGGCTATTTGGTATATTCGTGAAAAACAAAAAGCATTACTTGGTGAAAAAGAGGCAAAAGATGAGGAAAATAAAGATCAGATTACAATGGATGAGATTAAGGAGAAAATCCAGCATGTTGTAGAGGAGGCAAAACAGGAAAAGCAAAATGATAATACAGTTAGTGAACAAAAAAAGAGCAACAAGAAAAAGAAAAAGAATAAAAAGCGAAGACGATAAATAAATTATTTATAATTAAAAGGATGTGTAACAACATCCTTTTAATTATGATTTTTTTTGTGTTACTATGTAGGTATAGTAATATTTTATTTTTATGCATAAATCAGAAAAAAATTCTATTACAATCAATAAGGAAGGTAGTGTAGAAAGTTTACAAGCACAGCAACTACATACTATTATATATAAGGTACAGCCTGTTATTTTTCGTTATTTGCAAAAAGAATTATTTTCTACTGATTCAACGAGGTTGAGTTCTGCTCAAGCATTTCAAGATTGGATTATTGAACATCATGAAATATTAAAGAAAATAAGTGATTGTGGCAAGGAGATTGTTCAAGAAAATTTAGAAAAAGGTAAGGATTTAAATGAGAGTGAGGTAGCCAGTTTTATTTTAGATAATATATTGAATGATGATGAGCTTAGAGAGGTGTTAAAAAAGATAAAACCAGATATTGATTTTGATAATTTTAATTATTTTGAAATAGAAGATATTATCAATGATGAGCATCCAGAGTGGAATAGGTAATTGTTAGTTGACAAAAACAAAATATCGTAGTACAATGTATTTATTAAACTAGTATATTAATTATACTAGTTCTTTTTTTAAGATAATGAAATTAAATCTACTCAGAGTTTAGTTCCGTGCTAAAGCTATGGTGGATACATAACAATTAAATAAAAAATATGGCATCAGCAATACTTCAAGCAATCGAACAGATTTGCGATGAAAAAGGTCTTCCAAAAGACAAGGTTATAGAGACAATAGAAGCAGCATTGGCTGCGGCTTATAAAAAAGACAATCAAGCTAGGGACAAAAATGTCAAAGTTGAATTTGATGAGGAAACAGGTGACACTAGAGTTTTTGATGAAAAAGAAGTTGTTGAAGATTTGGATTTAGAAAAACTAGAAGAAGAGCGTAGTAGTTTGAGAGAGCAAAAAGAAAAAGCTCTAGAAGAAGGTGATGAGGAATTGGCTGTTGAGTTGGATGAAAAAGAAAAAGAATTGCCACGTTTTCATACTCGTAATGAAATTATGTTATCAGATGCTCAGAAAATTAAAAAATCTGCAAAAGTCGGTGATATTATCAAGACAGAATTGCCTGTAACAGAGGAGTATGGTCGTATGGCAGCTCAAACTGCCAAGCAAGTCATTATTCAGAGACTTCGTGAAGTTGAGCGTGATATAGTGTTTGATGAGTTCAAAGACTATGAAGGTGATATCATCAGCGGTGTGATTCAAAGACAAGAAGGTAATGTGTTTTTGATAGACCTTAATCGCACAACTGGTGTTATGCCTATATCTGAATCTATTCGTGGTGAAAGTTATAGACCTGGTTCTCGTATGCAGTTTTTTGTTAAAGAAGTCAGATTGGGTGGTAAAGGTGCTGAGATTTATTTATCACGTTCTCATCCAGAAATGCTTCGCAAGATGTTTGAGTTAGAAGTTCCAGAAATAGCTAATGAGATTGTAGAAATTAAGGCTATTGCTCGTGAAGCTGGTTCTCGTTCTAAGATTGCGGTATATACAGATCAAGAAAATATTGATCCGGTTGGATCATGTGTTGGACAGCGCGGTACGCGTGTTCAAACAATTATTAATGAGTTAGGTGGTGAAAAAATTGATATTATTGAATGGAATGACAATGTAGCAGAATTTATTGCTCACTCACTATCACCAGCACAGATTATTCGTGTTGATATTGACGAAGAAGAGCAAAAGGCGGCTGTATTAGTCAGAGAGGATCAGCTATCTCTAGCTATTGGTAAATCTGGTCAAAATGTTCGTTTAGCAGCTAAGCTTACTGGTTGGAAAATTGATATTTTATCTGATTCTGATGGTAGTGAAGTTGTGAGTTCAGATGGTGATAATGTGAGTGACAACACGGAAGATAATGCGGATATTGTAGATAATGAGTCTGAAGTCAAAGAAGATACAGAATCTGCCAGCGCAGAGGTAGATAATACATCAGAAGAAAAAGAGAATTAATCTAATTTTTTATAATTAATAAGTAATTATATGAGTCAATTTGATAGTATGCGAAAAAAAGCTTCTTCTAATGACTATACAGATATTACTGGTGATTTTGAGGTGGCAAGCCAAGATGATTTAGCAGATGAGGGGCAAGTTGTAATGGATGAGATAGAGAGATGGTTAAAAGATGATACAGGTGAGTTGTTTTTGAATTTGGCAGAAAATAAAAAGCTAAAAGGAAAGCGATTTGCAGATTTTCAGCAGGCATTTAATAAGTTAAAATCTTTATTTGATGAAGTTAATGAATTACGACAAGCTGTAATGCAGATGAAGGAAAATAATTTACCTGTTGAGGATATAGAAGAGGTGGAAAATCAAATTGGTGAAAAGCTCAAAAGATTAGAAAAAGACATGTTGTTTGTAGGAAAAGAATATATGGATGTTATGCGAGCTTCTAAGGAGAGTTTGGTAGAATAATTAAAATAATTTAATATGAATTTTAAAGTAGAAAAATCAGAACAAGAAAAAGGTGAAGTTGTATTGACAATTACTATACCTTTTCAAGAACAGAAAAAGAATTTAGAAAAAGCAGCACGAAATCTCACCAAGGCGAGACCTATTAAGGGTTTTCGTCCTGGCAAAGCAACTTTGGATGTTGTTGTGAAGACATATGGCGGTGAAGCTGTGTTAAATGAAGCAATCCAAAGTCTTGTTGGTGATAGTTTGTTTGATGCTATTGAAAAAGAAAAATTGAAAAGTATTGGTCAGCCAAAAATTGACATAGTTAAACAGGCATATGAAAATGATTTTGTTTATAAAGCAACGGTTTCGCTTATGCCAAGTGTTAAAGTTGGTGATTATAACAAAGTAAAATCAAAACCAGTAAAGGTTGAATTAACAGATAAGGAAGTTGACGAGGCTATAGATGGTTTAGTAAAGATGCGTGCCACCGAAGCGTTGGTTGATCGCGAGGCTAAGATAGGAGATTTGGTTGAATTGGATTTTGATACTACAGTAGATAAAGTTGCTATTGAAGGTGGCTCTGCTAAAAAATATAAATTAGTTTTGGGAGATAAGCAGATGATACCTGGTTTTGAAGAAGAGTTGGTTGGTTTGAAGGCTGGTGATAAAAAAGTTTTTAAACTAAAATTTCCAAAAGAGTACAAAAAAGATTTAGCTGGTAAAGAAGCGGAGTTTAGCGTGTCTATCAAGAGTGTGTTTGAGCGTATTATGCCAAAGTTGGATGATGAGTTTGCTAAAGGTTTTGGTCAAGAAAATATGGCTGGATTAAAATCTGTTATCAAGAATAATATAAAACAAGAAAAAGAAACCGAAGAATTACGCAGACAAGAAGTTGATATACTAAAACAATTGGTGGATCTTTCGGATTTTGGTGAGTTACCAAAGTTACTTATTGATAATGAGCTGCATCGTATGAAGCATGAGTTGGAGGAAGATTTGTCTCGTAATAATTTGAATTATGAGCAGTATTTAGAGAATTTAGGAAAAACTCATGAAGAGCTACAAAAAGAAATGACTCCACAGGCAGATATTAGAGTAAGGACAGCTCTTATGATTAAACAAATCGCAGAAGATGAAAAAATATCTGCTAGTGATGATGAAATCAAGCAAGAGATGGAAAAAATAAAATCACAATATTCATCAAATCCAGAAGTTGCAAAAACATTAGAATCACGTGAGTATAGTGAGTATTTGAGCACAATTCTTACTAATCAAAAAGTAGTTTCTTGGTTAAAAGATAAAATATTGCCTAAAAAGGATAAAACCAAGGATAAAGCAGAAAATTCTGACAAAAAGGAAGTTGAAAAATAAAGTTTATAACATTATAAATTAAAGCAAAAATCTCGTTTAAACAAAGCGAGATTTTTGCTTAATTGTCTTGTTTGTGCCACAATGTAAATAATATTTTTAATAATTTTTTATGAAAATCGGCGCACATGTATCAGCAGCAGGTGGAGTATTTAATGCTCCTAAAAATGCACATAATATAGGCTGTGAATGTTTTCAAATGTTTACTCGTTCTCCACGTGGTGGTAATGCACCAGAGTTGACTGATGATATAGTTGATAAGTTTAAAGATGGTTTGAAAAAATATAAAATAGGTAATGTATATGTACATGCTCCCTATTTTATTAATTTTGCATCAGCGCGGGTAAGTGTTGTAAATGGGTCAATAGAAATTTTAAGACAAGAATTAGAGAGATCTAGTAAGTTGGGAGTAAAGGCATTGATGACACATTTAGGATCTGCTAAAGATGTAGGCAAGTCAAAAGCAATCAAAATGACTATAAATGGAATTAAAAAAGTTCTCAAAGGCTATAAAGGCTCCACACAGTTTTTATTAGAAAATGCAGCTGGTGCAGGTTCAGTTATAGGGGACAGCTTTGAAGAATTGGCAGAAATTATAAAAGGCGTTGAATCTGTGAAGGCAAATAAGGGAAAGATAGGTGTGTGCCTTGATACTTGTCATGCTTTTGCTTCTGGTTATGATATTCGTGATAAAAAATCATGGGATGAGACTTTAAAAGTCTTTGATAAAGCTATTGGATTGGATAGATTGGTAATAATTCATGCCAATGATTCTAAAAATGATTTCAATACTAGAAAAGATAGACATGAGAATATAGGAAAGGGTTTTATAGGTAGAAAAAGTTTTGAGGTTTTGGTTTCTTATAAAAAATTACAAAAAGTTGATGTTATTTTGGAGACGCCTTGGGTAGATGGTGAAAAATCTATTAAGAAAGATATTAATATAATGAAAAAAATGCGCAATAAATAGTTTCTGTGGAGAAATAAGGTTGCGTAACATTTTTTTTCTTGATACAATAATTATATCAGATAGTGATGGTTCGCTATTCCCCATGCTTGTCTAGCCCATGACCATTTGTTTATCCAGAAACGTGCCTTCATTGGCTCGTTTTTGTTTTTTTATTATATCTTTGGAATATATGAAAGTAGCTATTTTTTCTGATTCTCATGATAATGAATATAATATTGATATTTTTGTAAAATGGGTGTGTAATGTTGGCGTTGACAAGATTATATGTTGTGGTGATATATCTAGAGTTGAAACTTTAGATTGTATTGTTAAGCAATATTCCAAAGAGGTTCATTTTGTTACAGGTAATGCTGATGAAGATGATGATTTTATGGAAATTGCCAAGAGTATATCAGGGGTTAGTTATTATAAAAGGTTTGGCGAGTTGGATATTGAAGGTATTAGGATAGCATTTGTGCATTATCCTGGCGAGGCTAAGAAATTAGCTAAAACTGGAAAATATGATTATGTGTTTTATGGCCATACACATGTACCATGGAAGGACAAGGTTGATAATTGTTATGTTGTAAATCCAGGTACATTGGCAGGAATGTTTTATAGGGCTACTTTTGCTATTTTTGATACAGAAACTAGAGAGTTGGAATTGAAATTAGTTGAAAAATTATAACAACCATAAATAACTATTTGTTGATGTGGTAATTATGACCAATCTTGACGTTTTGGTATATTTCGCTATAATACTAAAGCTTGCAATTAACAAAAGTTGATTGTTTAAAACATTATTTGCGAGAGTAGTTCAGTTGGCTAGAACGCCACCTTGCCAAGGTGGAGGTCGCGGGTTCGAATCCCGTCTCTCGCTCCATCCTTTGCTTGCGAAGGATGCCCGCCATAGCTTTAGCGACGGCTGGGCTATGTAACAGCAATTCATTGGTTGTTCACAAAGCTTCGGCTGGCACAGCCAGTATGTTAATTTATAACTCCAAGGCTTGTAGCTATATAGTTATGAGTTTTTTTGACAATTTGGGCGAGTGGTGGAATTGGTATACACGAGAGACTTAAAATCTCTTGGTCTTTTGACCTTGCGGGTTCGAGTCCCGCCTCGCCCACCAGAAAAAACAATCGTTTTGCACGGTTGTTTTTTGTTTATTATTTTGTGATTATAAAGAATAAAACCGCAACGATTGCTGCGGTTTTTGAAAATTTATTTTTTATTGAATTTTCAATTTTCTTTTGTAGAGCGTTATCTTTTCATTGATTTGTTTTACTTCTTCCGGAATTGTTTTTTGTCTGTCTAGAAGAGCCTGTCCTTCTTTTTCTAATCGAATTATCTTTGCGTAACTATCAACTAATTCATTTAAAAATTTAGGATCCCTTGATAGTTTAGTTGTTTCAATAGCTCGGAGTAATTTATTTGCGTATTGAGGGTTTTGATCTATAAACTGTTTAGCTTTCTCTATAGCAAATAAATAGTTATTTGCTGGTAAGGCATAATAGAATATAATTGATCCCTGTATAATCATTAATACGATAGATAGCATTAATGAGAAAAATATTCTATTTCCTGTGATTTTGTCAGGATCATTGCCTGTAATTATGGTTAGGTCAGAGATAAGGTGATATAATATCAGTCCATTTATTATCATTAAAGACCATCCAAGTAAGACTGTAATCATTGCACCGTGTTTTGCTTTGTACTCTATCCAGTAGTTGAAAGTTATTAAATGATCAATGATTTTTTTCTTGATATTATTAAAATATTTCATACAAACCTCCAAAGGTTTTATTTGTTATTTTATTGTAAAGTTACTAGATTTTTAGAGTAAAACATAAAGTTCTATAAAAAGCAAAAATAACTGTTTTTATGATAGAAAAGTAAACAATTTGTTTACTTTTTATTATATTTATTATAATATATCTATATATGAATATAAAAAACAAACAATCAATAGAGCAGTTAGTTGTCAATATATTGCAAAAAGGATCTATATCTTCTGTAGATTTGATTAGAAATATCTCACTTATTCGTCCTATAACAACTAAACAAGGGGTTTATAGAGTTTTAAGAAAATTAAAAAATGAAGAAAAAATTGTCATTCACGGTAAAATGATTTCATTGAATTTGCATTGGATAAGAAAGATGAGTAATTTTTTTTCTTTAGCACAATTTAATTATCTATCCTCATCTGATGGGTTTATGAGTTTTTTAAATATTCAAGAAAAGGATAAGATTGTTTATTATTTTAAAAATTTGAATCTATTAGATTCTTTTTGGGGGCATATGTTTTTAATTTTTAATAAAAATTTAGATTTAACAGAGCCTATATTTGTATACAATCCTAATGAATGGTTTACGTATGCGCGACAAGATTCTGAGCAGGAGTTAATTAGGGCTATAGAGGAAAAGAATAGGCAAGTTTTAATAACTATAGCTAATGATTATTTTCTTAATAGGGAGTTGAGAAAAAAATTTCAAGGAGATTATTTTCAATATTATATTTCCAAGAAGAAGTTTTTTGAGAAAAATAATTATTATTTTAATATTTTTGGCGATGTCTTGATAGAGGTTTTTATTGATAAAAAAATTGCAAATCAGTTAGATTTATTTTTTCAGAATACAAAATTTTTTAATACTAATACCAAAGAAGAGCTGTTAAGAATAATATCTCAATCTGGTAGTAACAAGTTAATAATTTCAAGAAATGCCAAAAAGTCTAAAAAGTTAAAAAGTATTTTAGTGAAGAATTTTTATATTATAAAGAGATAATTGTTTTACTCTTGATTATTTTTACCTGACTCTTATACACATCT
>WFTG01000027.1 GCA_015485655.1 Patescibacteria group bacterium | reverse complement strand
CTTTGGTAGTTGATTTCTTTTTGGCTGTTTTTTTCTGAGTAGCTTTTTTTACAACCTTTTTTGTAGATTTTTTAACTGGTTTCTTTTTGACTAATTTTTTCTTAGCTGGCATAAACTATAAAAATTTAAAATAAAAACTAACGCAATTGCCCCAATTGCTTAGTCAGATCATTTATACGACGCAAAAGGTCGTCAGCATCTGACGGCTCTTTTTCAAGTAAACGATTTAGCTCAGAAATTTGAGCTTGTAAAATATCACGTTTTAAAATTGTAGATTGTATTTTGGCTTCATGCCCTATATCAATTCCACTATTTCTCAAGTCATCAGAGAGTAATTTCAGAGACTGCATTAATTTGCCAACACCAGGATTGGTAGACAATAAGCTGTCTGCTAGTGATGAATAAAAATCTTGAGATTGTGGATGTTCTGACTTGATGTGATGATTATAGAATAGAATCAGCTCATTGTAAAGACTTTTTTCTTCTGAATTTACTAAATCATCTGGTGATAAAATATTTTGCAAATCCTCAACAATCCCTATATCACACAATACACAAGCAATTATTCTCTGTAGTCGTGTCTTATCTGCGTCTTGCTTGGTCAAAGTTTTTCCTTGAGCATTGTCTAACTTTGACACTGGCTTGTTGTGAAATTTCTTTTTTGGTAAAGATTCACGCAGTGAATCTACAGAAACGCTCAGCAAGCGAGCTAATCTTTGAATATATACATCCTGTTCTACTTTGTCTGGAATACGTATCAATACTGACAAAATAATTTTCGCAGCTTCTTTCTTACCAGCTACAGTTTCTAAATCAAGAGAATTTTTAATCTTTTCAAAAAAATACTCAATATAATCAACACGATTCTCAACTGCATCGACCCATTCTTTTTTGTCTTTCTGCACCAAAGAATCTGGATCTTCACCAGATGGAAGCAGAACAACCTTTACAGAAAAGCCTAAACCAAGCGCAAGATCAATACTACGCTCTAGTGCCTTTATACCAGCACTATCTTGGTCATAGGCAACTGCGATATTCTTAGTATAACGACCAATAAGATCGAGTTGCTTCTCAGTCAAGGCGGTTCCAGAAGAAGCCACAACATTCTTAATACCTGCCTGATAAGAGCTAATCACATCCATTTGCCCTTCTACTAAAACAACAAAATCATTTTCTTTTATAAATTTTTTAGCATAATACAAGCCAAAAACAACCGAACTCTTATCATACAAATCAGTCTGTGGTGAATTTACATATTTCCCCATTTTAGAATCTGAATCTGGTAATAATCTACCTGTAAATGCCACTGTCTGACCATTATGATCTGTAATTGGAAACATAACTCGCCCCCGAAAACGGTCATATATTTTGCCTTGCTCGTTTTTTGTTACTAGACCACTTTGTAATATTTCTTGTTCACCAAATCCTTTCTTCTTAGCTGTAGATAAAATTGTATCCCACGCATCAGGCACAAATCCAATTTTCCATTGCAAAACTGTTTCTTTGGTCAAACCACGCGACTTTATATATTCACGTGCTTGTTCACCAACTTCTGAAAATAAATTTTGCTTGAAAATTTTTTCTGCTAATTCATGAATTTGGATCAAGCGATTACGTTTGCTGGTCTCGCCTGGTTTGTATTGTTCCAATTCTACATTAGCTTTGAAAGCTAAAATACGCAAAGCCTCTGGAAAATCAACATTTTCCATTTTTTCTATAAAAGTAAACATATCACCACCCTGACCAGATGAGAAACAATGCCAAAGCTGTTTATCTTGGGATACAAAAAACGAAGGCGTCTTCTCATTGGTAAATGGCGATAAGCCTTTCCAATTTGGACCCACCTGCTTCAGTTGCACATATTCTTTAACAACTTCAACAATATCAAGTCGTGATTTTATTTCATCTACTGTATTGGACATGGTAATAAATTTGTTTATATTATCATTTTTAATAAAATGCAATCAATCTAATCAATGTCATTGCGAAGGAGCGAAGTGAAACGATAGCGACTGTGGCAATCCAGAATTAGTCAAGATGATTGTAAATGTTTATATCAATACTTGTAGACCCTGGATTGCCACGTCATTCGTCGTGCCTCCTCATTCCTCGCAATGACATTAATTTATCCAATCTTTACTTAAATCCTTCCATTGAGGATTATGGCTCTCAATTAACTCTAATTTCTTTTTTCTTGAACCTGCTTTTAATTGTTTCTCTCTTTGTATAGCTATATTTATATCATTTGTTTCTTCAAAATAAACTAATTTATCAATACTATATTTCTGCGTAAATCCCTTAATCAGCTTATTTTTGTGTTCATATATACGTTTTTGTAAATTACTAGTAACTCCTGTATATAATGTACCATTCCTTTTATTGGTTAATATATAAATGTAATATAATTTCATATTACATTCCCTCCTATGTTTAATGTTTATATTTCTAGACCCCGGCTCGGGGGCTGGGGTGACAATTTACAAAACCTTCAGCGCATTCCACCAATTCTCTATATAATCTGGACGTTTATTCTGATACTTCAAATAATAAGCATGCTCCCACACATCCAATCCAATAATTGGAGTATGTCCTTGCATCAGAGGCGAATCTTGATTAGGTGTAGAATAAATTTCCAAATTACCATCACTATCTGAAACTAGCCAAGCCCAGCCACTGCCAAAACACTTGGCTGCTGTGTCACTAAACAATTTTTTGAACTCATCAATAGATCCAAAAGTTTCATTAATTTTCTCAACTAATGACTCATTCACCTCTTTCTCTGGCCCCATAATTTCCCAGAATAATTTATGATTGATATAACCTCCGCCATTGTTCTGGATCGCTGTTCTGTCAGCTTCATCTACAGCTAGAGTTTTTATATTTTGCAAAATCTCTTCAATAGACATATTTTCTAATTCTGGATATTTTGCCAAAGCAGTATTTAGTTTATCAGTATAGCCCTGATGATGCTTAGTATGATGAATCTCCATAGTTTTTGCATCAATGTATGGCTCTAGAGCATCATAGGCGTAATTTAATTTTGGTAATTCAAATTGCATATAGTTATATATATTAAAAATTAACTTATATATAATATATTGTAACTTATTTTGCGGATATTTGGTAATACAAAGAAACTCATTAACCAGATTGACAATAGCGCATTAATATACTAAATTAAAGTGTAAATTCT
>WFTG01000026.1 GCA_015485655.1 Patescibacteria group bacterium | reverse complement strand
GCAAGCTATTACATATTCAGGAGCTACAAGATAAATATTATACTTTGATTAAAAACCGGCGTTGAGAAACGTCGGTTTTTTTGTGTGTATTATATCTTTTCTAAACAAAACCAAAACACCTTCCAAAACTGGGAGGTGTTCTCGTGGGGCGACTAGAGGGAATCGAACCCTCATTAGTGGTACCACAAACCACCGTGTTAACCGTTACACCATAGTCGCCATAATATATCTGGTACCCCGGCTAGGAATCGAACCTAGATCTAAAGCTTAGAAGGCTCTTGTTCCCCGCCTGCCATAGCCTGGTACCCCCGAGAGGAATCGAACCTCTATAACCAGCTTAGAAGGCTGGTGTTCTATCCATTGAACTACAGGGGCCTAGGTCATGGCGGGCAGGTATCCTTTGAACTACCGGGGCTTATAATTTTTTCAAGGTAACACAACAAACAATACCAAATTAAACATTACAAGTCAATCCACTATCCTTTCTTTTTTGAATGAAATTTATGATGAATGTCTCTTAAATGTTTATTTGTAACATGGGTATAAACTTGAGTGGTAGTGATAGAGGCATGTCCAAGCATGGCTTGAACTGAGCGAATGTCTGCGCCATTTTGTAATAAATCTGTAGCAAATGAATGTCTAAGTGTGTGTGGAGTGACGTTTTTGGTAATGCCTGCGGCTAGAGCGTATTTTTTTATCATACGTTCTATTGATCTTGGTGTAATAGGCGAGGTTGCTTTAGTATCTTTGAGCTCTGTTTTTGCTTTTGCTCTATCATGTCTTACAAAAAGCGCTGGGTCAACATCATTTCTTTTGTCTAAATAATCTTTGATATGTTTTTTTGCCTTGGGGGTCAAAAAAACAGTTCTTAATTTATCACCTTTGCCACGAATAGTGAATTCATCTTTTTTTAGATTGATGGTATTGCGTTCTAGTGATGTTAGTTCAGATACACGCAGACCTGTAGAGAAAAATAATTCTAAAATCGCTTTGTCCCGTAGTTTAATAAGGTCTGGATTTTTAGTTTTTATCGGAGCCTCTAGCAGTCTTTCTAAATCATCTCCTTCTATAAAATCTACTTGTCTCTCAGCAACTTTGGCTAGCTCTATTTTCTCAGGAGCCAGCGCTTCAATATCATTTTTGGCAAGATATTTCAAAAATGCTCTCAGAGCAATTAAGTGATAATTTTGAGTATTTTTTTTCATTGTTCCACCACGGCGTCCAGTTTCTGAACGATTAAGACTGAGGCGAAAAGCTTTGATTTTTTGTAGAGTGATGTCTTTTGGATTTATTTTTGCTTTTTGCAAAAAATCAAAAAATCTTTTTAAATAAAATCCATAATTACGAATTGTTTTGAGACTGCGTCCACGTTCTATTTCTAAGTATGTTAAAAAATCCTCAGCTAATACGCCGAGCTTTCCATATGAAGATAAATTGTATTGTTCAGTAGGAGATTTCATACATTATAATTTTACGACACAAAGCATTTTTGAGCAATAGTGGTAGTTTTTGGTATTTTATTGACAATTTTGATTGTTTGGATATAAGATTGTAAATATAAAATTCTTTGACAATATCATAAATTGATTAGGAGGTTATCATGCGTGTTATTGATGATGATATTTTTGTTGATTTAAAACGTTCTTTGATTTTTTTGTTATATCAAAAATTTCAACTACAAGTATCTTTTGATGTTTTTTTTAACCTTATTGATATTTTAGATAATAATGAAAACACACGAGAAATATCACAGTTGGATGTGTGGTATGTGTTGCGTTCTGTATACCGTACTTTAAATGCTATGGATACTCCGTTGTATGATTATAATGACTTTGCTGTGCCTGACAGCTACACAGTAGATGAAGTGTTTGATCATATATGTAGTTTTTATAGTCTGTATATAGGTCAAGATATTGACTGGCATCGTATTCGTAACAGTCAAGAAGAGATGTTGTTACTTGGTTGTTTTGTTAATTCTTTTATATGTAGTTTATACGACAATGTTGATTTCGGCGTGGTATTTATTGATGAGATTAAAAATTATACTAAAGATATTTCTAAAGATGATGTTATTCAACAAGAAGTTGTTATCAACTGGCCAGTTGATAGCAAATATATAAATTAAAAAACATAAGCGATCTTAAAGTTATAGAGATCGCTTTTTGATTTGCTATGTTTGTAGTGTATATGCTATGAATATGATAACATAGTAAATGTTATTGTAATATATGTATATATGAATAGATTATTGAAAAACAAAAAATATTATTGGTTTTTGAGCATTGTTTTTGTATTTGGTTTTTTTATTTATAAATTAGCTATTTTACCTGTGAAGGCTAATACTGATTTTGTGCCTTTGTCTAATTCTTTTTTAGCAAAAGGCGAGCATCCTCGCATTCATATAACACCTGATTCTTTGGTTATAATTCGGCAAGAGATAGCTAATAATCCTGTTTTAAAAACAAAATATCAAGAGTATGTTGATTATGTTGCTAGCGCATCTAGTGACAAAAAAGATGTTATAAGTAATGCCGATCATGATGTTTTGAGAGCTTTGATGTTACAGCAGGCTCTTGTGGCTAATATTGGTTATGTGAATGGTGTTAATTTACCTATTACACCAGATGAGTATGCGCGTAGGGCTATTGCATCATTGAGTAGCGCTTTGAACAGTAAGCAAACATTATCTTATGTTGGAGCCTTGGTGTATGATTGGACTTATAATTTTATGACTGCAGATGAACGCTCTGATCTAGCCTCTATGATGGTTGACAAAAAGTTAACACATAAAGTTTTCAGTCACACAGTTGCAAATCCTACGGTTGTGCCACAGCAGTTATTTTCTAGCAAGTATTATGAAGGTTTTTTAGCTTATTATGCAGGTTTGGCTCTGTATGGAGAAAGGTCAGAAGCCAATGGAGCTGTTAATTCTTTTTATGATGTTATGTTAAATGACGGTTATCTGGATGCTCAGAACTTTGCTGGGCAAGGTGGTGGTTGGACTGAGTGGATTGGCTATGCTAGTTGGCATCCTAGATTTTTGTTATTGGATATGGATGCTTGGCGTACTGCAACAGGTGAGGATTATATAGGTAATAAAAATATTATAAAGCAAACTAGACAGCCATCTGTGCGTTTCAAAGAATATGCATCATTTTTACACTATGCTGTAGATCCTCATAGGTACGTTAGTGAGAGCAATTCTTCTAAAGAATATAATGAATTTACTTTTATTAAAACTGGTAGTGCAGAAACTACTGATACTCGTGTCAATCATGGAGAAAAGCAACG
This sequence comes from Patescibacteria group bacterium, assembly GCA_015485655.1. Taxonomy (GTDB): domain Bacteria; phylum Patescibacteriota; class Patescibacteriia; order S139-126; family S139-133; genus S139-133. The sequence continues at coordinate 8,551 of WFTG01000026.1, read as the reverse complement.
AGAGTTATATTTTTTAACTGGAGTGTTGCAGTCATCAGGCTTATCTACTGCAGCTGGTTTAGTTCGTGATTTTATCGAAAGATATGAAGTAGATATGCCTAGTTATAATCCAAACAGAATTTGGTTGTTTATGAATCCTTATACTCAAGCTAAGTCCAAGAGTCCAGAGTCCTTAAACTTACCACATTCTCGTTGGTTAAAAAATATAGGCACATTTATTGCACGTACAGGATTCACAAGTTCTGCAGACGGTGTATTTACTGTAAATGATTCGCACTATCGTTTTTCTGGGCACGATGGACCTGATGATTTTCCTGGTTTTACTTTGAATAAATTTGGGACTTTGGTTAATACTAGAAATGTAGCACATAGAGGATATGGTAATTTAGATTCTTACCCTGGTGCTTTTCGTAATAATGTGATTGATTTTGGTGTGAGTGAGCGTTATAAAGATTTTTCATCTCAGGCTGAGTATAAACAAATGCTCAATAATGACCCTAGTTATGATTTGGGTGGTATAGAGCAGGTGACTGTTTTAGATAAAAAATTATACGCAGTCCGCAGTGATAGAACACGGGCTTTTAAAAATGGCATAAAGCATACTCGTGATTATGTGTATTTACCCGGAATTAATCCTGCTAGTGATAGTGATTTTTTGGTTATATATGATAGAGCCAAAACGCCATCAGCGCAAAAACCATCGTGGGTATACCATGTTCCGTGGAAGCCAACAGCAATAAACTATGACAATAGCACAGATTTAACAACAGGCTCTGGTACTAGTGACAGAATAGGTACTCGTTTTACAGGATCTAATATAATTATAGAGGAACATAATGGTTTAGGTGGTGAAAAAGATGGTGAAGATTTTAATAAAGATTATACAGGCGGTGCTAATGCGCATGGAGTATTGTTTGCCAAAACATTGTTACCAAAACAAGCAGATGTTGAGGTTACACGTGTAGCACAGTTTGATAATCAAGTGAAAAAACGCCAACATTATCTTGCTATCAAGGCTACTCGTTGGCAAGTAGCAGTAAAGCCTATCAATTCTGCTACTGATAATACATACCTCAATGTTATGCAGGTTGCGGATGAAAATAATGAAACTTCTATGGTGCCTACTGAATATATTGACGCTGGTATTATGGAGGGAGCTTTTTTTCAAGGCGAAAGCTCAGGGCGACCAAATTCTGTAGTTTTGTTTAACAAATCAGAAACAGCTCAACAAGGTCAATTTGTCTATACTATATCTAGCAATGGTTTGACTAGGCATGTTATTACTGGTTTAAAACCCAATACTCAATACACTGTTGTAGATGATAAAAATAATTCATTTATTGTGAATACTATTTCTAATGTTGATAGATGGGATTATAACGGCAATGATACTGTAGATAATACAGGCACACTTTATTTTGAAACAACATTGACTGGCACGCATCAGTTTACTATTTCACCAGCTGGTGATGTAGTGAATGATTGTGTTAACCCATCTTGCTCTGCAGATAATTCTGACGACCAATCTTCGCAGACTGATACCGGCAGTAGCAATAATAATACTAATGTCAATAATAACACCTCTCAAAATAATACATATAATAATCAACAAGGTAGTTCAAGTTCTAATAACAATACAGACAATAGCATTGTATATGTAGATAATACAAAGTCAAAAGTAAATTTACCCAATTTTGTTAGTTTGAGGCAGGATAATGATTTGGGAATTATTATTAGCTGGGTGAATCCTGTGGATGATGATTTTTCTTATATAAAAATTTATCGTTCAGAAAAACCACAACAACTTGGCAAATTAATAGCTGATAATATCACTACAGAATTTTTTGTAGACAAGGATGTAGAGAATAACACGCGTTATTATTATACAATTCGTTCTGTAGATGTATTTGGTAATGAGAGTGCAAATGTGTATACAGGTGGAGGTATTGTTTATAACAAAGTAAATTCTGTTAATTATAGAAAAAAACAAATAGACAATATTATTTCAGATGCTGTATATATCATAACTAATAAATTTGATAGTATAATTAATTTAATTGCTAAAAAGTTTAATTTACAAACTGAAAATTTTATCAAAAATAAATATTTAAAAAAAATAAAAGCTTCTGATTTAGAAAGTGAATATCAGGATAAAATAATAAAATTTATTAGCTATGGAACAAGAGAAAGTTTAGCTTTGGGTGAGGGTGAGCGAGCTGGGGTGATAAACTCTTTTCGTGAAGCATTTGGTAGACTGCCTAAAACACAAAAAGACTGGGAAGATGTTATGAAAATTGGCAGTGGTCGCTGGCCAGAACAACGTAGTGAGTTAGCAGAGCAGAGAGCTCGTTTAGTATTTTCTGAAGTATATTTACGACAACCAGATATGAGCAATCCAAATGATGCAGCAGCTGTTGTAATTATGTCTTATGGACTCAGGTCTGACAATAGGAATCTAGATAGTGAGAAAGTTGCATTGAATATATTTAAGAAGATATATAATCGCCTAGCTCAATCAGCTGTTGATTGGGATATAGTGCGAGCTATAGCTTATAGTGGAGCAACGCGTTAAGTTTTTTAAACAAAAAAGTAGTCCTACAATAGAGACTACTTTTTGGTTTGGTTTAATTCATTTATTTGATCACGGAGAGTTGCGGCTTTTTCAAATTCTAGATTAGCAGCTGCTAATTCCATTTGCATTGTTAGTTCCTTGGCTAGACGGGAGCGTTCTTCTTTGGGAATTTTAGATACATCAATTTTTGGTATATCTACTACTGGTTTAGCTAAACCTTTTAGATAATTGTCTTTTATATCCTTCTGAATTGTAGTTGGGGTTATATTGTGTTTTTTATTATATTTTATTTGAATTGTACGTCGGCGATTAGTTTCATCAATAGCTCGTTGCATAGAGCCAGTTATTTTGTCTGCATACATAATTACCTTTCCTTCAGAGTGACGCGCTGCTCTACCCATAGTCTGAATAAGAGACGTGTCAGAGCGTAGAAAGCCTTCTTTGTCAGCATCTAGAATGCCGATGAGAGTAACCTCTGGCAAATCCAATCCCTCTCGTAATAAATTTATCCCTACTACCACATCATATTCACCTTGGCGAAGCGACTGTAGAATTTCTAAGCGTTCTAGAGTTACTATTTCTGAATGCAGGTATTGCACTTTTATACCTTGTTCTATCATATAGTCTGTAATTTCTTCTGATAGTTTTTTGGTTATGGTCGTAACTAGTACACGTTGTTTTTTAGCTACGCGTTTTTTTATTTCATCTATTATGTCATGAATTTGGTTTTCAGTTGGTCGTATTTCTACTTCTGGATCTAGAAGTCCAGTTGGTCTGATTATTTGTTCGACAATTTGTTTTTGATGGTCTTGTTCATATTTTCCAGGCGTTGCAGAAACAAAGATAAGTTGAGGAATTTTTTCTTCAAATTCATTGAATTGTAATGGTCTGTTATCAAGAGCTGAAGGCAAGCGAAAACCAAAGTTTATTAGATTTTCTTTTCTAGATCTATCGCCAGCATACATACCGCCAATTTGGGGAATGGTTATATGAGATTCATCTATAAACATGAGCCAGTCATTTGGATTATTACTGCGCATGTTACCAGCATATCGAAAATAATCTAATAGCGTATAAGAAGGCTCACCTGGAGCGCGTCCATCAAAATATCTAGAATAATTTTCAATTCCGTTTACATAGCCGACTGTTTCCATCATTTCTATGTCAAATTCTGTGCGTTGTTTTATTCTTTGTGCTTCTGCTATTTTGCCTTGCTTTTTTAAATTATCTACATGTGATGCTAATTCTTTTTTAATGTTGACAACAACGTCAGCAGTTTTTTCAGGTGGAGCAAAGTAGTGACTAGCAGGAAAAATTTCAAATGATTCAAATATTCCATTCACATCGTTGGTTATATTATGAACGCTTTCTATTTTTTCTAAAGTATCACCAAAAAATGTTAAACGGTAGTAGTTATCCAATGATAAACTTGGGAATATATCTAGTATTTCACCACGCACACGAAAAGTGCCACGTCGGAAATCTACATCATTACGTGTAAATTGAAGAGTTATGAGCTGGCGCATAAGTTGTTGTCTTTTGTAATTTTTGCCAGTTTCTATAGTGATACTGTGTTCATAATAGTCGCCTGGATTTCCAAGTCCATATATACAAGATACAGATGCAACAATAATCACGTCATTGCGTGTCAATAGGCTCTGCGTTGCTGCGTGACGCAAGCGTTCTATTTCTTCGTTGATTTGTGTTTCTTTTTCTATATATGTATCAGTTCTAGCAATATAAGCTTCTGGCTGGTAGTAGTCGTAATATGAAACAAAGTAATGCACTTCATTGTTTGGGAAAAATTCTTGAAACTCTGAAGCAAGTTGCGCTGTCAGAGTTTTGTTATGAGAAATTATTAGAGTTGGTTTTTGTTGTTTGGCTATGATGTTAGCCATTGTAAAAGTCTTACCAGAGCCAGTGACACCTAGTAGCGTTTGGAATTTTTTATTATTATCTAAGCCAGCATTGAGTTGTTTAATAGCTTTTGGTTGATCACCGGCTGGTTTGAATTTTGATTGTAGTTGGAATTTTGGCATATATTTTAGTATAAAAAGTATAACATGTTGAGTTTTTTGGACAAATAAAAAACCTCCTTATATTTAAGGAGGTTCCAAGTTTCTATATATTTAAGAAGATTCCAATTTGCTATTTATAGCCATCAATGCGCGTACCAAGGTTCCCGCATGCCACATAGTGCCAATACTAAGCAGAATTCCCATCATTTGATAACTGGTTATTTTTGATACAAGCGTTTGTTTTGTTATCAGAATTGTTATTATAGAGCAGAATAACAAGATAACGCTGATATAAAATAATTTGTTTGCACTTATATAATCTTTGAATCTGTTCCAGGATAGCATTTTGATTGAAGTCAACAGATAGAGAGAGATTAGTACATAAGTACCGAACATTATTTTGAAAATCTGTTCTATAGGCAAGGGTTTGAATAATAACACAATGACATATGTCAATATACATATCACTGATATTATTCTGCCAATTATCTTGATTTCTATTACTTTGTTAAAAGATATTTCCAAGCTTTTTGTGGGTATATCAATATGTACTGGCATGATTTATCTCCAATCGTTTTGTGTTATACTTAATTTATATAAATTTGTTAAAGATTGATGCTACTATGATTGCTCATATAACAGGAAAAGTCAAGAGTATAAATGAAAAATCAATTGTCGTTCTAGTTAATGGAATTGGCTATGAAGTCTTTGTTTTAGCTAGGACTGCTGAGAATTTACAAAAAGATCAGGATATAGAATTAAGCACAGTGCACGTGATTAAGGAAAATGCACAGGAATTGTATGGATTTGTTACAGATAGAGAAAAGGCAATATTTAATTTATTAGTTACTATCAGTGGTGTTGGACCAAAGTCAGCACTGAATATACTGAACGCATCTACACCAGAAGAAATAACTTCAGCGGTGATTAATCAAGATTCTGCAATTTTAGAAAAAGTTTCAGGTATTGGTAAAAAAACTGCAGCTAGAATTGTATTGGAGCTCAAGAATAAGTTAGCTGCTGGTATTAGCGAAGAAGTGGCTGGCAAATCGCATGATGTTGAAGTTTTGGAAGCTTTGGAAGGTTTGGGCTATCATATATCTGAAGTTCGTGATGTGCTACGTGAAGTTGATAGCAAATTATCTTCTGAGGATAAAATTAAGACAGTTTTAAGAAGTTTAGGGAAATGATTTTTATGAAAGAAGAGAAATATCTAGAAATTATAAAATCTTTTTCAGATAAGCTGTCAAAATTTTCTGATGGTAGAATAGATTATAGAGAAAGTGATACCGCACCAGTTCTGAACGTATTTATTAAATATAATGATAAAATACTTTTATTAAAGCGTAGTGATAAAGTTCGTGCTTACAAAAATAAATGGAATAGCATTGGTGGTTATTTAGATGAAATAGTTCCTTTAGAAAAGAAAGTTCTAGAAGAATTAAGTGAGGAGTTGGGCATTGAACATGATTATATACAAGAGATAAAATACGCTGATTCGCATGAGCTATATGATGATGAAATAAAATTGACTTGGATAATTTTTCCAGTGCTGGTTGTTTTAAATACACAACCAAAGATTAATCTTGATTGGGAGCACACTGATTATAAATGGATAGATCCAAGAGAATTGTCTAAATTTGACACAGTTACAGGACTTGAAGATATATGGAAAAAATTATAAATTGTTTATTATGTTTTTAAAAGAAATTACAAAACAATCAACACTAAATACTTTTGTTACTGCTAGTATAGATGGTAACTTTTTACAAAGTTGGGAGTGGGGTGAATTTCAAAAAAGTTTAGGACGTAATATTTGGAGAATTGGTGTATTTAAGCCCATAGAAGATAGAGAAGATGATAACAAAAGTGTTTTAAAAGCTGTTGCAACTATTGTTGAGTATAAACTACCCTTGGGTCTTAGTTATTTGTATTGTCCTTATGGACCAGTTTTTCAAGATGGTATGAGTTTGCCACAAAAAGAAGAAGTTACAAAGTTGATTTTGACAGAGTTGCGTAGTATTACGATTGAGACCAAAAATTATACCGAGATATTTGCACGTATAGAGCCAAGAATTAGATGGGAGGAAATTGGTAATTTTTTCTTAAACCTTGGCATGAAAAAAACTCAAGCTGTTCAGCCACAGGATACTCAGGTTGTAGATTTGACCATTCCTGATAATTGGTTATTAAAGGAGATGCATTCCAAGACTCGTTATAATATTCGTTTGGCAGAGAAAAAAGGTGTAAAGGTGAGAAAAGGTAGTTCTATAGAGGATTTGAAAATATTTTGGGAGTTAATGCAGATGACTACTGCGCGTGATGGTTTTAGTTCGCACGAATATAAATATTATGAATCATTATGGAATAAATTTCATTTTACTGATTTGGATAATCAAATGGATATGACAATTGAGTTATTGATTGCAGAGTATGAAGGAAAGGCAATTGCGACGGTGTTGTTGGGATTTTTTGGCAAAAAGGCTGTTTATTTGCATGGAGCGTCAAATCATGAATATAGAAAAGTAATGGCTCCACATTTGTTGCAGTGGGAATCTATGAAATTAGCTAAACAAGCTGATTGTACTATGTATGATTTGTGGGGAGTCAAACCTGCTAATCGCCATTTGGATAGTCAATCCAAAGAAAATAAATGGGCTGGTATTACGCGTTTTAAGAAAAGTTTTGGTGGTAAAGAAGTAAATTATGTAGGGGCATGGGATTTTGTTTATGATAAGAAACTTTATTGGCTGTATAAGTTTGGGAGGAAGTTTTTGTGAATTAATGTACATATTATTTTGATTTAAAAAAATGTATTCAATATTTACTTATAATAATTTAATAAAATTTTCAGATATATAATAATGTAAATAGACTTGTAATTAATATAAAAAAATTTATGTCAAAAAGAACTCCAGAACAATTTAAAAAAAGAAGAAAAGAACGAGAGGAGTTAATCAAATATTTGCCAGTAGATTTGCAGTTAGAAATGAGTCACAAAGGCAATAAAAGGCCTTGGCATTTTGATCAGAATTTACTAAAAAGAAGACATAGTGATAATTCAATGGATAAACAGTTTTTTAAAGCAGTTGAGTTAAAGGTAAAACAAAAGTTAGGTAAAGAAATAGAGCAGTTAGATACTGAGGTGTTAACACAAATTCAAGAGCAAGCAGAAAAAGAAAAATTGGAGTTAAGTTCAGCATTAAAAACCTTTATTTTCTATGAAAACGGCTTCAATGATAAGGATGATTATATACGCGAGAGTATAGTCGAAAGCCTAGGTGAATTAGTCAAGGTAGATAAAGATAAATATCTTGAGCTATATGAAAAAGGCTTAAATGATAAGGATAATTATATACGCCGGGATGTAGCCAAAAGTCTAGGTGAATTAGTCAAGGTAGATAAAGATAAATATCTTGAGCTATATGAAAAAGGTTTAAATGATAAGAATGATTATGTACGCCAGGGTACAGCCAAAAGCCTAGGTGAATTAGTCAAGGTAGATAAAGATAGAGCTATTCCTTTATATGAAAAAGGCTTCAATAATAAGAATGATTATGTACGCCAGGGTATAGCCAAAAGCCTAAGTGAATTAGCTAAAGCAGATAAAGATAAATATCTTGAGCTATATGAAAAAGGCTTAAATGATAAGAATGATTATATACGCCGTATTACAGTCGAAAGCTTAGGTGAATTAGTCAAGGTAGATAAAGATAGAGCTATTCCTTTATATGAAAAAGGCTTCAATAATAAGAATGATTATATACGCGAGAGTATAGTCGAAAGCCTAGGTGAATTAGCTAAAGTAGATAAAGATAAATATCTTGAGCTATATGAAAAAGGCTTAAATGATAAGGATTATGTTGTACGCCGGGATGTAGCCAAAAGCCTAGGTGAATTAGTCAAGGTAGATAAAGATAGAGCTATTCCTTTATATGAAAAAGGCTTCAATAATAAGAAT
>WFTG01000025.1 GCA_015485655.1 Patescibacteria group bacterium | reverse complement strand
ACACTGGTGTAGCTGGTTATTACAGTGTTTATCCGTTTTTGATAGGCAATGGTAAGTCTAGTGCGTTTGAAGGTGAATTTAATGGTGAAATTGATGAAGTTAAAGTTTGGGATTATGTTTTGACACCTTATCAAGTGGCTCAAGAATACAACAATGGCGCGCCAGTTAGGTATTGGAAATTTGATAAAGGCGAAGGCGGGACAGCTTATGACTATTCTGGCAATGGTAATGACGGCACGATTTATCCAGGCACAGCTGGGACTAATACTGCAACTTCTACTATGTGGTCTAATGGTGTAAATGGTAAAATAAATGGTAGTTTGGATTTTGACGGGACGGATGATTATGTATCTATACCTATAATTAATTATGATTATTATACAATAAAATCTTGGTTTAAGACCACTGCATCTACAGGCACTATTTATTCTACAACCCTTGGAACATATAGTAATCCACCCAAAGGTGGTATTCAAATTATAAATGGAAAAGCTAGATTTTATATTGGTTATATTGATTCAGCATATCGTTATATAGAAAGTAAATCATTAGTTAATGATGGTATTTGGCATCATATTGTCGCGATAAGTGATACAGATAAGAGTTATTTATATATAGATGGAGAATTGCAAGGAACTAGCTCATATACATCTGCTGATTCTCTAGTTGTGCCTGATAAAACCTCTGTAGGTGTTCATTTAGATAGTGATCCTGTTTATAAAGCATATTTTGATGGACAGATAGATGAAGTTAAAATTTGGAATTATGCTCTGGCACCTGATGATATAAAGAGAGAATATAATGGAGGTTTTGGGATTTATTTTAAGTAAAGTAAGTATGAATAATTTTTTTAATAAAAAACAAACAATATTAATAACAGTAACAATATTATTTATTGCGGTTTATTTTTTATTTTCTTTATTCCAGAGTAAAAAAACTCCAGAAGTCTCAACCTTGCGTCCAGTAGATATTAGTTTAGGAAATGCAATAATAACGAAAAATGCAGTGTATGAAATTGATAAGACATTGCCCAGTTTTAATTTTTTCACTAAAAAAGATAAAAATGCAAAGTTGTCTATGTCTTTGATAAATGCAACACCAGTGAGTCCTAAGAAAATTAACAACAACACTTATTTGTATTCCAATGTTTTTCCAGATGTTGATGTTAAGTATAGATCATATGATGATAATTTGCAGAGTAATATTATTATAAAAAAGTTTGGCGCTCAAACAGCTTTTGAATATGATTTGAACAATTTATTTGGTGATTCATCTGATTATGAATTAAAAGATACTGGTGGATTATTTGTAGTGTTGATGAATAAGTCTACAGGTGAAGAATTGGTGAACTTGAAAATACCACAAGTATATGATGCAAATAATAGGTTCATAGCCTATCATTATAGATTGGCTGGTAGCAAGTTGATTTTAGAACCACATAGAAAAAATGAAAGAGATAATAGTTTATCTGCTTATACCTATCCTATATATATTAGTATAGATACAGAAGTTAGATTGTATGATGAGGTTTTGGTGAAAGTAGGTCAAAATAATTTACAAGGTGGCAATCTAAAAGATGGCGATATATCATCTATACGACCTGCTGGTTGGCTTTGGGGTGCGCAAGAAAAAAGAGATTTTGTGGTGGTGAGAGTGCCAAAAATGACACAAGAACAACGACTATTATTTAGTAATCGTATAGATAGCAAAAATGATGTAGTCAGCAATGCTTCTCAATACGCCATTGATTATACAAAATTTGTCAGTTCAAGTGATTTAGATATAATACGTAATTATGAAAAAACAAATCCAGTTATAGATTTGTCTCATTTGTCTATTGATGACATTTTTATCAAAAAAGATAATCTAACATCCAGTACCATCCCCCCAAACAAACGTTTAACCAAGAATGTAAGAGACAATCTTTCATTTTTTTCCAAAGTGGCAAAAGGTATAAATAAAGTTATCAGACCAGCTCTAGCTCAAACTATTAATACATATACCATAGGCTCTGGTACCTGTGGTT
>WFTG01000024.1 GCA_015485655.1 Patescibacteria group bacterium | reverse complement strand
CTATATAAACAACAATAAAAAATCTATGACACTTGCCTATTTAGCAATAGTAAGGTAATATAATTAACTAACGAAATTAAAAATATCTATGGCACTGACAGATACACAAGCAATTCTGGAGCAAATAAATACAGCTAAACATATTTTAATCACTGGCAAACAAGATCATGACGGTGATGTAATTGCAAGTTCACTTGCTCTTTTTTTAGTTTTACAAAAATTAAACAAAAGAGTTGATATAGCCTTTACAGAATACGAACTGCCACAAACCTACAAATTTCTTCCAACTAACGATGCTATAAAGCCAAACTTAGGCGAATTACAACAATTAACTATCAAAATAAATACCAAAAATACCGCTCCAGGAGAATTAAAATATGAAAAGTTAGATGACGAACTTCATATTCACATCACACCAAAAGATGGCGTCTTAACATCAGAAGATGTCAGTCTAGAAACATCTAATTACAAATATGACCTTATTATTATTTTAGGCAGTCCAGATTTAGAATCTTTAGGAGGCATATACAGTAGTAATCCAGATTTTTTCTACAACACATCAATAATCAACATAGATCACGCGCCTAACAATGAACAATTTGGGCAAATCAATGCTATGGATTTTAATGCCTCATCTGTAAGCGAGATTATCTATCATATTATAGATGCTTTTGACCCTAGTCTGATTGACGATGAAATCGCAACTTGTCTATATACTGGCATGACTATTAAAACACGTAGTTTTAAAACGAATAATCTCACACCAACTACACTGCATATAGCATCACAACTTATAACCCAGGGCGCAGATAGAGAAAAAATAATCAATCACCTATACCGCACAAAATCAGTCAATATGCTGAAATTATGGGGACGAGCTCTAGCTAGATTAGAACTTGATGAAGAAAATGGTATTGCCTGGACACAGATTGCTAGTAAAGATTTTTCTTTAACAAAAACAACCCCAGACAACATACAAGGACTACTTGAAGAACTTATAACAGAAACGCCTATGGCGCATATAATTGTATTATTATATGAAAAGGATAACTATTCCTATGCACTTGTTTCTACAAGAAACCACTACAACGCCCTCAATCTAACTCGTGAATTTGAACCAACTGGCACTAGAAATCTAGCTAAAGTTGTTTTTCCAAACAAACCTCTACTAGAGTTCCAAATAGAATTACTAGAATCTATAAAAAAAGTTATAAAACAAAGACAAGTATAACTTGCGCTGATTGAAATGTTGTACTACAATTTGAAAAGTAGTCACATCCAACATTATAAATTAAAATTGATAATACAAATATTTTAAGGGCCTGTAGCTCAGGGGTTAGAGCACCACGCTTATAACGTGGGGGTCGATGGTTCAATTCCATCCAGGCCTACCATACTTCGCACTAGTGCGAAGTATGCCCGCCGAAGCCTTGTGCGTAGGCTGGGCAAGATTATATAATCTTGTTCTCCTATAACCAAGCGCTACGGCTGGCACGCCATACACACCCCTCCTTCTAAAATTTTATATTTAAGAAGGATTTTTATGTACTATGCTTACTTGATTAAAAGTAAAAAATTCAAGAACCAACACTATACTGGATATACTACAAATTTAAAATCAAGACTAAAAGGTCATAATTCTGGCAAATCGCCACACACTAATAAATTTCGTCCTTGGAAATTAATTTGTTATTTTGCTTTTCAAAACAAAGAAAAAACTTTAAACTTTGAACGATATCTCAAAACTGAATCTGGTAGAGCATTTCTTAAGAAACATTTTTTATAATATTCTGAAAAAATTTATTATTCCCTACCTTCTACAATAGCAGTTAATTTATTTGCTAAATCTATTGCATCATTCAGAGATTGTTGGTATATATTTCTACCAACTGCAATCCCACGAGCACCAGCTGTATTCATTTGCTCTCTGACATGTTCTAAATATTTCTCTGAATCCTGTTTAGATCCACCTACACATAATACTCCAGTTCTACCTGCTGCAGTTGTAACTTCACGGAAATTTTCTGCGCTCTGTTTTATATCATCTCCATATGGATATATGACTTTAACAAAATCAGCTCCCAATGACATACCAATCCCAGCACAACCAGCTATTGTGTGAATATCTTTTTCATTGCTCACTGCTTTGCCACGAGGATAAATCCACAATACCACGAATAATCCATGTTGATGCGCATCTACTACAATCTGCGCTGCTTGATGCAACATAATAGACTCAAACTCACTACCTAAATAAATTGTATAACCAACTGCATAAATATTAAGCCCACTATCCTTCTTGAAACGAACCACATCTGCAACATCCACCCACTGTCTAGACAGTGGATCATGATTTTCTTTTGGGATTAAATTTGTTTTGCCATTCAGCTTTACAAGATAAGGAACATTCTTATAATCTCCGCCATATCGTGCAATAGTTCCTAAATGTGTTGCAAAAATTCCTATATCAGCACCAGATGCAATCTTGAAATAATGCTCTGGATCTGCTACTTCAGCTGGAAGACTAGCACCAACCAAATCATCATTCATATGTTCAACTTTTTGATCGCCTGCAAATAGCATGAGCTTACCAGTGCCATGCGTTGCTTTTTTAATATTATTTGTATATTCCGCAGCTTTTGACTTTGGAACTGTAAGTGGAATTTGTATATTCATAAAAAAATTTCAATATTATATATATAGTATACAACAATACTCCATTCAAAAAAATAGAGCCTAACAATCGCTTCAGAATCTATTTGACAACTATTTCCCTTTCTTTATCCTTCTTAATATCAAAAATAATCTGTATGCTATTTTCTATTTTCTTCTCTAATCTTTCTGACCATTCAATTAAGACTAAACTTTTTGAATCGTCTATAAATTCTTGCAACCCCAACTCTACTAATTCATCAACACCAACACTATCCAGACGATATAAATCTACATGAACCAATCTATCAAACTGTTTATGTTTTGTTTTATACACTTTCATTAGAGTAAAAGTCGGACTAGTTACTACATCTTCTACTCCTAGATGTTGAGCCACAGCTTTAGCGAAAGTAGTTTTGCCACTACCTAAATCACCTTGTAATAATAAAAGTTTTTTATCACCTAAATTAGCTAAAACATTTTTAGCTAATTTATTTGTATCTTCTAATGATTTTGAAATATTTATTTTCATACCAATTGCAAATTAGGATCAACTGCCAATTTTAAATAATCTTGTTTATTCTCATTGTTCTTATACTGAAAATATCCAGCCAAAGCAATCATGGCACCATTATCCCCTGTGTAGTCCAGCTCTGGCAATTGTAATGTGATATTTTCTACATTAGCTTGTGTTTGTATATTATTTCGTAAAAATTTATTAGCAGACACTCCACCAACTACAACCACATGATTTAATTCATATTTGCGCATAGCTTTAAAAGTCTTTTTCACTAAAACATCAACAGCTGCTTTCTGAAAGCTAGCTGACATATCTTGTTTGATCTTTTTAGTTATTTTAACTTTTTTTAACTGATACAATACCGCAGTTTTCAAACCTGCAAAAGAAAAATTAAAGTCGTCACTATCAATCATCGGGCGTGGCAGATCAAAAGCTTTTTCATCTCCTATTTCTGCATATTTAGAAATCTCAGGTCCGCCTGGATAATCTAGTCCTAACATTTTAGCGACTTTATCAAAAGCCTCGCCCACAGCATCATCTAAAGTTCTGCCTAACAACTCAAATTGATTATAATTCTTTACTAAAACTAATTCTGTATGACCGCCAGAGATTATTAAACTCAAGAATGGAAATTTTATATCTAACTTTCTAGTTTTTCCAACTATTGGCAATACTGGACTAAAAACATGTCCAGCTAGATGGTTAACTGGAACAAAAGGAATGTTTTTAGTAAAAGCAAAAGTTTTGCCAAATTCAAACCCAACCATAAGAGATGTAGCCAAACCTGGACCACGAGTAACAGCTACCAAATCTATATCATGCATACCATAGCCAGACTCTACTAACACTTGATTAATAATAGGTATTATATTCTTTACATGCTCACGAGCAGCAACTTCTGGTACAACCCCGCCGTAAACTTTATGAATATCTATTTGTGATCCTATAATCTGCGATTCTACTGTAATTTTATTTTCTTGTATATTTAATACAGCCCCAGATGTTTCATCGCATGATGTTTCTATGCCTAAAATTAGCATATTTTTTATTTTTATTAAGTCTTTATACTACATAAGTTACCACATTGATGTAAATTACCCAAATATTGACAAATATACAAATATATAGTATAGTTAGATATTGTTTTTAATAAATAATTTTATGAAAATTTTTACTAAAATTACATTAGTATTACTAATTGTAGTATTTGGAATTACACAATTTTATTCTATAACCTTAGCCCAGAATAATGACATCACCTTTACAGATTTATCAGTTGAGGTATTAGATGATGCTCGGGTATATATTTCTTGGAACACTAATTATCCTGCTTACTATTTACTTGAATATGGACTTACCAGTGACTATGAAAATTCTATTCGCGGAACTGAAAGCAGATCTAATCAACAAGTTATATTAAAAAACCTAGCCAGCAAAAAATTATACCACTTTCGCATCATCGCCTATACCAATGATGGTAAACGCACAGTAACCTTTGACCAAACTTTCACATCAACAAAAAAACTAGACAATACAAAACCAAAAGTATTACACTTCAGCATGCCTTTGATAACTAAAAACTCTGCTTATTTACAAATACAAACAGACGAAAAAACTACTACCTATATCACTTATTGGAATATTGAAAAGCCTAAGAAAAAACGCACTAAAAAAATATCATCACGCAATGAAAACTGGGCATATGGAACAATAAAATCTCTGCGACCATCTACTACTTATGCTTATGAGATAAAAATAAAAGATAAAAATAACAACACTACTATACTAAATGAAAAAAAATTTAGAACCAAAAATACTTCCTTTGAAATCAATAGTTTAAAAATCACAAACATCTCTCCTGTAGACTATAATTCTAAACTAATATCAGAAAACCAAATAACTGTTAATTTTAAAACCACTCTACCAGCTCGTTGTGAAGTAATAAACAAAAAACAATCCGGTCGCAAAAAATCTGTTTACAAAGAACCGTATTACAAACAATGGAATCATTCTTTAACTATAGATAAACTACAAATGAATACGGAATACTCTTATCAGATAAAATGTGTTGATTTTCAGAATAAAAAAATAACTAGCCAATGGTTTAATTACAAAACAAAAGGTCCGACTGTATTAGGGTATTCTACACTCGCAAAACCATTTGAAGGAAAAAGTTTTGTGCTGATGCGAGCGAAAAATGATGAAAAAATATACGCAGTATTTCAAAAACAAAAATATCATATCAAAAATCCAGCAACACTAAAATCCTACGGTCTTGAAAACGAACCAATAAAAATAGTATCGCCAGAACAAATAGAGTCATATGTTGACGCACGTATTGTAAAGGATATCTCCACAAATGAAAAATATTTTCTTTATCTTAATATAGGCAGAAAAAAGAAAATTAATTCAGACAAAGTAAATCGCTCATATTCATTCAACAGAAAATATAAAGCTATACCAATTAATAATTTTGATTTACAAAATTATCCTGACATAACCCTTATTAAAGAAAAAAACAATCCTGCTGTATATTTAATACAGGGAAACAAAAAAAGACCAATTCTATCCTGGGATGTTTTTGTTAGCAAAGGCTGGCAAGCCTGGGAAATAGGCATAGTAAATAAAACAGATTTAGACTCTTATGCATTAGGCGAGCCCTTGCGATAACTTAATAAAACAAAAACCCCGCTCTTTGCGGGGTTTTTGTTAACTTTGTTGGAACTTTTTTAACTCCTCTGTCACATCATCTGCTTGCCACAATCCACTACCAACAACAATATAATCCAAATTATATTTTTTTATCTCTATAAGATTTTCTAACTTCACACCTCCGTCAATACCCATTAATGCATCTGGAGCTATTAAACGAATTTCTTGAATTTTATCCAAAACCTTTGATATAAATTTCTGACCCTGCTTCCCAGGCTGCACAGTCATCAACAGTACAGCATCCAAATCTTCAATAACATTTTCAAGAAAACTAGGTGTTGTTCCTGGATTTAATGCGACTGACAATTGAAATCCTAATTCCTTAATCTTTGACAAAACATCAGGTGTATCATGAATAGCTTCATAATGAACTATCACACGCTGAATTCCTAAACGCTTGCATTCATTCATATATTCCAAAGGCTTTTCTACCATCAAATGAGCCTCCACTGAAAAATCAGTGAATATATTATCTGGTATAGATACTAATGCTAAATTGTTACTCTCGACAAACTTACCGTCCATTACATCAAGATGCAACCACTCCAACATACCCTTTACAGAGTTGACTTGTTTTTCCAAATCTTGAATTGTTGACACAAGAATTCCTGGTACTGTAAACATAAAATTAATTTTTATTTTCAATTTTTTTTATCTTATCAACACGTCTTTGGTATCGCGCATCTTCACCAAAAGAAGTCTCAAGCCATGCTGTAATAATTTCTATAGCTTGTTCAATGTCTATATACCCACCAGGTAAACACAAAACATTAGTATCATCATCATGCTTAGATTCACAAGCAATATCAGGCGAATCTGTATTAACCGCTCGAATGCCTTTTACCTTATTAGCTGCTATACATACACCAACACCATTATGACACAGTAATATACCTAAACTATTATTTTCAACAACGCCCGTGGCTACAGCTAGAGCAAAATCAGGATAATCATCATCTGTATCATAAACAAAATTACCTACATCTTGGTATGGTATTTGCTTATCATCAAAATATTCTTTAATTTTCTTCTTAAGCGCAAAACCAGCATGATCAGAGCCTATAAAAATTGGACTTATAATTTCCATATTTATTTATATCAATAATACATTCATTATAACCATTTTCTAAAATAACAAAAGACCTCAATAACAAAAGACCTCGCATAAAGCGAAGTCTCTTGTGGTGACCCGTGGGGGACTCGAACCCCCGTTACCAGGATGAAAACCTGGTGTCCTAACCCCTAGACGAACGGGCCGTATCTATAAATAAAACAAACCTAGTAAAATTTACTTAGGTAAACAAGATTATACTACCTAAAAAATAAACTTTAGTCAATATTCGTATAGATTTTTCTAAAAAATATGTTATAATAGTGACATATTACATGTACTTAAATTTTATCCCTATGTCATTACTATCAAAACTAAAAGGAAATAAAACAAACACACAAGAAGCAGTACAAGATGAAGAGTATTTACAAGAACTAAAAATAGAATCAGATGCTACCCCTGAAGAAAAAAATGACCAATGGCTTGAAGAGGACTATGAAGGACAATTATCTGTTGATGTTTTTCAAACAAATGATGAAATAGTTATCAAATCGACTATCGCTGGTGTAAAATCTGAGGATCTTGATGTAACTATCAACAACGACATGGTAACAATCAAAGGAAAGCGTGAAGAAGAAAAAGAAGTACAAGAGAGTAATTATTTTTATCAAGAATGTTATTGGGGTGGATTTTCTAGATCAATCATACTACCTGTTGAAGTAAAAGCAGAACAAGCAAAAGCCCAACTAAAAAATGGCGTATTAGTTATTAGATTGCCAAAAGCAAAAAAAAGCAAAGCAGTATCTATAAAAATTAGTGATAAATAATGAAAGTTCTACAAACAACTCTAGACTCTTTTGAAAATGACAAAGCATTACTTGTTTTTGATGATGGTCAAAAATTACGGGTACCAAAAGATATGCTACCAGGATTTGTAGCTGGTGACATTGTCAGCCTAACACTCTCAACTAATAGCGATGCTAAGAAGCAACGTGAAAAAATGTTAAAAGGAATCCTAAACGAAATCATTGACAATGAAATTAAAGAGTAAGGTAAAAAAATATTTTAAAAATACCAAACTCATTGCTGTGACAATGGGTTTTTTTATAATGACATTCAGCCTACTTATTTTTGCCTACATTTATCAATACACAAACAAAGACAATATATATCCTGGTGTTTATATTAACAATCTTTATGTTGGTAATATGTCACCAATAGAAGCTGAAAACAAAATACAAAGCAAGATAAATACTTTTAAAGAAGAAGGATTTAAATACATATATAATAATCAACAAATAACTATACTACCAACTATTTTATCACCTAATGATCCGGACCTTACACATGAGCTACTCAACTGGTCACCAACAGAAACTATCAATGAGCTATATTCAATAGGTAGAAACAAATCTTTTATAAATAATCTTCTATACCCTTTGATACTGCGATACAATCACAAAACTATAAAAGCCAATATAAAACTAGACATAGCAAAATTAACAGAAATACTACAAGACAACTTTTCTAAACTAGAAACTCCAGCCACAGAACCAAAGATAACTTGGTCATTTAACAAACCTGTAATAATCCCTGGACAAAGTGGACAAGTTATAAACTACCAACAAGCAATTAACAAAACCTTAGAAAACATAAATAATTTTGAAAATAAAAAAATTACTCTATCAACCAATGACAGCCAACCTCTAATCAATACTACAGATATCACCAATGACACTTATAACAAACTCACCAATCTAGGCAAAGAAAAACCACTACTAGTTCTAAAAACAAAAGAACAACAATGGAAGTATAATTTTACTGAATACCAAGACTATCTATCTTTTATAAAAAAAGATGACAAAGTATACATAAACATACAACCACAGTGGCTAGAAAGTAAATTAAAACAAATCAAAACCATCATTGATAAACCAGCTCAAGATGCAAAATTTTCTATAGAAAATGGTAGAGTTGTAGGATTTCAACAAAGCCTAGACGGGATTTTATTAGATATTCCAACCAACATATCTTTGGTGCAAAATAATTTTACAAAAAATAAATACATAAACGATCTTATAGCATCTATTGACAAAGCAAAGATTCAAACCGCAGATGTTAATGATCTAGGTATTCAAGAAATAATCGGCGTAGGAGAATCAACTTTCACTGGCTCGCCTCACAATCGCCTAACAAATATAAAAGTAGGCGCTGCCAGCCTCAATGGTATACTTATCAAACCAAATGAAGAATTTTCATTAATACAAGCTCTACTACCAATAGATGATACAAACGGCTATGTAGAAGAGTTAGTAATAAAAGGTGATAGAACTATACCAGAATTTGGCGGAGGTTTATGCCAAATCGGCACCACTGCTTTTCGAGGTGCTCTAAATAGCGGTCTTAAAATAACACAACGCCAAAACCATTCCTATCGTGTTAGTTATTATGAACCAGCTGGGACTGATGCTACTATATATGACCCTGCACCTGATTTTAGATTTATAAACGATACGGGCAATTACATACTACTACAAACAAGAACTGAAGGTGATAAAATGATTTTTGAATTCTGGGGAACAAAAGACGGACGAGTTGCTACTGTTTCAGAACCACGCATATTTAATATAACAACACCTCCGCCAACTAAATATATAGATACTACAGAATTGCCGCCTGGTGAAATAAAATGTACTGAAAAAGCTCACAATGGCGCCAGCGCTGAACTAGATTATTCTGTAACCTATGCCGACGGCACAAAGAGCGAAAGAACATTCAAAAGTTATTATAGACCATGGCAAGAAGTGTGCTTGCGTGGTATTGATCCAAATACAACCAGCACAACCCAAGCTATTAATGAGTAGTTATGCAAATAAAGATAAAAGTTTATCCCAAAAGCTCTAACAATTCTATCATAGGCTTTCGTAATAATGTATTGATTATCAAAACAACTTCAGCACCAGATAAAGGAAAAGCCAATGAAGCTGTAATTAAATTATTAAGTAAAAAATTCAAAATACCAAAATCAACTATCAGTATTGTATCTGGTCAAACATCCCAAAATAAAACAATACTAATAGAAGCTGATATAAAAAATTTACTACAACAAATAAAATCTATATAAAAAAGCAATCCCCCGATTTTGGGGGGATTGCTTTTTCCTAAATGGAATATATAACTCTTTATTTCACTGTTGTGACAAAGAGATTCTAAAGAATCCAGAATTAGGAAAAAATAAATTAAATTATTTCTATCTAATGTATCTGGTCCGGATTCTCCGGCAAATCTTTAGATACCAAGGAGTATACTAGATTGAGTAAAAATAATCAAGAGTAATAAAAAAACAACCGTGCAAAACGATTGTTTTTTCTGGTGGGCGAGGCGGGACTCGAACCCGCAAGGTCAAAAGACCAAGAGATTTTAAGTCTCTCGTGTATACCAATTCCACCACTCGCCCAAATTGTCAAAAAAACTCATAACTATAT
>WFTG01000023.1 GCA_015485655.1 Patescibacteria group bacterium | reverse complement strand
TGTATAAGAGACAGGTTGTAAAAAAATCTACTCAGAAAAAAACAACCAAAAAGAAACCAACTACCAAAGCGTCTAAGAAGAAGGTAGTCAAAAAAGTTGTTGCCAAAAAAACTGTTAAGAAAAAAACATCTACAAAAAAGAAAGTTGTCAAAAAGAAACCAGTTAAAAAATCTACAAAAAAGGTTGTAAAAAAATCTACTCAGAAAAAAACAACCAAAAAGAAACCAACTACCAAAGCGTCTAAGAAGAAGGTAATAAGAGGTAAGAAACCAAAAAAAACAACAGAGATAATTTCTGAAAAAGATATTAAAGTTCCTTCTGCAGAAGAGCAAGAAAAATTAAAGAAAAAGGGCAGAATCAGGACTTTTTTGACAGAGGATGAGCTTATTCAGGTTTTTCCTTATATTGAGAGTTATCTAGATGAGTATGAGGAGTTTTTGGATGATTTGTATGAGAGTGCTATTCAGGTTATTGAAAAACCACAAGGTCAAGGTATTTTGCAATTAGATGGTGATAAAAATAGAGAAGATAGTATCGGAACATCACAAAGTAGTAGAAGACTTGATTTGACTGATATATCATCAGATTCTATACAAATGTATTTACGCGAGATTGGTAAGGTGTCACTTCTTTCTTCTGAAGAGGAAATGCAACTTGCAAAGCGAAAAGAGCGAGGCGATACTGACGCAACTCGTTGTTTGATCGAGGCTAATCTTCGTCTGGTTGTTTCTATTGCAAAGAAATTTACCGGTAGATCTTTGACTCTCCTTGATTTAATCCAAGAGGGAAATCTAGGATTATTTCGCGCTGTAGAAAAGTTTGATTATAGAAAGGGTTATAAATTTTCTACATATGCTACATGGTGGATTCGTCAGGCAATTACGCGTGCTCTAGCAGATCAATCTCGTACAATTCGTATTCCAGTTCATATGGTGGAAACTATTAACAAATATCAGCAAATTGAACGAGATCTCATCCAGCAACTTGGTAGACATCCTTTGCCTGAAGAGATTGCCGCTGAGATGGGCGAAACAGTGGAAAAGGTTCTGCATATTCGCAAAATTTCTCAAGAAACAGTATCTCTGGAAACATCTGTTGGTGATGATGATAGCGAGGATTCTGTTTTAGCTGATTTTATAGAAGATGACAAAACTATGACACCAGACAGAATGGCATCACTTCGTCTTCTTAGTGATCATGTGATAGCGATTTTGGGAGAATTACCACCACGTGAACAAAAGATTTTGGAAATGCGTTTTGGTCTTGCAGATGGCATTGCTCATACTCTTGAAGAAGTAGGTCAAGAATTTGGTGTAACCAGAGAGCGTATTAGACAGATTGAGGCCAAGGCATTAGAAAAAATAAAAAATCATCCAGGTATGCGTAAGTTGCAGGATTATTAGTTTTTTATTGAATACATTATAAGTCTATTATCTTTATTACTGTGGAATCTATTTTCAGGTTTTATACAGATGTTGTAGTATGTTGTAGTAAAAATATATTATATAATTATAATTGACTTTTTTGCTGGTTTTGATAATATTTATTTACAGCATTTTGGCTGATTTTTTATTGTTGAATATTATTCCGCGGTAGCTTCACCCTACGCCAAGGCTTTGGGTGACAGGCAGTGTACCACTTCGCTGTAGTGATAGGTTGGAATAATATATATAGTTGGTTTTAAAATTTAATAAAAGCATGTATTATTCCGCGGTAGCTCAGTGGTAGAGCAGTTGGCTGTTAACCAATTGGTCGTCGGTTCGAGTCCGACCCGCGGAGCCATTTTATAAACGTCTTTGTATAGGGCGTTTTTTTGTTTGTATCAATTTTATATATATGTTATTATTAACATATGTTAATAATTCAATATATTTATGAAAGACATTAAACCTCAATATAAAGAATTTTTCAAAACTCTAGGCAATGAAACTAGAATAAATATTCTATTATGTTTAGAAAGAGATGGTGAATGTAGTGTCTCTCGTATAGTTAAGGCATTAGATGTTGATCAGAGTACTGTATCACATAATCTCAAAAGATTAGAGAAGTGTAGTTTTGTAGAAGTGCGTCCTAGTGGAAAAGAAAGATTATATTCTTTGAATAAACAAACAATCAAGCCACTGTTTACGATTATAGAAAAACATTCACAAAAGTATTGTAAAAATTTTTGTTGTAAATAATCATTAGTTTATTTTTATGAAAAATGTATTTAGTATTTTTAGAAACAAACTATATATTTTATTATTTATATTAGTTAGTTTATTCTTTTTGTTATTATTTATTTTCATTCCTGTGTTTACTGTTATAGGTAATGATTTGTCTACACAGTTGAGTACTTTTACTATAGATGAATATTTATTGATGTTATTTTTGGCATTATCTATTGGTTTTAATTTTGTTATACAGATATATATTATTAAAAATAAAAAATCTTGTTCAACTGGCGCTACTACTGCCAATAGTACATTGTCTAGTGTAGCAGGAGTTTTTGGAGCTATTGTTGGTACTGCATTTTGTCCATCTTGTTTATTGCCATTATTTGCAATAGTGGGTTTGGGCAGTGGATCTGTATTTTTTATTTTTGAACATCAGATTTATTTTGTTATAGCATCTATTATATTCATGATTGTTATTTTATATTTTGCTATTAGAAAATTTAATAAACTAATGATTGATAATCATATGTCTATAAAAATTCAATCTATACTTACATGTCCGAAATGTAATTTTCAAGAAAAATTAACAATGCCTACAGATAGTTGTCAGTTTTTTCATGAATGCTCAAATTGCCATGAAAGAATCAAGGCAAAAGATGGCGATTGTTGTGTTTTTTGTTCTTATGGTGATACCAAGTGCCCTTCTAAACAATAATTGATAAATATATAAAAATCAGTTTTGTGTATATTAAAACTGATTTTTTGTTATTGTAAAATGTAAAGTAGACTTGACATTATTTTTTATATATTTATAATATGATTATATGAAAGAAGTAGTTAAAAATAATGTGTATGAGTTGCGTAAGCAAAAACAGGTGCGACAAGAAGATTTGGCGCAAGCTATTGGTGTAACCAGACAGACTGTCATTGCTATTGAACATGGGAATTATACACCATCGGTTTTATTAGCGTTGAAAATAGCTAAATATTTTAATAAATCAGTTGATGAAATTTTTTATGTGTAAATTTTTCAAAGAAAATATTTATGAATTTGGCATAGCTGTCGTACTTATAATTCTTATAGTTAGTTTTTTAGATCCTTTTATGTTATGGATGCCAAGTAATTTAGCTATGTTTGTTCTATTGGCTGCATTAGTCACATTTTTACTTTTTGCAGTTTTTGTTTGGCAGG
This sequence comes from Patescibacteria group bacterium, assembly GCA_015485655.1. Classification (GTDB taxonomy): domain Bacteria; phylum Patescibacteriota; class Patescibacteriia; order S139-126; family S139-133; genus S139-133. The sequence continues at coordinate 2,733 of WFTG01000023.1, read as the reverse complement.
AAAAAGCTCGTGATGAAAGGGAGGAGTATCATCGTATGTTAGCCAGTCGAGTTGGTTGGTTGTCAGGGGCAAGTGTTGTTATGATTGGATTAGTAGTACAAGGTTTGCAACATAATATAGATTCATGGTTGGTTTATGCTTTGTTAGTTATGGTGATGGCAAAGCTAGCAACTCGTGTTTATGTAAAAATTAAAAAATAATAATTAATAATATTAATAAGTACAATATGTTACAAAAAAATATTTCAAATCAAAATGGCAATACAGCTGTTATAGTAGCTGTTGTAGTTCTACTTTTAGCAGTTGGTGGATTTTTGATATCACAAAATAGTAAGAATAAAAGTGATGATAAAATGATGCAGGATGATACTGCAATGATGGATGATTCTGGTCATAACAACGATAATATGATGGATGATTCTGGTCATGGTAGTAATGATACTATGACGGATGATGAGAGTGGTGATTCTATGACAGATGATAAAAATGACGCCATGACGGATGATGGTGATAAAAAGACTAGCGATGACGCCATGATGGATGATTCTGGTCATGGTAGTAATGATACTATGACGGATGATGGTGATAAAATGATGCAAGATGAGGGTGATGTTATGATGCAGAGTGAGCCTGGTAAATATATAGATTATTCTAAATCTGCCTATGATAATGCTGTAGATAGTAAAAGAGTTTTATTTTTTGCTGCTAGTTGGTGTCCAACTTGTAAACAAGCTGAGGCTGATTTTTTAGCTAATAAAAATGATATACCAAGTGGTGTTGTGATTTTGAAAACTGATTATGACAAAGAAACTGCGCTAAAAAAGAAATATAATGTTACTTATCAACACACCTTTGTACAAGTAGATAAAAATGGTAATGAGTTAGTCAAATGGAATGGTGGTGGAGTTGATGAATTGAAAAATAAACTTAAATAATTTAACCAATATTCCATGCTGTTATTAATCTTATTTGCATTTTTGGGCGGGGTTGTAACTATACTATCTCCATGTATATTACCGATTCTACCAATTGTTTTATCTGGATCTGTGGGAGGTGGTAAGAAAAAACCTTTTGGCATTGTTACTGGATTTGTAGTTAGTTTCACATTTTTTACTTTGTTTCTGACTAGTATAGTGAAAGCCACAGGTGTGTCACCAGATATTTTGAGAAATTTTTCTGTATTTGTATTAATTGCTTTTGGTTTGGTATTGATAATTCCTCAGATTCAAGCCAAAATGGAAATGTTGTTTTCTAAATTGGCAACTAAAGTACCTAACAAGAGTGATGGTGAGGGTTTTAGTGGTGGTTTTGTAATTGGTTTGAGTTTAGGCTTGTTATGGACGCCATGTGTTGGGCCTATTTTAGCCTCTATTATATCTTTGGCATTTACAGGTACGGTTACTGGTAGTGCTGTGATTATTACTTTGGCTTATGCTGTAGGAACAACCTTGCCAATGTTGGTAATAATGTATGGTGGTCGTAATTTATTACATAAGGTGCCTTGGTTATTAAAAAACACAACTAAGATTCAAAAGATTTTTGGTGTTATTATGATTGTGACAGCTATTGGTATATTTTTTAATATTGATAGACAATTTCAGTCTTATGTTTTAGAAAAATTTCCACAATACGGCACAGGTTTAACTGGTTTTGAAGATAGTGATTTGATACGTGATGAATTAGATAATATTAACAAAGTTGAAAAAGTAGATAAAAATATGAATTATGATAATAATTACACAGTTGTACCAGCGCCTGAATTAATAGTGGGTGGGAAATGGCTAAATTCAAAACCTTTGCGTTTAGAAGATTTGCGTGGCAAGGTAGTGTTGCTTGATTTTATGACTTATACTTGTATTAATTGTATTCGTACATTTCCATATCTTAATACTTGGTATGATAAATATAAAGATAATGGCTTGGTAGTTATAGGTATTCATACACCAGAGTTTGAATTTGAAAAAGATCCTGATAATGTTCAGAAGGCTTTGGATGATTTTGGTATAAAATTTCCAGTGATGCAAGATAATAATTATGATACTTGGAGAGCTTATAAAAATCGTTATTGGCCACGTAAGTATCTTATAGATCATAATGGAAATATTGTTTATGATCATGCAGGGGAGGGTAATTATGATATAACTGAGAAAAAAATACAGGAATTATTAGAACAGCGCGATAGAGAATTGGGTATTAATAATAATATTGAAAAAGATATTGCTAAATTAGATAATGTAGAGACTTCTCAGGCTAGAAGTCCAGAGACTTACTTTGGCGCATTGCGTAATCAGAATTTTGGCAGTGGCACACCTTTTCAGAAAGGTACGCAGACATTTGCATATCCTGATAATATAAAACCAAATACTTTGTACCTTGTGGGCGAGTGGAATATACAAGACGAATATGCAGAGGCAAAGTCTCTCGATGCTAAAATAATTTTTCGATATTTTGCTAAGAATAATTTTCTGGTAGCAACTACTGATGATGAAAAGCCGGTTGTAATTGATGTGAAGTTGGATGGTGAGTTAGTAACAAAAAACAAAGGCAGTGATGTGGATGGTAATGGTCAAGTGCAAATATCTCAGGAGCGTTTATATCGTTTGATAGAGGCAGATAAAGCAGATGAGCATATCATAGAAATAAATATTACAGAGCCTGGTTTGAGAGTTTTTGCTTTTACTTTTGGGTAGTATTCAAAGTATCAATTGACAAAAAAGCGTATCATTTATATAAC
>WFTG01000022.1 GCA_015485655.1 Patescibacteria group bacterium | reverse complement strand
ATAAAAAACCGTCACAAGGAATTGATATTTTGCAACGGTTATATGCGGAAGCTATTGAAGAGAAGTATAGATTTTATTCTTATGGTGATGGAATGTTTATTTTTTAAAAATTTTGCAAAAAAATCCCCCGGCATCTTTATGATATTTATCCGGGGGGTGGAGTATTCAGTTATAGTTTATTGGTATTGCCAGTGCAACTTTCTCTGGTAAGTATAGATATGGCATGAGCTTGTGCACATGCAATCTGTTTACCACTTGAAAAGTTACCTTGGACGGCATGCCTTTTAAGAATACTTTATCTTGTGCATGGTCTAGTACAAACACGTTGGCATAGCCATCGCCATCTATATCAACAGGAATGGCAAACCAATACAATGTAGTTGAATCACTTATGGCTATTTCGCCAATGACTCGGATCTGGTTTTTGATTATTGTTCCCGTCTCTACTTTTGTGGTGTTATTGATCCATGTAGAGATGAATATTATTATCGCGAATACAATTATTGTTACTAAATATTTGGATTTGGACATGACATACCTCCAATATATATGATTGTTTATGTACTTTTTTAATTAGGTTTTTACATAATAGCACATTTTAATAATTTTGTCAATACCTTGAGAAAACTGGGCCCCGGATCTAGTCCGAGGTGACAAATACATCTTCTAACCCTTGCCAAAAAGCCTTATTATAACTATAATTTACATACTTTATTTATTTTAATTCAAATATTTTTATGAAAAATTTATTTAAGAATATTGCAATTACTTTTTTGGTATTTGCTTCACTTTTGGCTATTTTTGGCTTTTGGCAGAATAATCAAGCTAAAGATAATTCTATTGCCATCAATGAATTGGTTGAAAAAATTAACAATAATGAAGTTAAAAACATTGAAATCGACGGCAGTTCAGTAAACATTACTCTGACAGATGATTCAAAAAAACAAATGCAAAAAGAGCCTGGACAACCATTTTCTGAATTAATGACTAATTATGGTGTGGAGGGTAGCGCTCTAGCACAGGTTCCGGTGGAAGTTAAGAAGGATTCATCAGGTTCTATTTGGATGATTACATTATTGCAAATCGGATTGCCACTCTTGTTTATAGTTGGGTTTATTTGGTTTATGTCCAAGCAGGTACAAGGTGCAAATTCAAAAGCTATGACATTTGGCAAATCTCAAGTGCGTGATTCTAGTAAGTTAACTGGCAAAAAGATAACTTTGAAAGACGTGGCAGGTATGAAAGAGTCCAAAGAAGAGGTAACTGAGATTGTAGAATTTTTACAACATCCAAAAAAATTTATTGCCTTGGGTGCAAAAATTCCAAAAGGTGTTTTGATGATTGGACCTCCTGGAACAGGTAAAACATTATTAGCGCGCGCTATTGCTGGTGAGGCTGGAGTGCCATTCTTCTTAATATCTGGTTCTGAGTTTGTAGAAATGTTTGTTGGTGTTGGTGCTTCTCGGGTACGTGATCTTTTTCAAAAAGCAAAAAAAGCTTCACCTTGTATTATTTTTATTGATGAAATTGATGCAGTGGGTCGTCAGCGTGGAGCAGGTCTTGGCGGGTCTCATGATGAGCGCGAGCAAACACTCAATCAAATCTTGGTTGAAATGGATGGTTTTGAAGCTACTACAAACGTGATTGTTATTGCTGCAACCAATCGTCCAGATGTACTAGATCCAGCCCTGCTTCGTCCTGGTCGTTTTGATCGCAGGGTTACTATTGATTTACCAGATATAAATGAGCGTTATGAAATTTTGAAAATTCATGCCAAAGGCAAACCTATGGAGGAGGATGTTGATCTTCGTCATGTAGCATCACGAACTCCAGGTTTTTCTGGAGCCGACCTTGGCAATCTTCTCAATGAAGCGGCTATTTGGGCAGCGCGACATAACAAAAAGAAGATTAGCCAAAGAGATATTCTAGATAGTATTGAAAAAGTTTTACTTGGACCAGAGCGCAAATCCAGATTATTTTCTGATAAAGAAAAGGAAATCACTGCTTATCATGAAGCAGCGCATGCATTGGTTGCGCATATTTTGCCAAATACTGATCCAGTGCAGAAAGTTTCTATTATATCTCGTGGTTCAGCAGGTGGTTATACTTTGAAAATGCCAGAAAAAGATAAACATTATAGAACTCGTTCAGAGTTTATAGAGGATATCGCAGTTTCTTTGGCTGGACATGCTATAGAAAAATCACAGTTTGGTGAAGTGTCTACTGGACCAAGTGGTGATCTTCGTAGTGTTAGTCAGATGGCAAGAGCTTTTGTGATGCAATATGGTATGAGTGATAATCTTGCTCCTCGTTCTTATGGTCATCGTGAGGAAATGGTTTTCTTAGGAAAAGAAATTCATGAAAAGCGTGATTATTCAGAAAAAACAGCGCAGTTGATTGATGAGGAGGTTTCCAAGATTGTAAATGATGCCTATGATATGGCACAAAATATTTTGAAAGAGCATAAACCTGTGCTTGAGAAGATTGTAAAAGTTTTATTAGAAAAAGAAACTATAGAAAGAGATGAATTTGCAAAATTAGCTGATGGTAAGGAAGATAAGTCTGAATAATAAAATAATAATTTATCTATAATTTTAATAACCAACTTCATTTCTCTCCTAAATATTTTTTAGGAGAGTTTTGTTTTGAAGTATATAAACTTGAAAAAATAAAATCATATATTTTAAAATTCAATTTTTATTTTCTATAAAAATGATAGTGTGATTATTTTACTAGAACAAATTTTATATTTTGTGCTATACTATAAATATCTATTAACCATTTATAGGTTACTTTTATGAAAAATTTTTATCGTCAAATATTAAAAAAATCATATTTAATTGTACGTCGTTATAAATTTTTATGGTTTTTTGGTATTTTTGCTGCCATGATGGGCAATGGTAGGGAGATTCAATTTCTTTCTCGTGCTAGTGAAACAGTGCCAAATTTACCAGCAAAAATAAATTCATGGGGAGTTGCTTTTTCGCAGTTTACTCCATTTGATTTGTTAAAATCATTTTGGGATTTAATCGTAATACAACCAGGTGCTGCAATTTTGTTTATTGGTGGTTTTTTGTTGGTGTTCTTGTTTATTGTCTGGATGGTTATGTTAAGTCAGGCAGTTTTGATTTATAGTACTGAACGTATAAATTCTAATAAGGTTGTTGATTTTCGTACAGCCTTTAATGCCGTACATGATAAAGTATGGGATGTATTGGTATTAAACATACTAACTAGAGCTATTTTGTATATAGTGTTAGGTATATTATTATTGCCTTTTATTGGGTTGATTATGATAAACAATGGTAGTGCTGTAGGATTGTTTGGTATTATTTTATTATCTTTTGTTATTGTAGTGCCATTGGCTATGATTTTGAATTTTGTTTTGAAATACGCAATTATATACAATGTTATTGATGGTCATAGTATTTGGGATTCATTTACCGAGGCATGGCGATTGTTTTGGAAGCAATGGTTAATATCTCTAGAGTTTGCTGTTGTTATGTTTGTGATAAATGTTTTATTGATTTTAGGATTGTTTATTTTACTTTTCTTTTTGGCAGTGCCATTTTTGGCTCTTGGTGTGACATTGTTGAGTACTCAGTTTGTTGCATTGGCAAATTTATCTATTATCCTTGCTTTGTTGTTATTTATTGTGCTGATGGTTTTGGTTAGTGCGGCTTTTGCAGTGTTTCAATATTCAGCTTGGACTTTACTATTTTTTGAATTGAAAAAAGGCAATGCTTATCCAAAATTATTAAGAGTAGCAGCGCGCAAGTAATGTTTGTATGGGTAATTCATTTTCATCTATTGAAGACTTAATGCCATCTGATCAAAAAGATGGTGTTAATGTTGATGATAAAAAACCTACCGAAGCATTAGAAGATAAAATATCAGAGATTTCTCTGAAACAAAAAGAAGAAGAGACAGCTGCTATGGCACTGCAAATAGGTGTGCAGTATATGGATTTGCATGGTTTTCCTATTTTGACAGATGCTATCAAACTAATACCAAAATCTCAAGCAGAGCAACAAAAGGTTGTATGTTTTTTGCGTACTTCAGATCAGATTAGGTTGGGATTTGCAGATGCAAACACAAAAGACGCTGTAATGCAAATAGCAAATGATTTGCATGTTAAGCATAATGCTAATGTTGTGGTTTATTTTGTTTCTGAATCAAGTTTCAAAACTGCTTTGAAATTTTATGACTTATTACCAACAAAAATAGAAGCAAAAGGTGGTGTAGAAATAACACAAAGTGATATAGAAAAATACCAAAAAGAAATTACAGATTTCAAAGATCTAGAAAACAAGATAAAAGGTGTGAGTTTGTCAGATGTTATTGTTATTATTTTAGCTACAGCTATCAAGACAAATGCATCAGATGTACATATTGAAGCTGGTGAAAAATCTGTTACAGTACGTTTTCGTATTGATGGAGTTTTGCATGATATTGCAGAAGTTGCCAGTGCAGAGTGGGACAAGCTAGTGTCGCGTTTGAAATTAGTTGCGCATTTGAAGTTGAATATTACCAATAAGCCACAAGATGGTCGCTTTACTATTTTTTTAACAGATGACAAGATTGAGGTGCGTGTTTCAACTATTCCAACTTCATATGGCGAGTCTGTGGTTATGCGTTTGTTGCGTTCTTCTGCAGTTGGTTTACAGTTTGATGATTTAGGTGTTCAGGGTCGCGCTTATACAGAGTTGATGACACAAATTCAACGACCAAATGGTATGATTATAACTACTGGTCCTACAGGTTCTGGTAAGACCACGACTTTGTATGCGATATTAAACTTATTAAACACTCCAGAGACCAAGATTATTACTTTGGAAGATCCAGTAGAGTACAAACTGGAAGGCATTAACCAAAGTCAGATTGATGCTGGACGAGATTATACTTTTGCCAAGGGGTTACGTTCTATTCTGCGTCAAGATCCAGATGTTGTTATGGTGGGTGAAATTCGTGATAATGAAACAGCGGATATTTCAGTTAATGCTGCATTGACTGGTCATCTTGTTATATCTACTATTCATACCAATTCAGCAGCTGGGGCAATTCCTAGATTTTTAGCAATGAATACCAAGCCGTTTTTATTAGCTCCAGCTCTCAATGCTGTTATTGGACAGCGTTTGGTGCGTCGTATATGTGACAAATGCAAACAAGAGTCTGAGTTAGAGGGAGATGTGTTAGAAAAAGTGCAAAATATCTTAGCTGACTTGCCAGAAAATTCAGAAGAAAAGAAAAAAATAGATATAAATAACTTGCATTTTTATAAAGGCGGTGGTTGTGATGCTTGTCATGGTTTGGGGTATCAAGGCAGAATAGGTATTTATGAAATTTTGATAATAACTCCTGAGATAGAAAAAATGATTTTAGATGAAAAGGTCAGTGAATATGATATTGAGCAAAAAGCCAAAGAACAAGGTATGATTACTATGATTCAAGATGGAATGCTCAAGGCACTCCAAGGCGTGACTACAGTTGAGGAGGTTTTTGCTAAAGCTGAATAATAGGCGTATTATTCTAAATAAAAATGCGACATACTTAAATTATTATTCATCGTCTATGTCGCATTTGACATGACAGATAATGATTTGAGTTGACATTATCTGTATTTTTTGGTATATATAAAATGTGAATTTTAACAATTTTTCGATCATTTACAATAAAAAATAACAAAAAAGGAGAATAGTCATGAAAAACCTTTTTTTCATAACCGTGTTAGCACTGCTTGTTTGGGGTTGTGCTGACAGTCCCACAAGTCCTGATGGACCTGATGTTGTAATCAAGCCTGTTCCTAAGGTTAGTAAACTGTTTATAACCGGCACAGAGCCGGCAACTACTACTGAAATACAGAGCACAGAGCAGGTGGCTGTATTTTTTAATAAAAAAATACAGCCTGTATTTGTAACATCGCGATTTTTTCAAGTATTTGCTCCTTATAGAGTCTATGGCGAGTATGGCGTAGAAGGCAATAAGGTAACATTTAAACCTGACAATCCATACAAAGCCGGTGTTATGGTTAAAATGCTT
>WFTG01000021.1 GCA_015485655.1 Patescibacteria group bacterium | reverse complement strand
GTTCTGGAATAAGCTCTGGAGATATGCCATTTTTATATAAACTCCAACAAATCTTTATTTTTGTGATAGAATCACTATGTGACATAGGTTTATTATTAATGCTATTACACTAATTATATCCTATGTCGCATTTTTATTTAGAATAATACGGTTGGACATGTTCAAACAAAAGCTGTATAATATTTTTATGACAAAAAAATATATTGATGATGACACAACTTTCTTGCACGACACGGATGATAATCGTGAATCACGTCAGTCATTTGAACGACCGCACAAAAAACGATCTTCAAAAAAATGGCTGATTCTTTTTTTGTCGTTCGGTATCTTTGTATTTTCAAGTTTTTTATATGTACAAGCATCTGCTAGTCCCCTATCTCAAGGATTAAAAACTCTTCCCTGGATACAATCCATTAGTAATTTAGTAAACCCTAGTGATAACATCCTAGAAGACGAAAAAATTGACATTATCAACACAGTTATTATAGGTATGGGTGGCGAAGGTCATGATGGTGGATATTTAGCAGATACAATAATACTAATGAGATTCAAACAGTCCACTGGACAAATTGCACTTATATCCATACCACGAGATTTTGCTATCAACCTTCCAGGATATGGCTGGAGAAAAATTAACAATGCCAATGCTTATGGCGGTCCAGAACTACTCGCCCAAATGGTATCTGAAATATTAGACGAACCCGTGCCATATTATATTACTATAGATTTTAACGGCTTTGCCTCCTTAGTAGACAGCTTGGGTGGTGTAGATATTTATGTAGAAAGATCATTTACAGATATGCAATTTCCAGACAAAGATTATGAATTCCAAACTGTTAGCTTTTCTCAAGGCATGCAACATATGAATGGAAACACAGCTCTGAAATTCTCACGTTCACGTCATGGAGATAATGGCGAAGGTTCTGATTTTGCTAGAGCTGCTAGACAACAAAAAGTAATATTTGCTATAAAAGACAAAGTTTTGTCAGCAAATACTCTGCTAAATCCTAGCAAGCTTATTGCTTTATATAATAATTTTACAAAATATGTAGACACAAATATAACAACATCAGAAATGATTAGTTTGGCTCAATTAGCCCAAGGAATTCGCCAAAACAATATAGAAAGAGCTGTACTAATAGACGGACCGCAAGGACTGCTTGAATCTACAATCTATGATGATGGCGCTTACTTACTCATACCAAAAGCAGGACTAGGAAACTACACAGAGATTCGTAATTATATGAATAGCTTATTTGAATCATCTGCCTCCTCTACTGAATCAAACACAACACAAACTAAAGAAGCAAAAGCCAAAAATGACACTTCTGCCAAAACACCAACCACTAAAAAAGAACCAAAAGTAACAAAAGCAGAAAATCCAAAAGCAATGATTTTCAATGGCACAACTATCCCAGGTTATGCTGGAACATTAACCAAAATACTACAAGGGAAGAATTTTGAAATTCTAGAAACTGCCAACAACATGGTTCAAACCCTAGACAAAACCACAGTATACGAACTTAATCCAGGCAGAACACCAAATTCTAGAATCATACTATCTAACATCATTTCTTTTGATAGCTTAAGTAAGTTACCTAGTGATTTAGAAAATTATATTTCTGTTCTATCTGGTAAAGAAAATCTAAAAGATACAGACTATGTAATAATACTTGGCAGTGATAATACAGGCATAATTGAGGAATAACTAAAACATAATTACAAAAATAAACCATTGCCTAGGGCAATGGTTTATTTATTTTATCTTCTTATCTCTGGAAACCATGACCAAGTCCCATGCCTTGTCCTCTGTGCATACCTCTATGCATACCACCTTCCTCTCTTGGACCTTCTTCATGACGCTTTTCCATCCACTCTAGACGTTTATCTGCTTGTTCTTGAGTTATATTGCCAGCTACTACCTGCTTTTGTAAAAAATCTTTGTGATTCTCCATCATCTTGTCATGAAATTCATCCATATCCATACCCTTATCTTCCAAAATATCATGAAACATCTTTCCATCATTGTGCATATCTTTTATTTCATCTACACTCATGCCCAATACATCAGCTTTTGATTCCATCATTTTATCAAAACCCATGCCATTACTCATACCTAATCGTTGAGTAAAATATTGACCAGGACTAGCCGCAGATGTAGTCGCTAGAGTAGCTCCAAATAGAGCCATTGTTCCAATGGCAAATACACTATATATTGCTATTTTTGACTTCATAAGATTATTGTTAATTATTAATCAAATTATTTACGATCGATCGTTGTATATATTAATACGCATTAACCTAATATTTATTTCAAAAAAGTATTCTACAGTTGCAGAATACTTTTTTGAAAAATTTTTTAACAAAAAACTACCTATGCATAAAAGAGTGCGGATGGTCTTCTAACATTCCCCTACCACCTCTTCTAATTTTTATAGCCTCAGCTGTAATATTACCATCCTTATACTCACCTACAACCATAACATTATCATTTATTTTCAATACCCTGTTATCTATAATATTTGTCTTGTCATTTATAAGCACATTCATTGGCATATTCATATGCGTATTCATAACAAAACCATTATCATTCATCTCAATGACAACTCCAGGATGAGCATTGTACAAAGATCGCTGACCAAATTCTGTATAAAAAGATTTCATAACAGGTAATGTATTATCCTCTACAGCTCTTTGGTACATCATTTCGTGAAGCGGCAATCTAGCAAAACCAAAACCAGCCAAGAAAACCAAAGCTGACATCACAAGCACTGAATAAATCAATGGCTTTCTGTAGGCGATTGTTGTCTTTTTTATCAAAAATTCTAACCCTATCAAAAAAACAAATGTCGCAGATAGTAATAACCAAGGTAAAGAAAAAATAAATAATCTAAACCCTCTTAGACCAAAGCTAGACAACTCCCAAGCACCTGTTATATGCAGAACAAAAAATACAAAACTAATTAGATAGACCAAAGCCACAGATATTATTACAATACCGATTGTTATTAAAATAGTACGAGCTATAAAATATTTTTTAGACCGCATCTTCAACTTTCCATCCTTTATGGCTGATTGAATTTGTTTATGTATTGATGTTATATCTTTTTTATTCATATTTTTTTCTTTTGTACCACTTATACGTTGTATAGTGATGATAAAAAATAAATAATCCTCTACAAATCTCTAATCAAAACTAGAAAATACAGTAGTGTCATTGAATATTTTTTTCAACTTTTCCCTGCCTCTTCTTAGACGAACACCAACCGTAGACACAGGTATATGTAAAATATCTGCAATAGTCTTATAATCAAAACCTTCAAAATAGTACAAAATAATCGGTTCGCGATATTTAGCTTCAATTTGATTGAGGTTTTTTTCTATTAACTCTCTTTGCTCTTTTTCTAAAACAAAACTATCAGTAGCATCTTCAGCAACAGGATGTGGAAACAATGTATCTGGGTCAAAGAACGGAACAGCTTCTAATTTTTTCTTACGAATTGTTGAAATAAACTCATTATGTGCAACTCTATATATCCAAGGTGAAAATGATTTACTAATATCAAAACTATTGATATTAGTAAACGCTTTTATAAAAACATTTTGCACTACATCCTCACTGTCATGATAGTCAAAAAGAAATCTACGTGCATAACGCATCATCTTTGCTTCATATCTCAATACAAGCACACCAAACATATCAGTATTTCCTGATTGGACTTGTCTCACTATTTCTTCATCAGATAATTTATCTAAACCGTCATTCATGTTTCCACTATAATCCTCTATACATTAATACGCAATAGCTTACTTTTTATTTCAAATTAGCAAGACATTGATTTTTTACACAAAATCTGTTACAGTCACGTTTCATTTTAGCTAAAAAATGGTAAAATATAAATATGAAAAAATTACCTACAGTAGCACTAATAGGTCGAGTAAACGTTGGAAAATCAACTTTGTTTAATAAGTTGGTTGGTGAACGTAAGGCTCTAGAATCTCCTATAGCAGGAACTACCAGAGATTATAACCAAGGCATCGTCCAATGGCGCAATGCTACTTTTTCTTTGATTGATACTGGCGGGTTTTTATCTGAACGCGACGAGGAAGAAGTGGCTTTGAAAACTCTACAACAAGCTGAAGAACAAGCAGTTCAAGCTGATGTTATTGTGTTTGTTCTAAGTAGATTAGATGAACTAACTCAATTTGACATTGAATTATATAATGAGATTAAAAAATACAACAAACCAACTATCGTGGCAGTAAATAAAGTAGACAAAAGCCGTGAACGTGAAGAAGCAATTCTAGATGTAGCAGCAATTGGCAATGATATAATTATTCCAGTTTCCGCGATAACAGGCGAAGGTACACATGAAATACTAGATGAAATTCTAAAGCATATACCACATATAGAAAATGCATCAGAAATTGGTGATTACATACTCAATCCTCATATAAAACTAGCTATTGTTGGTCAACCAAATGTTGGAAAATCATCAATACTCAATGCCATCTGTGGTGAAGAACGAGCTATAGTATCAGAAATTGCACACACTACCCGTGATGCTCATGATATTGTAATTGAACACAAAAATCATTTAGTAAAAATAATTGACACAGCTGGAATTAGAAGAAAAAAACAAAAAGGCGATCTAATAGAAAAATTCAGTATTGACTTGTCTTTAAAAAATTTACGCAGATCAAATGTCGCCCTACTTGTACTAGATATTAGTAAATCTATTTCACATCAAGACAAGCATCTTGCAGAAAAAATTATTGACACTGGCAATAGTGTAATTATTATTGCTAACAAATGGGACTTGATTCCTGACAAAGAAACCAACACTATCAATGAATATGAAAATTACATCAGAAAAAATCTACCCTTCCTAGACTTTGCACCAATTATTTTCACATCTGCCCTAACCCAACAACGTATTACCAATATTCTAGATGTATCACTAGATGTTTGGGAAGAGCGTTTTCGACGTATTGATGATAATGCCATGGACAAATTCATTGCCAAAGTTATCAAAAAACACAGACCAGCTCGTGACAAAGGTGTAGCCCATCCTTATATCTATAGAATGCGCCAAGTAAAAGTAAATCCGCCCATGTTTGAATTGACGATAAAATACCAAAGATCACTGCATGTTTCTTATGTGCATTTTTTACAAAATCAACTCCGCGCGCAATTTGGCTTTCATGGCACACCTATCAAAACTTTTATCACTTCTATTAAAGGCGGTTAAAAAATAATAACATTCACTTGTCATTGCGAAGGAGTGAAGTGAAACGTAACGACTGTGGCAATCTAGGTGCTAATTAACTTTCTGAATTGCCACGTCACTCACTATCATTCGTTTCTCCCGTCTGCCATGCCCCTGGCTATGGCGGGCAGGCGCGATAACATTACTATCAAAAAATATGAAATATATAATCGGCTTAGGAAATCCAGGAACAAAATATCAAACAACCAGGCACAATATTGGTTTTATGATTGTGGATTTTTTAGCTGAGCAACAAAAATGGCAAACAAGCAAAAAAGGCAAACTAGACTATCTCTGGCTTGATAAAGACGCAGAGCTAATCAAACCACAAACCTATATGAATGACTCTGGAATAAGTGTTGCGTATATTAAAAAAAAGCACCAGAAAATAACTCCACAAGACATCATTATCATTCATGACGATGTTGATATTGCTTTTGGTACTACTAAAATGACTCTATCTGCATCTAGTGGTGGACACAATGGCATCAAATCTATTATTCAACATCTAGGCACTCAAGATTTCATTCGCTTACGTATTGGTGTTGGCAAATCACCTGACATACCAACGGATAAATATGTTTTACAAAAATTCACAAACCAAGAACTAGATGCACTACCAGATATATTTGTCAAAACCAAAGAAACCATACAACTTCTACTAGAAAACAAAATCACCCAAGCACAAAAATACTTTAATACAAAACCATCAAGCTAACACTTGGTGGTTTTTAGATTTCTATAAAAAACAGCTTAAAATAAAGAAAAATCAATAATAATCTTGACAAATCCCAGCTCATAATCTAAGATTGATTATCATTGAAAATATGATATCCATAGTGCTCGTTATCAGCGACAAGAAATAGGACCCCTCCTTCCTTTTTCTAGTCACAAACTGATAATGAGCACTATGGATAAAAAACTCCACTTTGGACAATGTTTTCTAAAGTGGAGTTTTTGTTTGTCATTTGGTAGAATAAATTCACAATATATACAGCAGGATTATTGAATGCGTCAGAAAAACAGTTCAACAATTCAATACGACATATCTGGTATTTGGGCAAAAATTATAGAACACAATCACTACATAATTCACGGAATTCCTGAAATATCAACCCGAAGCTTTGTCACTACCCAGCTGATGCGCAACACCCCCCAAGAAAAACGCGTATCAGCAGTTTTGTATATGGTAAAAAATTCAGTGGAAATAAAAAAAGCTGAATTACTTTTCCAATATTGGAGAAAAATTTTTCATCACAGTTTTGATATTATTACCTTTCGTCCAGACCAACCACAATGGCTGTTTCCTTTGCTAAACAAAAATCCCTTTATACTTATAATATCCCCTGAACAACTAGAACAATCAACTCCCCATAATATAGAAAATACAAAACAATCTGCAATAGTACTAGCACAAAATACAAATGTAAAAATCATCAAACTTAGAAAAAACTTTATAGACAATGGCTTTTTAGAAAATACTTATGTAGATGAGGCTGGTACTTTTGCTACTCGTGGATCTATTATAGATGTGTGGCCATACGGTGTAGACAATCCAATACGCATTGATGTTAATAATAATTCTATAGAATCTATTTTTAGCTTTTCCAGAGATGGCAAAAAAATCAAGAATATAGACAAAATTAAATTCCCAAAAATATCAGATTCACACTCACCTTTTCATCATTGGCTGTCAAAATTTGATATAGCATTTCTAGATGTAGATCCAATCACACTTACCCAATGGCGAAATTATAAAAGACATTGGCCAGATATATCACTGCACTTTAATATAATTCCTGATAAAAACCAGTCAATTGATTTTACCCTACTTCCACAAAATATTTCTGACAAAAATATTGAGAAAAAAATAACAAATCTACAACCTGAAATTATTTTTGCCTCATCTGGGCAATCTTTTGCTAAAGTACATTCAATACAAACAAACATCATATCTGCACAAAAATTTCTATACGCCCAAAACTGGTATAGTAAAAAACTAAAAACACTTTTCTTGCTAGCAGGAACAGACAAGAAAAAAACTGCCAGCAATTCCAAAAAACAAGCATTGTTTACCAAAAATATTAAACAAGGTGACTATCTAGTTCACCAAGATCATGGTATTGGACGTTTCACCGGACTGGTAACACAAGAAATAGATGGTGTATCACAGGAATATTTACTCGTGACTTATGCCGATGGCGACAAACTATATATACCGCCCTATCAAATTAATAAACTTAGTAAATACATTGGCGAGTCCAAACCAAAACTAAACAAATTATCAGGTACAACTTGGCCAGCAACAATTAAAAAAATTCGTGAAGAAACCATACACCTAGCTCACGAAATTATAGAACTATCAGTCAAACGTCAACTAGTCTCTATAAGACCTTATAAAAATCATCCTAAAGAAAAAAACTTAGCCAAATCTTTTCACTTCCAACTCACACCAGATCAAAAAACTGCCTGGAATGATATACAACATGATCTCACATCTGGAAAACCAATGGATAGATTATTATGTGGTGATGTTGCCTTTGGCAAAACTGAATTAGCTATGCGTACTGCGTATAAAGCCGTACTCAATAATGCTCAAGTTGCAATCCTAGCTCCAACTACAATTCTAGTTCAACAGCATTATGATAATTTTTGTAAAAGATTAAAAAATCTTGGCATCAACATTGGACTATTATCACGTTGGCAAGACAACTCATCAGCCAAACAAACTCTAGAAAAATTAAAAACAGGCGAACTAGATATCATTATTGGAACACATCGCCTACTATCTCGTGATGTAAAGTTCAAAAATCTAGAACTTCTAATCATAGATGAAGAACAAAAATTTGGCGTGAAGGACAAAGACAAACTAAGAAAACAGCGACCACTGCTACACTCACTCACTATGTCAGCTACACCAATTCCGCGTACACTTAATTATTCTTTGTCTGGAATTCGTGATATATCTCTCATCCAAACTCCACCACCGGGTAGACTCCCTATCACAACTCATATCAAGCCACATGACAATATAGCTATCAAAGAAGCATTAACTCAAGAGCTACAACGCAATGGACAGGTTTATTATCTTGTAAAAAAAATAAAAGAAATACCAGGCATTGTAGCTAATATAGAAAAATTAGTTCCAAAGACAAAAATAGCTATCGCCCATGGTCAGCTCCCTGCCAAAAATCTAGCTAGGATTATGTCTGATTTTGACAATGGTAAAATAGATATCTTAGTCACTTCCACAATTATTGAAAATGGCCTAGATGTTGCCAATGCCAACACGTTAATAGTAGATAATGCGGCACACTTTGGACTATCGCAACTATATCAACTCCGTGGACGCATCGGCAGAGGTAAACGCCAAGGTTATGCTTATTTATTTTTTCAACGCCAAAAACTAACAGGTATTGCAGAAAAAAGACTCCAAGCCTTACAAGCCGCTTATGAACTCGGGAGCGGGTTTGATATTGCAGTACGTGATCTTGAAATTCGTGGCGCAGGAAATCTCCTTGGAAAAGAACAACATGGCCAGATTACAGCCATAGGCCTGGCGCTATATACACAATTATTAGAAGAATCAGTCAATCACGCACAAACATCTACTGATACAAAAACACAACACTCTAGGATTGATACTACTATTGACTTGCCAATACCCTCTACTTTAGAAAATGACAAATATTTATCTACAGCCGCACGACTTGATGTGTATCAAAAACTTAGCTGGGCACAAACTACAACCGAGTTAGAACAAATTGCCAATGAATTATTACCTACTCCCCGCAGTTTAGAAGCAAAAAATATGATTCTGATTCTAAAATTAAAACTTCTTGCTGGACGAGCAGGTATTTATTCAATAGATGCTTATATAAAATCTAAAAACCCATTTGAGGCAATAATAAAAATGTACTTAGTGCCAGATCATGATAAACAAGGTATTCAAAATTTATTAAAACATAATGATGAGTGGATTTATGATGGTAGTATGCTGAAAATTAGCACAAATTATTTACGTCATGATTGGCTAGCTGGATTGATTGATGATGTTAAAAAAATATCCTAAACTAAAATAAATTTCTTCTAATATCAATAATCTCCTGACATATAAAGGTCCCTTGAATTTTCAAGAATCCAAGGGACAAAGAGTCAAAAAGGAATAAGAGCCCGAGTTATTGCAGTTGTGGAACAACAACACGATGCTCATCCCCAGCATCCCAGACAGAGTCGTGCACAAAACGATTGACGCCGACGAAAAGCTCACCAGCGGAATGCACGAACACGTAAGCCACGAAGAATTCTCCAGCTGCTTTGAACAGAAATAATGTTGCATAGCCGTCTTTGCGCAACCAATGCCGATAATCCAGTACAAACTGGATTGCCTGATGTTGGGTTAGGCAGAGTTTATCCAGATTGGTATGCAGTGACCCAAACATATCTGCAAAATTAGCATCTTCTGCCATTTCATAAACGGCCATCTTCCGTTCTTTTGTGGCAGGGGCAGATTCGTCTATTTTCCAGTCTTTAAAATTAGAATCCAGGTAGCCTTTGAAAATATCTTTTGCTTTGGCAAAAGTTTTTTTGCCGTCAGTTGGCTGCAGGATAATTTCTCCAGGCTTGGAAATACGACGGAGAACCTGTGACTTTGGCGGGATAATACTTTTTACTGAGCCGTCTTCCTTTACAGTAGGGCAGCCTGATTTAAAAAACTGAACCAGATTGTTCCGTTTTTTGATACTCTGTATTGGTTGAGTCAAATCTTCAACTGTTAAACCAGCCTTAGACATTACTCTGAAAAATTTAGCTACAGAATCCAGTACAGCCGCTTGGTCGCTGAGGTTTGCGATGTTGTTTTGCTTAGATGACATCGTATGCCTCCTTTTTTGTTAGTTTAACTTTAGTTATATCAACTTTTTAAAGAACTTAGTTGATATATTACTTTACTACAAAAAGCAAAAAATGTCAATCTATTTGACTAAACCCCAACTTCTAGACTAATATCAAGTCATAATTAAAAGCCCAACTATGCTAAGGCTATGGCGGGCAAGGAGGAGAAAATATATGAATTCAGAATTACAATACTGGCTGGGATTTTCCCAAATAACCAAAATCGGACCAGTACGTTTCAAAAAGCTAATCAAACACTTTGATTCGCTAGAACAAGCCTGGTCTGCATCTGCATATGATATAGAACGTGCTGGTATTCCACATAATATTGCCGAAGAAATAGTATTACGCAGATCACAAATTGAGCCAAATACTTTAATTGGCGAATTAGTAAAAAATCGTGTTCAGGCTGTCACAATCCTTGATGATGACTATCCTGAATTGTTAAAAAACATACCAACTGCCCCACCACTTTTGTATTTCAAAGG
>WFTG01000020.1 GCA_015485655.1 Patescibacteria group bacterium | reverse complement strand
GAATATATACTACCTATAAAAATCAAAATGCAACTACTCAAATATATGAAAAAGTTGCAACTCAATTTTGGCATCATAGATATGATTGTCACAAACAAAAATCAATATGTATTTTTAGAAATTAATCCTAATGGAAACTGGTGGTGGATTGAATCAAAGACAAAATTACCTATAAGTCAATCTATAGTAGATTGGTTAATCGAATAGCAATCAACCAAACCAGAAAGGAGGTGATAAAATGGAAGCAAAACAACCTTTTGCAGCGTTGATATGTTCAAAACCTGTAAAAGAACCAAGCAACAAACCTGCTCTTGACTACTCAACAAATTCTCAGTTAAATAAAAATTGGGAAAAACAGGCAGGTCAAACACCTACTTGGCGAAAAGACACTGATGATCATGATGCTTGATCAATATTAGTGTAAAGCCCTCTAATAAATTAGAGGGCTTTTATTATTTCATTTGCCGGACAACTACAATTCAACTGTTTTGTTTTGCTAATTAATGTAATAAAATCAATTGTTGACTTATCTTTGATTTTTAAATTATCCAATATACTTAAAATTGACAATGTCTTATTTCTAACAATACTATTAGGAAACTTAAGTGTTTTATTTAATAATAATTTTTTTAATTTTTCCAAATGAAGTTTACTTAAACCCCCTACCTTAACCATAGCTATAAATTGCAATAAAACTAAATTTAACTCGTCTGCAACATTGCTTTGAAGTAAAATATCAAACAACAAATCCTTAATATGATTATCTTTATAAGCCCATCTTAAAGCATTGATGAATACCAACCTGTTAGCACCATGATTAATAATATGATGTATAACTTCATCTAATGCATAAGGTAATACCTTAATCAATTTCATCTCTATATCTCTCAGTATTACATCGCTAGCTATAAAAATACCGTTTTTATTTATTTTCTGTGATAAATTTGCATTACCATTCTTAAACATGTAATTTAATCTTTGTTCATGCTCATTCATTAATCGAATAATTTCATCTAAAATTTGAGATTTAATCAATTTAATAACATATTGTTTGTGAATAAAATTAAAATCGTGCAACCTATACAAATCGACACTCATAACTGTAAAACCTTTATCAGGATAAAGTGGATTCATAACTGAACATTTGTAACCCAAATTTTGAAAATGTTGCACAATATTTTTCTGAATAAGATTCATCTGATTAACGGTATATTTTTCACTCACAATACATATATCAGATAAATCAAAATCTTTACGTAATACAGGAAAAACATTTGGCGCATATTCCCAAAATTCTATATCTAGTAATTGATACAAAAATTTACTCATTAAACAAATTAATATCATATATATTATACTATCAATAATGTGAAAAATAAAAAAAATCACCTCAGAAAGGTGATTCAAATACCGCTTATATCATTCTTCAATAGATGATTACTTAGCTTAAGACAACTATGTAACTTATCAGTAATAAAGTCAAAGCTTTCAAATGAAAATCAGAAAAATCTAGTACTCCTGCCAAAATTAATACTATAACTATAAGATAAATAATATTTAGATTGGTGCCCTTGCCAGGATTCGAACCTGGATCGCAGGCTCCGCAAGCCCGTATTCTATCCATTGAACTACAAGGGCTCCAATCTAAATATTATTTTGTTATATATACTAATAAAACTCCGCAAGCCCGTATTCCCCCGCCCGCTCCCTCCTTGGAAGGACGGATAAGTATCCATTGAACTATACAGGAGCTCTTTTTGGTATAAAAAACTGCTCCTTTACAAAGCAGTAGACAACCAATCACTTATTAGTGATAACATATTTTTTTATCCATTGCAAGCCTGCTATAATCTCAACCACCTAGCAAATGTTTCAGACAATGGCGTGCCTTCGCGCTCTGGATCAATATCAATAAACTGAGCCAAGTAAGCCTGCAATCTCACTGGGTCAATGTCTATAAACGGAATGCTTAACCTAGGAATACTGAATGATTGAAATTCAAAATAAACATTATTCCCCTCTTCGTTATCACTAACTATCCAAAAACTACGAATTTCATCATAAGAATAAAACAAATTCTCTATAACCATACCCATATCTGTAAATTTTACATTAAGTATCTTGGGATGACGATTTTGTAAATAAAACAAAACCATACTAACCATGATTACCAAAATACCAAACAATAAATTCAGGGTAGTGATAGCAAATACAATAAAACCAGCAATAACAATACCGGCAATAACATACCACCACTTGCCTCTTTCGTATGGCACAAACTCTGGAAAATCCCACTCATACTTCACTTCACCATATTCTATATTATTTTCTATTAGATTAACTGGCATGATATCACATTATTAAAGTTATAATTTTATATCCAAACTAGGGAATTTTTCATCATTACCACACTTACCTTCAGATAAAATATTCACACCAGCACCAGATGAAAAACATGAATTTGTATAAGTTTCACCATCACAACCACAAACATAATTTACTACTTGTGGACATAACTCTGGTTTAGCAACACATGTACCCACCCCTCTACAACCTTGTGTAGCAGTATCTTTATTACAATATTGACCATCTGAACAATCACTATTTGTAGTACATTCAACCTCAGCTACTTGATCATCTGTATTATTAGTTGTAGGCTCTTGGGTATTATTGTTATTTTTCTCAACATTATCAACTTCATCCTGTATATCTACATCAGGTACATTATTGTCATTGCTAGATTCACTTTTGACTTCAGTTAAATCAATATTTTCATTTGTCATAACTTGATTTGACGCTGATTGCTTACCTAAAAGAAAAAATATAAACCCAACCAATATAATAATAATTATCACTAATGCAGATATAAAAATTTTATTTATATTTGTCATAATTATATTGATAATAATTTATTCTATATTTATAGTATACTATTTCAGGTTAATATTGACAATCAATAATTTACAATCTATACTCTTTATAAATAGTACATTTACAAAATTATCCCTCGTGGTATGTAAATCTTTAATTTATAAGATGTATATACTCCGGGGGTTAATAGACTATCAATCACGATAGCTCATCCTCGCAAAACATAATTATTAACTAATAAATTTATGTTTTATGCATTACAAAGAGCTTTAGCACTCGCTGCTATAATCGTGATTTTGAAAATCTTCCTCCCGGATGTAGCCAATGAGCTAATCGCAATAATTTTACGATTATTACAAATCATAAGCTCAGTTCTAAATGGTGACCCAAATACACTTTTGGACAACACTTTTTAGAATAAATAACTACATTAGCCCCTACCCGATACTAAATATCGTGGGGCTATCTTTGAGTAAATTTTTTAGCAGACCTTGTATGGGGTCTTTTTTGTTTGAATAAAAAATCAATGCTCTAGTATCTGTATCATTGATTTTGTCTCAAAAACAGACAACTCAACTTCTCCGCCAATAGGAAAAGTAATAATCGGCGAAGTATGACCAAAGTCAACATTTGCCAGTACTGGAATATTATCTAATTCCTTTTTTGTTTTAATTACCTCTACCAGACGATTAGATTCAACCTCACTATCTTTTTGAAAACGCCCTATAACAATACCTTTTACTTTATCAAAATTAGGCATATGAATAAGTGATTGCAAGTCACGATCAAAATTTACCAGCTTGGACTCAACATCATCTTCTAAAAATAAAATTGAATCTGACAAATCAGGAAAATATTCCGTGCCTTTTAATAAATTAAAAGTACCAATATTAGCACCTAATATTTTACCTTTTACTTTGCCTTGATTGATAACTAACCAGCCGTCATTCTTATATAATTCTCTATCTGTTTGATTGATATACCATTTATCATCACTCCAACTATCACTAGGCTGAATTAAAAAGGGCTCTTGGCTAAACAAACATTTTTTAAAATTATCCAAAGTATAATCAAAATACAACTCCTGCCCAAATGTAGAATAAGCAGGTCCAGAATATGTCACTAAGCCAGTCTTTGCGTATATTGCATTATGCAATGCTGTTGTATCTGAATATCCTATAAAAACTTTTGGATTATTTTTTATAATATCCCAATCAATATATCTAAGTAGCTGATTGCTATTATAACCTCCAATAACTGCAAAAATTCCTTTTATTTCTTGATTAGAAAAAGCAGAATGCAAATCACTCACTCTAGATTCAATACTAGAAGAATAAAAATTATCTATTTCTTCTACATGCTCGCCAAAAACTATTTCCAAGCCCATTTCTGCAAATCTTTTATTTGCAACATCCCTAGTTTCCATAGATATAATACCAAGGGAACGAGATGGGGCTATGACCATTACCTTATCGCCTTTTTTTAATTTTTTTGGAAAAATAGTATTCATAATTTTATTTTATCATAATCAAAAAACTATTCATATTTTTTGTACCCTTCAAATCCTTACAACAACCCTCATAAATAAAAAAATGTGCTAAAGAAGCACATGTTTTTTAAAATGGCGGAGAGAGAGGGATTCGAACCCTCGAAGGGCTTACACCCTTACATCCTTAGCAGGGATGCGCTTTCAGCCACTCAGCCACCTCTCCGTAAAATGTATTTATTTATAGAATAACGCTTCTTATTGTATCTGTAGAAACTTAGTTTGTCAACGTTATTGCTAGTGTTTAGCCACAATCAGAGCATTAACACATTCAGCGCCAGCTTGTTTCAATGCCCGTGCTGCATCATTGATAGTAGCTCCGGTTGTAACAACATCATCAATAATCAAACAATTTTTTGGCGCTGTATTACTTTTTGCCATAAAACATTTACTTACATTAACCTTTCTATTATGCGCATCTAGCTTAACCTGCTGTTTTGTATTTCGCACTCTTTGCAAACAATCACTTATAGGCATATTCACCTGCTCTGACAAAACTTTTGCTATCAACTCGCTTTGATTAAAACCTCTTTGGTATCTTCTAACACGATGCAAAGGTATAGGAACAAAACTAAATTGATTGCCTTGATAAAATGTATGAATATCAGATACCTGCCAAAACCGAAACATAATTTCACCTAACACTCTACATGCATTACGACTACCATAAAATTTTGCAGAAAAAACCAAATCATGTACGATCTTTGCGTCATAATCACAAGCAATCCATACTTGATCAATATATTCATTCACTGCCAAAATTTTTTGCGCAGAGCTCAAAGAGTCTATAGTTATTTTTTCAATACAATCACAACAAACCAATTCATCATCAGCGCCACACTGCATACAAACTTGTGGCGCGACCAAAGACATTAAAAAATTTCCTATTTTTTTTAAATACTTCATCCCTCCTACTTTGTTTTTTAAGCTTTTGTCAAAACAATTTCATCATTTATCACACCGACTTTCACAGCATCACCATGTTGAAAATTTTTAGTAATAATACCTTCAACAATAGGATGCTCAATCCTCTCCTCAACACGACGAGCTATCTCTCTGGCTCCTTTCTGAGGATTGAAACTATCTTGAGCAATTTTCTTTTTTACAACTCCGCTTACAGAAAGTTTTAGTTTATGACGTTTTAATCTTTGTTTTAAATCATACAATTCCATATCAACAATCTTAACCAAATCCTTTACAGTCAGTGGATTAAACACCGCCACAGTATCTAGTCTATTGATGAATTCTGGACGAAAATGATTTTCTAACTGCTTAGTAACCATAGCAGTAATTTGTTCAAACTTATCCTTGTCATACATAGATCTATCACCTTGTTCAAATCCAAGCTGTGTATTGGTATTAAATTTTTCAGCGCCAATATTGGAAGTTAAAATAATTATCGTATTAGAAAAATCAACCCTCATACCACTGGCATCTGTTATATAACCTTCATCTAAAATATTCAATAACAAATTAAAAACATCAGAATGTGCCTTTTCAATCTCATCAAATAACACCACAGAATAAGGCTGTCTACGCACTCTCTCAGTTAACATGCCACTCTCTTTGTAGCCTACATAACCAGCAGGTGATCCAATCAATTTAGAAATGTTGAATTTTTCTGAAAACTCTGACATATCAACACGAATCAAAGCATCACGTGATTTAAAAACCTGCTCTGCTAAAACTTTTGCCAGTTCAGTTTTGCCTACTCCTGTAGGGCCCAAAAACATAAAAGTGCCAAGAGGTCTATTTTGTTTAGACATACCTATTTGTGCTCGTTGTAATGTTTTTACAATACGACTCACAGCATAATCTTGACCAATAATTTTTTTCTTAATAACACCATCTAAATTATCCAGCTCAATCTTACCTGTTTCTATAATATTATTTCTTGGAATACCAGTCATATAAGATACCACATCTGCAATCATGTATGGAGTTACTTCAACTTTTGTTTTGTCTTTGTCACCTAAACGCAAGAGTTCTTTTTTCTTTTGTAATTCTTTTTGCTGATTTTTAACACTCCAAGCTTCATCAAACTTCTCTTGTGCTACCAAATCTTCTTTTACTTGTTCCAAATCATTTATTTGTTTTTCAATTTCTAGTATTTTTTTCATATCTGGAGAAGTAGTTTTGCCTACTTTTGCTTTAGCTGCAGCCTCATCAATCAAATCAATAGCCTTATCTGGCAAAAATCTATCATTGATATATCTATTAGATAGCTCAATAGCTGTTTTTATAGTATTGTCTGAAATAGTTACACCATGAAAATCTTCGTAATGCTTTTTTATACCTTGCATCACCTGTACTGTTTCCTCAACAGAAGGTTCACGAACTATTATTGGCTGAAAGCGTCTATTCAATGCTGGATCTGATTCTATAGTCTTGCGATGCTCTGCCAATGTAGTTGCTCCAATACAACGCAAATCACCTCTGGCTAGAGCAGGTTTCAAAATATTAGCTGCATCAAGAGACCCGCCAGTTGATGAACCAGCGCCAATAATAGTATGTATTTCATCAATAAAAATGATAGTATCTGGAGAATGTTTTAATTCATCCATTAATTGTTTTAGTCTAGATTCAAATTCACCGCGATATATAGTACCTGCCACCATAAGAGAAAGATCTAGAGTCATTATCCTTTTATTCAACAATACTGATGGAACATCTCCTTCTAAAATACGCTTTGCCAAGCCTTCTACAATAGCTGTTTTTCCCACGCCTGGCTCACCTAATAATAATGGATTGTTTTTTGTTCTACGAGACAATATATGAATCAATCTATCAATTTCTACTGATCTGCCAATAATTGGATCTATATTTTGTTGAATATTTTTATCTGTCAACTCATAAGCAAAAGTATCCAACATTGATTTGTTTTTTGTTTTCTCTACACCCAACACAACAGGCTCCCCCACACCACTGAGTCCACCAGCAGAAAAAAGATCAGTAACATCAGAAAAATGTGATGTACTGCCTAAAATACTTTCTATTTCCTTTGCTAATTCTTTTTGATTTATGTTTTTTTGCACCAAATAATCAGATACATTATCAGTAGGACTTTGTATGAGAGCAGACAACAAATGCTCTGTACCTATATAATGATGTTGATAATCAAAAGCAATAGAAATCATTGTCTGAACAATATTTTTTGCTTCATCACTCAACTCAATCTGTGCTGGATCTATATCTCCCAAACTAAATGACGCATCAAAATAAACCTCCTCTCGCAAGCCTCTTTTGTGTAATAATTCAGATGCAAGAGAGCCGTGCTGACTAGCAAGACTGATTAACAAATGACGTGGCGCTATAGTCATACGTTGCTCTTTTTGAGCTATGTGATATGCCTTTAGCAATGCCTCCTTCAAATGAGTAGTAAATTTTTTAAATAATTGTTGCATTGTAATACTATAATATTTTTGATTTATAATTAGCAGTCCTAATATAAGAGTGCTAACTAGAGCTTACTAAAAAAATTGTATGTAGTCAATATAAAATTTATTAATACGCAGAAGCTTGTCATCGCGAGCAAAGTGGAACATAGCGTGGCGATCCTCGCCTGCAACGCAAGCATAACTAAACGGGCAGGCATCGACAATCTGACACCTGAATTGTCACGTCGGCATTAGCCTCCTCGCAACAACAATTAAAATTATTTTTTTCTAAATCCAAACTGCTTCCTTATATCCTGAATATATTCAATTTGACTAACTTTAATAGCCTTGCTAGTCAAACTTTTTGTAGACTTTGGCACAATAATCTCTTGAAAACCAACTTTTGTTGCCTCACGTATAATTTTGATTAAACTATTTGTATTGCGTAATAATCCATTCAACCCAACCTCACCCACTACAACACATTCTGCACTAACTGGCTTGTCATAAAAAGAAGATAAAATCGCTACACAAATACTAGCGTCCAAACTAGAATTACCTTTCTTTATATTACTAGACAATTGCAAATATATATCAAACCCAGTTAGATTTACGCCTATGTGTTTATGTATAACAGCCAATAAAATCTGCAATCTACTAACGTCATAACCACTCACTACACGACGTGGATATGCGCTAACTGATTTCTCTATCAAAACCTGTACATCTGTAAAAAATACTTGCGACCCATCTACAAATGCTCCTATGACAGTACCGGGGATATTTTTTTCAGATTTCATAAATATTGTTGCCGAGGACTTTACTGCCTCTAGACCATTTTTTGTCATAGACAATACACCTACCTCACCACTTGGACCAAAACGATTTTTTACCGAACGCAATAGCCTAGTCTGTTCTAATCTATCTCCCTCCAAATACAACACAACATCAACTAAATGCTCTAGTGTTTTAGGTCCTGCCACTGCTCCGTCTTTGGTTACATGACCTACTATAATAATAGTTATATTATATGTTTTGGCTATGTCTAATAATTTAGTTGTAGTAGCCCGAACTTGAGCAACACCGCCGGCTGAACCTTCTGCATTTTCAGTCCAAATTGTCTGAATAGAATCAACAACCAAAACATTTGGCTTGTCTTTTATAACAGTGCCAATAATAAGGTCTAGATTGGTAGCTGTTATACATTTCATATCACCAATAGACAAAGACAATCTTTCTGCGCGATGCTTTATTTGTTCAGGAGACTCCTCGCCAGCTACATACATGATAGATTTTTTAGTCTTTATCAAATTATCAATAACTTGTAACAATAATGTTGATTTACCAACTCCAGGCTGACCACCCAGAAGAGCTAGAGAACCTTCAACAAAACCTCCTCCCAACACATTATCCATCTCTGACAAACCAGATGAAAAACGGTATGACTTAGAATAATCAACACTTTTTATTTCTACAATAGATGCTGGATCAAGTGACTTATAACCTGCAATACCAATAGTCGCTTTTGTTTGTTGTGATTCAATAACAGTTCCCCATTTTCCGCATTCATTGCATCTACCCTGCCATTTAGGATACTGCGCATCACAATTAGTACATGAAAACATAAAAATAAAATTAAAGACTTATACTATATATAGTATAAGTCTTTAGCATAACTATGCAAATTGTATAAAATATCATTGTTCCTGCCTAGGCGAGAAAATCTATAATACAATGACATTAATTTATCAATACCACAATACTCTTACTTTCCTAACTGCTTGTCAATAAGTTCACGTATTTCCTCTATATCACGATAACCATCATAAAATTGATCACCAATAAAATAAGAAGGCGCCTCAAACACACCAACTGACAAAGCTTGTTGAGATGCTCCAAAAACTACCTGCTCTATTTCTGCGCTAGCTAAACATTGCGCAAAAAACTCAGTATCCAAATCCAAATCTTCTGCAATACTTACCAAATCAACTGACAGCGAAGATGTAAAATTATAATCCCAAATCTGATTATAATACTCCCAAAAAGATCCTTGTAATTGAGCGCAACGCGCTGCTTTATGCAGGCCAAGACTAGATGGATATATCAACAAATCCTTCCAAACTATACGCACCTGATCTCCATACTCATCCAAAACTTGTTGCCACACGTCATGCATTTCATTACAAAATGGACAAGCAAAATCAGCAAAATAAATAATAGTCACCTCTGCATCTGGCGAACCTTTTATAGGATCTATTAATTCAATTGGTGGCACAATAGGACCAGCAGGTTTTACTAAAGGATCATTAACAACAACTGTTGGCGTTGGCAATTCAAAGTCCTGGGCATTATTCTCTACCAAAGGATTAAGACGTGGAAAAAAATACACAATACTAAATAGCATTGTGGCTAATATCAACAATGATATGGTAATAAAAACATTTATTTTCCATTGTGGGACATTTTCTGGAATCATATTATTTTAATTGAATTGAAAAAATATCATTAGTTTGAGAATCTATAAAATACAATGCTGAATCATCATCTGAAACAATAACTTGACTAGCATTATAAAACTGGCGCACACCAACTGGATCAGCTAAAAGACTTTTTTTGCCTGTGTTTAAATTTATTTTATAAAATTTCTCTGGATACTGATTGTTCAAATCTGGAAACAAACCAATACCCTCTGGCAACTCATCAGCAACTGCGCAATACAAATCACTACCAGTGGAAGAAAAAGCACATTTACTAGCCCAAGTCTGTACACTAATTGGTTGATTAAAATCTCCTATACTATCTCCTTGGAGTTTTGCAACCCATAATTGCGGTTTTCTGCCTGTGCTTTCAGAATGAACGCTATACAACATTGTTTTTCCATCAGGTGACCATTGTGATTCAAAACCTCTACCATACACATCAAATGATTTTAAATTTTCACCAAATTTACCTACAGGAATAATCTGTTGCCTATCCAGAGATGTGCCTTTGGTATACAATGCAATATAGCGACCATCTGGAGAATTCTGAACCTGAATACGAGCTCTTTTTTCTGCATCACCAATAGGTTCAACAAACTTCAAACCACTACCATCTGGCTCTGCTACACCCAACCAGTTATCACTATCATCATAAGAATTTTCCCATTCAAAAGCAATCTGCCCGCCATCAAAAGAAAAATCAAACTCAGTCATCTGGGCTGGCAAGGTTACCTGCCTATCTTTTTCAAAATCATAAAAAATATTAGAACCATCAGGATATTCTAGAATTGCATTTTCACCACGTTTATTCCAAGCCACTGTCTCAACTCCTGGAAAAGCTTTGTCAGACAAAAGCACAGGCTTTCCATCTGGGCCTAGTTTATAAAACTTATTATCATCAGCATTATAAAATCTACCCTCTCCAGACAAATCAGCAGATAGAGCTCTAATATCACCGCGTATAACACGCTTGGTAATAGTTTCTCCACCCTTGGCTATGTTATCAGGTTTTGTCTCTCTATTTTCTAAATCCGCTTCTAGATTATTCAGCGCTTCATCAACCTGATCTGGATTGTCTATCAAATATGGCAAACCAGTATTTGGGTCTATAGCCACACCAGGTGGCAAGCCATCATTGATATTGGGCAATTGCCCTACTGGCACAGCCTCACCATCCACAATATAATAACCATCATTCTTGTCTGACTTAAAGAACATAAAATACATAGCCACAGCCAACAGTCCTGC
>WFTG01000019.1 GCA_015485655.1 Patescibacteria group bacterium | reverse complement strand
ATTATGTTCACTAATTTATTTGTGTTTATTTTAACTTTTAAGAAATTGAAATTATTTTTAAAACGTATAGAGAATAGAATAAAAAGTAATTTGTAAAATTTTATTTCTTCCGTAAATTAGATAAATCCAAATTAAATAAACCGCGAGAATTTTTTTTCAGCGCTGTTTTCATATGATCACGCGCTGATCTGGTTTTTACAAAATCAAACCATCTGAATAAATGCGCTCGCTCCACTAGCTCCTTTCTGCATAACAGACGCTTATGCATCACTTCGCTACATTTTTATTTTCTAGCGCTTTTGCTAAAATAAAAACGTTGCATAAACGCCGTGCATTGTAACGAAATAGCCAAACTAAATAACAACTATATGAAAGAATTAATACCATTTATTACAGGAATTTTTGGAATATTTTTAGGAAGTTATCTTACTAAAAAAAGGGATTTTAATAAAACAAAAAAAGAACTTCGAATTGAATATCTTGTTGAAGTATATAGAAAGATAGCAAAGGGTTCAATGCCTTTCGCAAAAAATTATAAAAAAGGAGATTTTGAAGATGCAATTTCAGATATTCAATTGTTTGGCAATCCTTCTCAAGTTAGACTTGCTCACTCATTTTGCGAAAAAGCTGCACAAGGAGATGGTGATCTTCAAGATTTGCTTGAAAATTTGAGAAGTGAATTAAGAAATGAATTAAAAATTTCAAATAAAAATATTCCAAAAATTAGACCATTTAGAATTACTGATTGATATCGTTTGATTACATCACATAACATTTGTGTCTGGTTTCGTAAAAGAGAAACATTAAATAATTCTTTATTTTTTAAAAGCCCTTTTTCAATTTTTATAAAAAAATAGGCAACTAATTATAGTTGCCTTCAGTGGTTTATTTTTCCCACTTATGCTCACAAGCATGGCAAACATACTTGTCTAAGGTAAAAGCACCTGTCGGTGAATATAAAGTGGTAACACATTCCGTATCCCTACTGCCACATTTGGGACATTTTTTCGGTTTGCCTAGAATTCCTAGCCACATTCCAATCCAATAGGTTATTATTATGATAATCCCAACGATTGTACCTAGAATCATTCCTGCTATCGCACCTTTCTCGTCGGAATGAAAAAATATGGTATCTAAGATTGTAATTCCAAAAAAGAATCCCACGAGAGAACCAGTCAAAACAACAATTACATTCAATAAAAAAACAGTCATAACACACCTCCTTTGTTAAAGTTCAATTTATTAGCAAAATTACTGACATTTTAGTATGGCAGGTTTTATTATTTATGTCAAGCTCGGTGACCAAAAATTGAAAAAGGGCTTTAATATAAGGTAAATTATTTAATTTTTATCTTTTGCTCCACCCAAATTTTTATTTCTCTCTTGTTTATAATATAAATAAGGAAGAGAAATAAAAACTCCAGATACACAGGAATGTTGTGCGACATATTTTTCAATAATTTTTTCTACATTTAAGGAATTTTGTTGAAGAATTTAAAATAAAGAATGATAAATTAAGTAACTAAATTTTAACATTAACTTTTATGCAAATACCAATAAATATTTCACTGAAACAGGAAGGGCAATATTGCATCCACTGTTTCTCTCAAAAAGTTGAGAGAATTTATCGGAATGAATTAACATATTATCATTGCCAATCGTGTGGCAAGACTGCGGAAAGAAGTTTGGTTATTGACAATGGTATTGTTTGGTGGATAGATAAACAAACCAATGAGTATTGGCATGAGAGTGTTGGTGTTTTTGTTTTTAATTCTGAGAATAAAGCTCTTTTTTTTGAAAGAACCATATATCCTTTTGCTTTCACTATTCCAGCGGGGCATCTTGATACTGGAGAAATTGCGGAAATGGCTGTAAAGCGAGAATTAATGGAAGAAACGGGAATTAAATCTGATAATGTTAAATTTTTTTCAGAAGAAGATGTTATTGGAGATAAATGTCGTCGCGGATCTGATAATCACAGATGGCATCTTTATGTTACTAAAATTAAAAATACTGCTAGTATTAAAATAAATGACGAAGGAATAAAACCTGTTTGGCTGACTCTCAATGAAGCGTTAAAAAAAGAGCTTGTTTTTCCTGTTCGTTATTTTATTGAAAAATATGGTGAAAGACTTTCAAAATAAACAAGAATTATAAAAAAACATAAGAAAATCTGCTTATAAAAAAATCGGAAAAGAGTTTTGATTTTAGGCATTCACCCCTAACCCCTCTGCCCAAAATTAAAAAATTAAAACTTATTTATTATTTAGAATAAAAGCAAATTTAAAAAAGAAAGAATTTTACATCAAATACCATTTATATCTGGTTTCGCAAAGTCTCGGTTTTCCATACTAAGTATATTGGCTTTATGAATGACAATTTATTTCTTCCGTAAATTAGATAAATCCAAATTAAATAAACCGCGAGAATTTTTTTTCAGCGCTGTTTTCATATGATCACGCGCTGATCTGGTTTTTACAAAATCAAACCAATCTGCAGAAGGTCCTTTTCTTTTTTTATCTACTATAATCTCTACAATATCGCCACTTTTTAATTCACTGTCCAATTGTGCCATTTTGTCATTTATTTTGGCTCCAGCACAATGATTTCCTAAATAAGTATGTACATGATAGGCAAAGTCAACTGGTGTTGCGCCTTCGGGTAGGTCAATAACATCTCCTTGTGGAGTAAAAACATATATACGATCACTAAAAATATCTAGTTTGATTTCTCTTAAATATTCTTCATTGGTGTTTACTTTTTTTTGAATATCAACAATTTCATTTATCCATTTGAGTTGTTCTTGGGGGAGCTTGATAGCGCCTGATTCTTTATAATGCCAGTGTGCGGCAATACCAAATTCAGCTTGTTCATGCATTTCCTGGGTGCGTATTTGAACTTCAACTATCTGACCATAATCTGTGAATATAGTTGTGTGTAGTGATTGATAGCCATTTGGTTTGGGCACAGATATATAGTCTTTGATACGACCCGGCATAGGACGCCACATATTATGTAGCACTCCCATTGTTTTATAGCAGTCTGCAATAGATGGCACAATAATGCGCAAGGCTATGATGTCATAAATCTGGTTGATGTCACGATCTTTGCGTAATAGTTTTTTGTATAGGCTATAAATCATTTTTTGCCGTCCAACTACAACTATAGTTTCAATGTCATGATCATGCAGTTCTTTTAGAATTTTCTTTTTTATTTTTTCTAGATTTTTTAACAAAATACGTTCAGGTTCTTTTCTAGATGACATGACCCATTCATATTCTTCAGGGGAAAGAGTTTGAAACGCAGCGTCTTCCAGCTGATGCTTGATTTCATTCATACCAAGTCTATTGGCAATAGCGGCATATATTTCTAAACTTTCCAGAGCAATGCGTTTTTGTTTTTCTGGAGGAAGAAACTGTAGTGTTTCCAGATTGTGAAGACGATCTGCAAATTTAACAAAAATTACACGAATATCTTTTGTCATTGCAATAAACATTTTACGAAGATTTTCAGCATAACGTTCCAGTCCACGATATTTTAGTGTGCCTAATTTTGTTACTCCATAGACCAATTGAGCAACTTCTTTGCCAAAGTTTTTTTCTACATCTTCTAGGGTTCTATCTGTGTCTTCTGGAACATCGTGAAGCAAGCCCGCTATGATTGTTGGCATATCTAGTTTGATTTTGGCAAGATTATAAGCAGTATGAAGTGGATGAATTATATATGGTTCACCTGAGGCGCGTTTTTGACCTTTGTGTGCTTCTTTGGCAAAATCATAAGCCAATTCCAAAAGTTCAATATCAACATCTGGTTGATATTCGCGTATTTTATCAATTACATCGTTTATTGTAATTTGTTTAACTTGTAATTTTTTTATTAATCTCATGTTGTTTAGTTTACTAGAGTTTAGTGTATTTTGGCAATAATTAGTATTTGTCACCCCAGTCTCTGCGTCGTGGTACAGTTTAAGAGATAGAAAGTTTTATGAATTCCGGACAGCCCTTTGTTATCGCTTCGTAGCTTCCAGGATGACAGCAGGGTTGTATTTGTTATTACTAGATGACTGATAATAACAAAAACACCTTTACAAAATAGCAAAGGTGTTTTTGGAAAAGATAAAATATTACTTAGCTTGTCCTTCAGCAATCAGTTTTTCTAAATCATATTTTTTGCCTTCTGCGTCCCATTTGGCTAAAGTTTTGATAGCTTTGGTTGAAAGTGTTACTTTCATCATCAATCCAGTAGCAGGATTTAGAAGTTTTTTGGTTTGTAGATTTGGTCTAAACACTCTTTTGGTTCTTCTTTTACTATGACTAACATTATTACCAGATTGAGGTTTTTTACCAGTTATTTCGCATTTACGTGCCATAAAATTCTTATTAATTCATGTAATCTACATTGTACATAAAAACAGGCAATGTGTCAATTCCAAGGACTTTGGCCTTATGTTTTTACCTTTGTTTTCTTAGTTTTCTTTTTTGTTGTCCGAGTAGGTCTGGTAGTAGCTTTTTTATTGCCCCAACGCCCTTTTTTTGGATTTTTAACTGCTTCTTCTAATAGCTCTTTAGCCATATTTTCAGTAATATCTTTTGGTTCTGTGTCTTTGGGGATTTTGGCATTTGTTTTGCCATTTGTGATATATGGTCCGTATCTTCCATGTTGGATAATGATTCCTGATTCTGGGAATTCTTTAATAATTTTTTCTGCTTCAGCTTTTTTCCATTCTGCTACCAATTCTTTTGCTCTGTTAGGTTGTATGGTATAAGGATTATCACCTTCTTTTAGGGAGACAAATTTTTCGCCGATTTTTAGATAGGGTCCAAAACGACCAATATTGGTAATAATGTCTCCAAATTCATCATCTTTGTAAACAGTTCTTGGTAGGCTGAGATAGGTGAGCGCTTCTTCTAGTGTAACTGAGTCCATTGCTTTACCTTTTGGAATAGAAGCGAATTTTGGTTTTTCTTCATCATCTTTGGTGCCATGTTGTACATAAGGCCCGAAACGACCAATACGAACATATACAGGTTTGTCGTCGTTTGGATGTTTGCCTAACTCGCGCATAGCTGTAGCTGCTTCTTTGGTGATTGTTTCTTCTTTTTCTAATAAATTGGCATGGAATGGTTCATAGAATTCAGCAATCATATTATGCCATTCTAGTTCGCCATTTGATATTTTGTCAAAATTATTCTCAACCCCAGCTGTAAAATCATAATCAACAATATCTTTGAAATGCTCTACTAATAAATCATTGACCAGCTTGCCAATTTCTGTAGGGCGCAAGCTTCCGCCTTCTTTTTCTACATAGTTTCTAGTTTGGATAGTGCTGATTGTTGGGGCATATGTAGAAGGTCTGCCAATCTCTAGTTCTTCAAGTTTTTTTACTAGACTGGCTTCTGTGTATCTGCCTGGTGGTTGGGTGAAATGTTGTTCTGGTTTGATTTCTTTTAGTTTCAAAATATCTCCTTGGCTTACTTCTGGTAATATGTTTTCTTCTAGTTTTTCAGGGTATA
Source organism: Patescibacteria group bacterium (assembly GCA_015485655.1). GTDB lineage: Bacteria > Patescibacteriota > Patescibacteriia > S139-126 > S139-133 > S139-133. Next base: position 2,319 of record WFTG01000019.1, on the reverse strand, counting down.
CAGTCAACCATCCAGAAAATGCAATTGTAGATCCATTTGTTTTAAGCTCGTATTTATCAGCTTGGATGATAATGGATTTTTGATTGAGTTTGGCAGCAGACATTTGACTTGATACAGCTCGTCGCCAGATTAATTCATATAGTTTGAATTGTTTATCATCTAGATATTGTTTTACGCTTTCTGGATCATAAAAGGCACTGGTAGGACGTATAGCCTCATGCGCTTCTTGGGCGTTTTTTTGTTTGGTTTTGAAATTGCGAGATTCACTATACTCAGCACCGAATTTTTGTTTGATATAGTCTCTGACTTCATTTTTGAATTTATCAGCAAGATTAACTGAATCAGTACGCATATAAGTAATCAAACCTGTTGCGTCTCCATCACCCAACTGTATACCTTCGTATAATTGTTGAGCCAGCATCATAGTTTGTTTGGTTGAGAAGCCAAGACGATTATTAGCTGCTTGCTGTAGAGTAGATGTTTTGAATGGTGGGTAGGGATTTTTATTTGTTTGCTTTTCTTTTATTTCTGCTATTTTGAATTCTGCATTTTGTAAATCTTTTACAACACTGTCCGCGTCTTGTTGTGTTGTAAGAGCAAATTTATCAAGACGTTTGTTATCTTTAGCAAACAAAACAGTATCTAACAATCCGTTTTTTGTTTCTAAATCAGCATGTATAGACCAGTATTCTTGTGGATCAAAAGCTTCTATTTCACGTTCGCGTTCTACTATCAATCTTACAGCTACTGATTGTACTCTACCTGCTGATAGGCCTCTGGCTACTTTTTTCCAAAGTAGTGGAGAAAGTTCATACCCAACTAGTCTATCTAGAACTCGCCTTGCTTGTTGAGCGTTTACTAGATTGATGTCTAGTTTGCGTGGGTTTTTTATAGCTTCTAAAATAGCTTCTTTGGTAATTTCATGAAATACAATGCGATTTTTAGCATTTTCATCACTGCCAAATATTTGTTGCAAGTGCCATGATATAGCTTCACCTTCGCGATCTTCATCAGTAGCAAATAATATTTCATCTGCTTTTTTAGCTAATCTGGTGAGTGATTCTACTTTTTTCTTTTTGTCACTTGGAATATCATAAGTTGGTTCAAAGTTGTTTTCAATATCCACGCCCATTTTACTTTTTGGCAAATCACGAAGATGGCCAAATGAAGATTCAACCTTGTATTCTTTTCCAAGGAATTTACTGATTGTTTTTGCCTTGGTAGGTGACTCAACAATAACTAGTTTAGAAGCCATAATATTTCCTCATGTCATTCTCACGCAGGCGAGAATCTAAAAAGCCTAAATATAATTTGCTTATTGATTTTCACCAAGTGGAGAATGACAATTAATTAAAAGTTAAACTAATATGTGTTATATATGAAAAACAATAAAGTGTCAAAGTTTATGCTTGAAAAATGAATTACCTGAAGCCCTTTTGACACAATCCTTTATCTCTAATTGGGTAATAATTCCTAGAACTTGTTGAATAGGGAGTTTGGTGGCTTGGGTTATAGAATCAATGTCTACTGGTTCATGTGAAATATGCTTCATAACATTTTCTTCCTCTGTTGTGAGAGATATTTTCTTTTTATTTTTTTCTCCTTTTTCTATATTAAGTAATGACAATACATCATCAGCGCTTGTGATAGGGTAGGCGCCTTTTTTAATAATTTCATGACAGCCTACAGAAGTAGGGCTATAGATGTTGCCTGGTACAGCGCCAACATCACGATTAAAGTCTAGAGCTGCAGTTGCGGTGATGAGCGAACCTGATCTTTCGGCTGCCTCTACTATTATAGTGAGTTGTGACATTCCAGCAATAATACGGTTTCGTTGTGGAAAGTCGTGTTTCTGAGGAATAGTGTATAGTGGATTTTCTGAAAAAATAGTTCCATTGTTTTTGATAATTTCTTTGGCAATATAGCGATTGCGTGATGGATACATGCTTTGATCATCAAGTCCAGAGGCAACCACAGCAATAGTGCGACAATTATGCTTTATACAAGATTGATGCACTTGCGCATCAATGCCAAAGGCTAGTCCCGACACAACAGCGACACCGGCTGGTGCTATATCTTGGATAAGTTTTTCTACTACATCTTTGCCATAAGGTGTCATTTTTCTGGTGCCAACAATAGATATTGTGTATTTGTTTTGTTCTAGAGAACCTTTGAAATACAAAAGTGGTGGGGCAGTTGGTATGTTTTTTAACAATTCAGGATAGTCATCATCAAGGATTGTGACAGCCTGAACACGATTTTTTACTAATTCGCCAATTAAAGTATTTGGCTCAATTTGTGATCTGCGTAATACTATTT
>WFTG01000018.1 GCA_015485655.1 Patescibacteria group bacterium | reverse complement strand
ATTTCTTCAAAATTATTACTACACGCAATAATACCATTAACATTTCTGGGAATTTCTTTATTAAATAATAACTCATTCCCTGCCAAATCAGTGACTACACCTCCTGCTTCCTGCAGTAACAAAACTCCTGCCACACTATCCCACTCTCCAGTTTTGGGAGTGTCACTAATATACAGATTAGCCCTACCTTCTGCAATTGTTGCCATTTTCAACCCCATAGAACCCATAGATAAAGTTGTTGTTATATTAGCAGTTTTTATAAATTTCTGCACACCCTCTGATATATGAAATCTACTGTTGACAATAACACACTTGTCTAAAGTTACAGCCATAGCAACTTTTAGCTCTATCCTTTCTTGATTATTAACTAACTTGTATGCTCCTTTATTTTTCTCTGCAATATATACAACATCGTCTGTTGGTTTGTATATAATACTAAATACTGGTTTTTTATTCTTCACCAAAGCAACCATAATACTAAAATCACCTGTCTCTTCTATAAAATCCTTGGTACCATCAATTGGATCTACAATCCAAATTTTATCAAAATCCAACCTACTAAAGTCATCCACTCGCTCCTCATCTAAAATAGGAATATCTAATATATTTTTTAATTGCGGATATAAAAAGTCAGAAACAGCCTTGTCAGCAACTGTAGTAGGCAAAGCATCTTGAGAATAATCACGATCTAAATGTTTATAATACTTTAGTGAAATTTTGCCTGCTTGTCTAATAATTTTAACTAATTGTAATATAATTGTATTATTCATAGTCACAACTGTTTTTGTTTTTTTAATGTTGCTCTAACTACTCGTCGCCATGACTTTAAATACAAACTCATAACTCTATCAAATGAAGGTAATTGTTCTAAACAAACACGTGTATTTTTTTTCATTTTTTCTAACATTTCTTTATTTATTATGACTAATTTCATCATACGCTCTAGACTCTCTAAATCATCAATATCTACAAACAAACCATTTCTACCATCTTTAATCAAATGAGGAGCTATACCAACTTTGGTAGTTATTACAGGTAATTGACAAGCCAAAGCCTCTATTAAAGAGATGCCATAACCCTCAGATTTTGAAAAAAACACTCCGCAATCACTGCCACGATAATACTCAATAACAGATTCAACCCAACCAACAAATACAACATATTCTTCTAATCCTAATTCACGAACCAGACCCATAAGCTTTGTTTTCAAAGGTCCATCACCCACAATGACTAATTGTGACTTAGCGTAATCTTTATGCACATGATAAAAAGCCCTTATAATACCTTCAACATTTTTTACTGAAACTAATCGCGCAACTACCAAAAAAATAAAATGATCTCTCTTGACCTGTCTAATACGATAATCAAATTCTTTATAACGAATTGCCTGCCAATCTACGAAAATAGGAGTGATGATAAATTTTTTAGGTGATAAATCAAAATAAGAAATTAAATATTTTTTCAAATCACTACCAACTACTCTAATGCTATCTGCTCTCTTTAATACAAATTCAGCTATCTCTCTTCTGATGATGTTAAACTTTTCTAAACCATGCACTTGTATTTCTACTCCTACCCTAGTTATCTTTCCTAAAATAATTGCCAAAATACCTACATAATAAGTATCTTGACTAGTAATAACATCTATTCGTTGTTCTTTGATAATGCGCTGAGCTTTCCAAAACATTCTACATAGTTGTATAATTTTCCAACTACCACCACTACCTAGCACCAAAAAACTGTCTTTAATAATTTTTTTAGAATCTCTATTTGGAACCAAAACACCATACCAATCAACATATTGAGAATATGAAAAAACTCTTCTATATGCACTAGTAGATGAATTTAATATATTTTTATCTAAACCTAATACCAAAATTCGCATAAAATATTAAAATGCTATATCAAATATCATCTCTGAATAACATAAAATTAAGATTATAAATATAATTATATTTTACCTATTTTTAGCTAAAAAATCAATAAAACTATTGCTATTTTATAATTTTTTGACTAGTATTAGCCTATTAAATTAAGGTATACTAAAGATATGAAAAATTTTAGCAAACAATCTATCTGCCTAGCTATAACCCAAGGAGAAATCGGAGGCGCTGCTCAATATGTAGCTGATATATCATTGGGATTACCTACTGACAAATTTGCTATAACCATCACACATGGTGAAAAAAACAATGAATGGCTAGGCAACTTTGCAATACAAAATAATATTAACTTTCGCTATTTGCGATTTGTTAAGCGTAATATAAATCCAATATATGAAATATTAGGATTTTTTGAATTATATAAATTTTTCAAAAAAAATAATTTTGACATTGTTCATCTCAACAGCAATAAGATGGGTATACTCGGAGCATTGGCTGCAAAAATTGCTGGGATAAAAAAAATAATATTCACAGTACATGGTTGGGCCTTTGATGATCCACGTCCATTTTGGGAAAGGCAATTATATATATTTTTGAATAAATGGTTTATAAAATATATAGATATAGTCATTTCAGTTTCTGAATATGCTAGACAATCCGCTAATTCAGTAGGTATAAAAACTGATAATTTTATGATTATTCACAACGGAATAGATCCTATATCACGAGATATAAAACTAACACGTGAACATGCGAAAAAATTATTACACGAAAAATACAATGTAAATGTTACACAATTTCTAGTCAGTACTATTGCTAATTTTTACCCTACCAAAGGTCTGACATATCTAATTGAAGCTATAAACAAAATTATTAACCAATATCCTCAGTTTCATTTTTGCCTTATTGGCAAAGGAGAACAACAACAACTGGTGCACAACTATATCAAAGATAACAATCTGGATAAAAATGTCACCATTATCTCTGACTTACAACCTGCTAGACAAGTCTTGTCTGCCTTTGACCTATTTGTATTACCATCTGTAAAAGAATGCTATCCATATGTCATTCTAGAAGCAATGCTAGAAGGATTGCCTATTGTGGCTAGTAATATCGGTGGTATTCCTGAAGTATTAAAAAATTATCCTCCTGAACAATATACATTGGTACAACCAAAAAATTCTGACAAACTAGCTGAGGCTATAATAAATCAAATAAAAACAATAACACTCAACAAAGAAATGATAAAAAATATAGCTAACAAAATCAGTAAAGAAAAAATGATTCAAAAAACCATAAAAATATATTAAGTACTAAAAAACAAAACCATTATTATTTAGATTTTGTTTTTTATATTTTTATTTACTAGATCTTTGTATTTCTTCTAATTTAGCTCTGATTTTATTTGCTTTATCTAGTTGCCCATTGTTTTCATAACTTGTAGCCAATAACTGCCAATATTCAACAACTGAATTATCCATACCAACCAAACGCTCTCCAAGCAAAACAGCATCACCCCACTGCTTGTCTGCAACAAACGCTCGCATTATCATAAATAAATCTTTTGGTTTTAGATTTTTTTCATATAAATCTAAAATCTTATTAGCCACATCAACTGCTTCGGCATTACGATTCAATGCCAACATAACGTCAATATACTTAATCATTACTTTTAATCGCTCTGGAGCTATTTTATAAGCTTTTTCAACCCACTCAACAACTCTTGATGAATCACCTAATATCCTGTAATGATCAGCTAGAGCTAAATAAATAGCAACTCTCCCAGGACTCAGTTCTAGCGCTCGTAACAATGCCTCCTTTGATTTGTCCATATAAACAGGGTCAATAACACGAGCTATTCTGTATACATTAGAAGCAAAAATCAACATACGCGTATCATCTGGTTCTCTGTTTAATACATCTTCTGTTTTTCTAATAGTATACAATACGACATCTTGCTTGAATTTATCTGACAATTTCTCATCAGGCAAATAAGTTCCCAAAGCTATTTGTAATTGCATCACTATCTCCTTATTACCAAAACTATCAAGGTCTAAAGCTTGTTGAAAATAATCAAAAGATTGCTCCGGTAATGCCTGTACACGTTGCAATCCTAAAATAGCCAATTTATTTGCCTTATATCCTGGATAATTTATAACTGTATTAATTATCAAAGAAGCCGTCAACATACCAGCTACAATCCAGTAATTATAGCTGGTGCTGTATTGTGATTTTTGCCAATCAATTTCTTGGTATTCACTCTGATGTGATTGATTATATTTCCAATTTGCTAAAGCAAGTAGGATAAAAAAGAAAATATATGTATTCAAAGAATCAAACACAAACTGATTCTGTACAAAATAAGCCGTCCACCAACCCAACATAATTGCAGAAAGTATTGTATCTTTTTTACGAACTTGATAAAAAATATAAAAAGGAAACAACGCAACTGCTAAATAGGCCAACAATCCAACCAGACCATCCATAGCTAATTGGTCAAACAAATTATTATGAGAACGATCAACCCAATCCTCACCAGCATTTACATCGTAATATTTATTATAAATATAATGAAAATTATCCTGACCCCAACCAAAAACTGGCTTATCTTTCCACCCTCTATAAGCCATATTCCAAATAAACAAACGAGATTTTACAGTGGCATCTTGAGTACTTATAGATGTTAAACGACGCAATACACCAATATCCTGCACAAATGCAGAATTTTTATTTGTCCATACTAGCGCCCCACTAAGAACTATGCTTAATAAAATTCCACCAGCAATAATACGCAAACGTTTATAACTAGAATCAGCAAACAAAGCTATCATCAAAAGCGCAACTCCAACTCCCATAATAATACCAACAGCAGCGCCACGTGTTTCTGTCAATACCAATCCTACCAAAAACAACCAAGCTACTGCACCACCTATCCATCTCATCCATTTGATTGAATCACGTCTCATAATATATAGCGCAATACCAATGTGTATAGCCATATAAGCGCCAACATAAGCAGCATTGCCCAATGTTGATTCAATACGCGCCTGCTCTCTACCATAAGCCAAATCAAATCCCATTGCCTGTCCAAAACCATATACAACCACTATTAAAGCCGGAATTAACGATATCCGAAAAAGCCATAACCATTCATCACGTTTACGAAATACAGTGATAATTAAAAAATAAAATATTCCAAAAAACAACCAAGCTACTACACCTTCCATACGTTCATAACCAGACCAAAAACTATTATAAAAATTAGCCCCAAAAATTGCAGATAAAAATTTTGACAATAACAAAATCACCACTGCTATATTCAGCCAATTCTTTTTTGGTCGCAGTTCCTTGTAATTCATCCACAACACCCCAATAACAACCAAACCAATACTCATCAGCAAACGAAACAAAAAATTACGCGGAGTGATAAAAGGAAATATAAAGTCACTACTGACAACCAGTGGTAGAAATAATGTAAAATATACAAGGATTTGTCCTGTTTTATATAAATATTGCAACATAGAATTATT
>WFTG01000017.1 GCA_015485655.1 Patescibacteria group bacterium | reverse complement strand
TTTCTGGCAGGATAATGACCAACAACCCGGGTATAATACAGACTACCCTCTACCAGATAAGTCAGCTCTTGGTCCTGCAATACTGCTCCTTGTTTGGACTTTATGCCACGGAGCAACACTTTTATAATACTGCCTGTATGATAATTTTCTTTAGCAGAAAATGCTATGTTAACTTTATCATAAACAGTCAATGTGCCGGCTACCACAACACTGTCCTGATCAATGATATTCCGCACAACAAAAGTATTACTATTCACAGTAGTAGGATCAAGCTCTACGTTAAACCGCAAACGGATCACATAATCCACAGGTACAGTCAAATAAACTGTACTATCTGCAGGACTAATAACTGTCAATTCCGGTATTGCAGGTGGCGACACCGGATCTTCACAACTACTTAATGCCAATATGGCAAAAAACAGCGTAATTATTAGATTAATCTTTTTCATGATTAACCTCCTTTTTTATTTATATTATTGTCAATGAACAAATAACAACTATATTAAAGTAATTTTAATCAATATAGTTATTATATTGTGTCTTACTTATATCAAAAAAATTTAATTTTGTCAATATACCTTGGCTAAAACTAGCTAAATATAATCAAATAAATAAATTATGGTTTTATAAATCGCGCTTTGGCTGCTTCTGAGAAAACATAAGGCTTGCCACCTGGTTTTATAAATCGCGCTTTGGCTGCTTCTGAGAAAACATAAGGCTCTTTCTTTGTTTTTGTTTCATCAACTACTTCCACTACTCCTTTCTTTTCCAAACTACTAATCTGTTTTGTTTCAATATAAGAAAACAAAGCAATAAAAAAGCTAACAGCTAATAATATTGTTGTAATAACAACTACGACCACAGGCAGTAGTTTGTTAACCAAAAAATCTTTATTCATTAGTCAATTTATTTAATGCTTCCTCTAGTTTATCTATTCTAGACTCTAGTTCATTTATTTTATTTTGTTGCTCTTGAAAACCTGCTAATAATAAGATGCTTACTTGATCATAAGCAATTGCTTTGTAACCAGTCTTATCTGTAACAACAAGTTCTGGAAAAACACCTTCTACATCTTGGGCAATCAAACCAATATTTACACCTGATAATTCATCATTTTTCCACTCAAAAGAAACAGGTTGTAATTCCTCAAGACCTGCCAATACTGAACCAAGTGGCTTAATATTTTTTTTCAACCTTCTATCAGAAGCACCATAATAATTTGATGCTCTCATATCGCCATCTACATCTAGAGTATAGGCTGGGGTAGTAGTCGCAATGCCGACAAAACCATCAGAAGTTATACGCATAGCTTCAAATTTTGAATTATCACGACGTAGATTAAAAGCCATATAAGAATCAACTGTATCAGATGTATACCACTCACCACCATCTTTTCCAGCTATAATCTGACCAGCTATCTTAGGACCATTGCCAGATCCGCCTTTGCTCAAACGTAAATTCAAAGCTGAAGTTTCAGCTTGACTGCCACCTGCGCCACTTTCATATAAATTATCAACACTGACCGCAACCGTACTGGCAACTGCATTATCAGCTACATTTAATTTCACAGCTGGATTAGTAGTACCAATACCAACATCACTACTAAAATAAGCTCCTCCATTACTAGATAGATATGATTTTTGCAAACCTTGCGAATATACTTCTAGAGCATATACAGAGCTACTATTGGCGTCGTTTTGTATATACAAACTTGGTGATGAACTATGAATTATTTTGGTGGCTCCATCTACTTCTAGTTTTGCGCTAGGAGCAGTTGTACCAATACCTACATCATAATTAGTACTATTTGGATATAACAATGAACCGCTTAATTGCCAATATCCAGAATAAGCTCCAGATGCAGCTGAAACTGGCTTCCAACTAGCCAAACCATTTGCATCAGAAACCAATACATAACCATCAGTTTGTGTGCCGTCTGCAATTTTAATACTACCATTTATATCAACATCAGAATAAAATACAGATTGATTAGTAGAAGAATATGTTGGATTTCCAAAGTACAAACCAATACCAGCATTATTATTTCTAAAATGCAAATTTCTCACACCACCGCTATTAACCGCCCAATAAAAATTAGTTCCATCAGCCCAATAAATATCAGCATATTTCTGCTCTGTAGTAATACCACCAATACGCAAACCACCTGTTAGAGCATTGCCTGCTAACTGATTTCTAATGAACAGACCTCCCTCTGCTCCAGTACCGTTAGGTCCAGACGTCTCTATAATTCCATTAACATCTAGTTTGTTAGAAGGACTTGTTTCGTTAACACCAACATTACCATTTTGTAAAATAGTCAATCTATCATCAGCGCTACCTGAGTTATAACTCCAAATACGCAAAGAATCATCACTCTGATTATTATAAATAGCCCAATGATCATTAGAACCTGTACCATACTGTAATTGAATCTCTGGATTGTTAGCAGTATCTTGTATACGAATATTATAGCCAGATGCAGTATTGCCATACAAAGTACTACTATCCTCGCCAAACTGCACTAAAAAAGTATCCCCGCCCAAAACTTGTGTACCAGAACAAGATGCGTACAATGGTTTGGTACGGTTACTGCTTGGCGGATTTCCAGACGGACCCACCCAACTAGAACCATCAAAACAACTTGTCTGAGCCTGAACACTGCCACCACTGACAAAAATCAACCCTAATAAAAATGATACTAAGAAAAAAATTCTTTTCATAAAATTATAATAAAACATTGACTTATACTGGTTAAATTATACAATAATTATAGATACTTATCTAGTATAAAACTGGTATACTGTCATTGCGAAGGAATGAAGCGCCAGTGTAATGACTGTGGCAATCCAGATGCTAGATTGGTGATTTAACTTTCTGCCCGTTTAGCTACGCTTGCGTTGCAGACACGCTAACAAATTTAAATTAATTAACTAAACAACAAATATGAATACTATAACTTATATTATAATTGCTACCGTAGTTATAATTGCACTATGGCTCATATCTATATATAACGGTCTGATACGTCTGAAAAACCGTGTTGATGAAGGTTGGTCTGATATAGATGTACAACTAAAACGTCGATTTGACCTTATTCCTAACTTAATAGAAACAGTCAAGGGATATGCCAAACATGAAAAAGAATTATTTGAAAATGTAACTCGTGCCCGCGCAAATGCTATGCAAGCTGGGAGCGTAGAAGATAAAGCTCAAGCAAATAATATGCTTTCTCAAACTCTAAAATCATTATTTGCAGTTTCAGAAAATTACCCAGAACTAAAAGCCAGTGAAAATTTCCTCAAACTACAAGATGAATTATCAGATACAGAAAACAAAATCCAAGCAGCGCGACGATTCTATAACGGACTGGTTCGTGATTTTAACACCAAGATTCAAGTATTCCCTACAAATATAATTGCTGGAAAACTTGGATTCTCATCACGAGACTTCTTTGAAATAGAAGAGGTAGAAAAAGAAAACGTAAAAGTTGACTTCTAAATATGTACTCCCAAATCACAGCTAACAAACGAAAATCAGCCTTCTTAATTGCCATATTTTTTGTATTGGTTATTTTTGTTGGTTATGCATTTGGACAATACACAGGCTATGGCTACAACGGATTGATTATAGCTGTTATCATCTCACTAGCTATGACACTGGTTAGTTATTTTTCGGGTGACAAAATTGCTCTGGCTACCAGTGGCGCCAAAGGTCCTATTAAAAAAAATGACAACCCCTATGTATATCGCATGGTAGAAAACCTCAGCATCACAGCTGGACTACCAATGCCTAAAGTATATATAATCCCTAGCCTATCCATGAACGCCTTTGCAACTGGCAGAGATCCAGAACATGCCTCTATTGCGCTTACCCAAGGCATTATTGACAATCTAGAAAACGAAGAACTGGAAGGAGTGATTGCTCATGAATTTTCACATATAAAAAATTACGACATCAGAATAATGATGTTAGTTATTGTACTCATTGGCGTGGTGACATTACTAGCAGACTGGGCAATACGTTTTGGTATGTTTGGCGGACGCAGAGATAATAACAACGGGGGCAATGTATTGGCTATAGTTGGTATTGTTTTAGCAATTTTATCACCTCTGTTTGCAAAACTTATTCAACTAGCAATCTCTAGAAAACGCGAATTTTTAGCTGATGCAGATGCAGCTCTACTCACCCGTTACCCAGAAGGTCTAGCTAAAGCTCTAGAAAAAATATCCCAACAATCAACCTTGCCAAATGCAAACCGTGCTACGGCTCATTTATTTATAGCAAATCCTTTTAACAAAAAATCTTTATCAAAATTATTCTCAACCCATCCGCCTATTGAAGAAAGAATAAAGGCTCTACGCACAATGTAAAAATAAAATTTAATAACCAATGTCAGTCCTAAATTTGATTAGCAATTACATATTCCTGCTTTTATAGGAATGACACTAACTATTAAACATATGGGCTTATTTCAAAAATATTTTGGAGGAAAAGTAAAAACTGGCAGCGCTTTTAAACAAAGCTATGGTCCAGAATCTTTGCATAAAATATTAAGACGTGCAAAATACAATTCTCCTTCTACACTTGGCAATTTATCTACCAAAGACCTAGATAAATTAGAAAAACTCATTGCCTCTAAAGCACGTAGCCTGCCAACTGGAGCTGGGTTTGGCTATTATACAAAACTATATATGAAAAGAACTGTGTCTAAATGGTGGAGAAAAAATGAAATCACAAAAGAAGATATGAAAGATTTTCATAATATCATTGATGCGCTTTAATTATTTTTTATAACAATGATATCTACCACCACACCTGTTGCTCTACTATCCTCAGTTGGCAAAACAACTGCAGCTAGATTGAAACGCATTGGCATAGAAACCGCCAATGATTTGTTGTGGAACATACCTCGCACCCATGAAGATATATCAGAAATCATTCCCATAGACCAGTTACAACCAAATGTCAAAGCCACTATCAAAGCTCGTGTAGAAACTATCAGCGCCAAACAAACTCGTAACAAACGAATAAAATTAGCTGAGGCTATTGTTAGTGATTCATCAGGTCAAATAAAAATAATATGGTTCAATCAACCATATGTAACTCAAAACATAAAAAGTGGAGATGAATTATATTTTGCTGGTGCTGTGAAATTAAATAATTTTAAACAACTTCAACTCTCCAATCCTACTTATGAAAAAATAAGTAAAAACACAACCAACACAGCTCGTATTGTACCTATCTATCATCTAACAGCTGGCTTAACTCAAAAACAACTTCGTTTTTTAATAAAACAAGTACTTCCCCTTGCAAAACAAATACCAGACTACATACCCAATGACATACAAAAAAAATATTCTCTTATACCTCTAGCCACAGCACTGCATAATATTCATTTTCCAAAAACTCTAGCTGACTTTTCACAAGCACAAAAACGTTTAAAATTTGATGAATTGTTTCTCACTATACTCACTGTACAGTTAGCAAAACAAGAGCTATTATCTGTCAAAGCTCCAAAGATAAAATTTCAAAAAAACACCATACAAGACTTTGTTAAAAACTTGCCCTTTACATTAACAGATGATCAGAAAAAAACTGCCTGGACACTGCTTCAAGATATGGACTCAAACACGCCAACCAATCGTCTGATTCAAGGCGATGTAGGCAGTGGCAAAACTGTTGTTGTGGCTATGGCTCTACTTAACACCATAGCAAATAACTATCAAGGAGTAATGATTGCTCCAACAGAAATTCTGGCACTGCAACATTTCAAAACTTTTCAAAATATTCTACCAAACACTACCTGTATATTGTTTACTAGATCATATAAGTTATTAAAATTACCTGAAGAAAAATCACAAAAAATAACAAAGCGAGAAGCTATAAAACTTATTGCTGATAAAAAACAAATCATCACAATAGGCACTCACGCTCTACTACAAGAAAATGTAACTTTTGCCAATCTTGGGCTTATTGTGGTTGATGAACAGCATCGATTCGGAGTCAATCAAAGACAAAAATTAAAAGACAAAACTCCAGATATTATTCCACACTTTGTGTCTATGACAGCTACACCTATTCCTCGTTCTCTTAGTCTCACTCTATACGGAGATTTAGATATTTCTAGAATTAATAAAAAACCACAAAATAGAAAAGATATTATCACCAGAATTGTAACACCTGAAACCAGAGACTCTGAATACAATTTTATAAAAACAGAATTAGACAAAGGCAACCAAGTGTTTGTAGTTTGTCCTTTAATAGAAGAAAGTGACAAACTAGGCGTTGCATCAGCTACAAAAATATTTACCAAATTATCAAAAGAAATTTTTTCAGATTATACTGTAGAAATTATTCATGGCAAGTTAAAAAAACAAGCCAAAGAACAAATAATGAATGATTTTCAAAATAAAAAAATAAACATACTAGTTGCAACAGCAGTAATAGAAGTAGGAGTGGATATACCAGATGCCACAGTTATTCTGATAGAAGGAGCTGACCGCTTTGGACTAGCTCAACTACACCAATTTCGCGGTCGTGTTGGCCGTAGCCAAAAACAATCATATTGTCTGCTAGCATCAGACAATTATTCACCGCAAGTAAGGGAAAGATTAAATATCCTAGTCAAACATAACTCTGGTTTTGAAATTGCTGAACAAGATCTAAAAACCAGAGGTCCAGGAGATTTGTATGGCTATAAACAATCTGGGCTCCCTCCTCTCACTATAGCATCGCTAGCTGATACTGACATTATGGAAAAAGCCAAAATAGCCGTCACTGACTTATTGAAAAAAGATCCACAATTGCAAAACTATAATGAATTAAAAAACAAATTAGCATCTAGACAACCAATTCATTTTGAATGATTAAAATTATCATTATTATAACAATGATAATTTTGCAATAAAATAAAGATCTTTGAAAATAATATAGGAGTAGACAATGCAAAAAGATACTATATTAGTAATATCTAATAAATATGACTACCATACTGACGGCATTATAAATAGTCTCAACAAAACTGGATATAAAATAATCAGACTTAATACAGAAGATTTTCTTCAAAACAAAATAATTATCAATTCTAATTCTGCATTTAATATACAAATAACTACCCCAGAAGGAAGAACTATAAACCCTCAATCAGTAAAAAGTGTATATGTACGCAGAATTTCACCAATTAATACCGAGAATATAGACAAATCTTTTCAAAAATTTGTTAATGATGAAGCAAAAACCGTTTTGAATGGACTATTTCATATATTGCTTAACAGTAAATGGATGGACTGTCCATTAGTCAGACAGAAAACTAGCAATAAAATATATCAACTACATTTAGCTCTATCATGTGGTCTAGTAATACCAAAAACTATTATCACGAATGACAGTGCTACGATAAAAAAATTTTGCGCTAATCAAAAAATAATATACAAAACATTATTTAGACCCATTATAGAGTTAGAAAAAGGTACTAGTATAATTCATACTACTTTACTAACAAACAAACTAACAGAAAAACTAATAAAAAATGCTAATATTGTTCCTTGTATACTACAAGAATATATAAACAAAAAATATGAATTAAGAATTCACATAATTGGAGAAAAGATTATATCTGTAAAAATTGATTCTCAAAAACTACCTAATGCCAAAATAGATTGGCGAGTAGCTGATTTTAATAAATTAACATACTCAGAATATATACTACCAACCTGCTCTTGACTACTCAACAAATTCTCAGTTAAATAAAAATTGGGAAAAACAGGCAGGTCAAACACCTACTTGGCGAAAAGACACTGATGATCATGATGCTTGATCAA
>WFTG01000016.1 GCA_015485655.1 Patescibacteria group bacterium | reverse complement strand
GTCTAGCGGTTTTTGTGAATTTAATCAAGAGAAAATCCCGATGTGATTATCGGGATTAGCTTGTGGCGGATTATAAAAAGTAATAAGCCGTGGCAATAATACTGCCAAGAACACTCAGACTTACAGCCCAAGCCACTATACGTTATTTACGGCGTTGTTTGGCGTGCATAGCCTTGTCCATATTTACCTCCTTTCAAAAGAGCATTGTTTACACTACTAGTTGGCTTTTCAGTAGTTGCTTTTTGGCGAGGCGCGTGGGGATTAATGGATATTTATTTATTTCCTGATAATTATTAACTAAGTTCTTGGTTATCTATTTTGATTGGTTTGTCTATATTATGGTTAACAAATCATTGGACTAAGGAATTGACTTGAGTCATTAATTAATGTTAAAGTTTGGATAATTAAATATTAGGTCCACCGTCGCATAAAGCTATGGCGGACAAGGAGGGAATATATGAAGAGGAGAGAAATTCGTATATTCGTGCTTATTTTGGTAAGTGCGATTTTTTCAATTTTATTTTTTCAAACATCGGATAATGCCTTAGCAGAGGAGAATAACAATAATCCGCCAGTACTTGGTATTGATTTTGCTTATACAACAGAGGTTGGTCAAGAAATTATATTTGATGCTAGTCAATCATTTGACCCAGATGGAGATGAGATTTTTGTGCTATGGGATTTTGGTAATGGCGTTCAAAAACAAGGCACAAAAGTTTCTCATATATATAATAGTACTGGACAATATAATGTGCAGTTATCTATTACTGATAGTTATAATTTTACTTCTGTAGGGATACTGGTTAGTGTTGTTGAGAAAAAGTCAAAGCCTGAGATGATTGACTATTCTAATGAAATTATTCTAAATGAAATTTTGCCTAACCCAGAAGGATCTGATAATGCAGAATGGATAGAATTGTTTAACAAATCATCTCAAACAGTCAATCTTGATGGTTGGTCATTACGCGATGCATCAGGTAGAACTTATATTATAGATAGTAGTGATTTCATAGACATATACATAGAAGGGAGAGGTTTTTTTATTATTCCTCGTTCTGTATCATCTATAGCATTGAATAATAATGGAGATGTTGTTGAGTTGTTAAATCCTAGTAAAGCAGTAGTAGACTCTGTTGTCTATGATACAAAAGCGCAAGACAATACATCATTTGCTCGCAATAATACAGGTGATTGGCAATGGACAGAAGAATTAACTAAGGGCGAAAAAAATATTTTTCAGAAGCAAGTTAAAATAGTTGACATGTCAGATAGTGTATTGCAGACAAACACTAATGTCAAAAATACAGATACTTTAGATGATAGAGAAGTAGAAGCTGAGGTTGTTAAGCAGTCACAATACGCAACTAGCGGTCGAGTTATTATTACAGAATTATTACCTAGTCCAGATGGTGATGATCGTGATTATGAATTTGTTGAGCTGTATAATGCTGATGATTTTGTTGTAGATGTGACTAATTGGCGACTTGAGGATAAAAGAGATTCTTATATTCTAAGTGGTACTATAGAGCCTGATGAATATATGGTTTTGGAAAGAAGAGTGAGTGGTATAGTTTTGAATAATGCAGGTGATAGCATTGTATTGAAAAATAGTTTGGGTATTGAGGTGGATAGAGTGGAATATAACAAGTCCAAACAAGCTAATACTTATTCTTTGTCATCACAGGACAATAAATGGTATTGGACAGATATAGCTACCCCAGGTGAGATCAATGAATTTATTGTAGATGTGTCAGATAATCAAGATTTAGAGGTGAAGGTGTTGGGTTTTTCAGAAACAATTATTAACACTATTGGTGATATATATAATCTATCTAAGGGAGAGAGTGTTGTAGTGCAGGGTATTGTAACAGCTCTGCCTGGGGAAATAGATAATCGTATTATGTATATTCAGGATGAAACTGGTGGTATACAGGTTTATATGCATAGCGCTATTTGGTCTGATATTGAACTTGGGGATGTAGTGGAAGTATCAGGTGAGATTAGCCAGGCTTATGGTGAATATAGAATAAAAGTAAAATCAGAAGATGATATAAAGTTTATAACTTCGTCACCTTCTGTTGAACCATTTCAATATAATTGTAGTCAGGATCAATTAGATATTGGTGTATTGACTACAGTAAAAGGTGTTGTTGCGAATATTAAAAAGCCATACATAGAGTTGGGTATGGATTGTGGTGTAGATAATATTTTTATAAGATTTGAAAATGATACATTGTCAGAAATAGAGTTGGGTGATATACTTAATATAGTTGGTATTATACGTGTACGTAGTGATAAAATTTTTTTACATGCTTTGAGTTTTGATATTTTGTCTGGTAAAGTGCCAAAATTGTCTAATAATGATTTGTCACAACCTCAGCAGATTGTTATTGATTCACAGGAAGAGCAACAAGGTTTGCCATTGTTGGTACTTTATACAGGAATAGTTGTGATGATTGGTTTTGTTGGTATTGTATTATATTTTAAAAGAAATCCACCTACTTCCTCATTATGAGGATGGTAAAACAAATCAATAAATATTAATAATAATTCCCATGAGCAAAAATGATAGTAAGCCAAAATTGACTGATTATCAAACATTTTGGAAACTAATAGTATTAGTAGTAGTTGCGTTATTTGCAGAAGGAGCATTGTTGATAGTTGCAACATCTGATGATGCTATTGAATGGACAACTACAAATGTTAGCGCTCCACGTTCTGTTGATGTGGTTGATAATGGTATGATAGATGTTACAAAATAAATATTATTTATAAACAAAAATCTTCTTGCATATATGCAAGAAGATTTTTTGATATTATTTTAGAGAAACTATTCAAATCGCTACGGGCAAGAAAATTTATTTTGGGATGAATCGAGCTCGAAAGCCAGATTTAACCTAAAGCAAATTCCCCATGCTTGTCGTGCCCGTAGTGAGCTGGACAGTTTCTTTTATTAATAATAGATTATGCTAGCACATATATAGCATGTTGTCAATAGTCTGTAGAGTTTTGCTAAAAATAGAGAAAAATTATCAAAAAAATAATTTAGACATCTTGTCAAAATATGATTTTGGCTATACTCTTAAAGTATATGACTGAACGTATTATTTCATCAGATCAAAAATCAGAAGACATTGATTTAGACATAACTCTGCGCCCAAAGCGGTTGAGTGATTTTGTTGGTCAAGACAATATTAAAGAAAGTCTGGATATTTTTATGCAGGCAGCCAAAAAGCGCAAAGAGCCAATAGAGCATGTGTTGTTATATGGACCTCCTGGTCTTGGTAAAACAACTTTGGCACATGTTATTGCTAATGAAATGAATGCTCATATTAAGGTGACATCAGGTCCTGCTATTGAAAGGGCGGGTGATTTAGCTGCTATATTAACTAATATGACCGAGGGTGATATTTTGTTTATTGATGAAATTCATAGATTGAATAAAGTTATTGAAGAAGTTTTATATCCTGCTATGGAGGATTATGCGTTAGATATAATTGTTGGCAAAGGTACAGCTGCTAGAACATTGCGACTTGATTTGCCAAAGTTTACTATTATTGGTGCTACGACAAGATACAATCTATTATCTTCGCCGTTGCGTGATAGATTTGGTTCTACTTGGCGTTTGGATTTTTATAATAATCAAGATATGCAAAAGATAATCAATCGTTCAGCAAAGATGTTGGCAGTAGATATAGAAGATCAGGCTGCAGAAGAAATAGCTATGCGTTCTCGTGCTACTCCGCGTATTGCTAATAGACTTGTAAAACGTGTGCGTGATTATGCTGATGTACGCAGTGATGGTAAAATTACTCATAATGTGGCTCATGAGGGTTTAAAATTGTTAAATATTGATTCATTGGGATTAGATGAGTTTGACCGTCGTTTATTAGAGGTCGTGATTAGTAATTTTAGTGGCGGTCCTGTGGGTTTGGGTTCTTTAGCTGCTGCTTTGTCAGAAGATGTTGGTACTATTGAAGATATTTATGAGCCATTTCTTTTACAATTGGGATTGTTAGAAAGAACCCCGCGTGGCAGGATTGCAACACCAAAGGCTTATAAACATCTTGGGTTAGATATACCACAAAAATTTCAGACACTTTTATAATATATATATGGACATTCCTTATTATGTTTTTTTAATAGCTTATATTATTTCTGCTTTTTTTGGAGTGTTATTTTTTAGTTTTAATATGTATCATGTTGTTAAATACGCTCTACAGACAACAGTGTCTATTTTTGTAACTACTTTTTTTGTTATTGGTTTTATTTTGATGCTAGGAGTAACAGCAGTATTTATTGCAGGTACAGATTGGCAACAGACTTTTTCTATTACTATAGGTTTATAATTTATGCGTATACAACAATTATTATATCCACATGAAGAAGTATTGATTATGTTACGTCGTGATCAGTGGATTTTGATAAAAATAGTTTTGTTTTATGGATTATTACTTGTTGCCCCTATTTTTTTGATTTTTTTGTTGCAAATATATGCTCCGTTGTGGTTATCTCAACATTATGGAGATGAATTAAAAAAAATTATCTTTGTTTTGAGTGCTAGTTTTTATTATATGTTTGTTTGGGTGTTTTTTTTCCGAGCTTGGATAGATTATTATTTGGATATTTGGTTGGTGACCAATGAACGTATTATTAGTATTGAGCAACAAGGTTTGTTTTCTAGAACTATAGCAGAACAAAAATTATATCGTATTCAAGATGTGCATGCTGAAGTGCATGGACTGGTTGCAACTTTTTTAGATTTTGGTAATATAACTATCCAAACCGCTGGTAAGCAGAGTTTGTTTGTTTTTAAAGAGGTTCCCAAGCCACATGCAGTTGCAAAGAATATAGCAAAACTAGCTGAATGGGATAAAAAAATGAAGAAAGTTTCTTCATAAAAAGTTATGCAATTATCAGATTTTGATTATAATTTACCTTCTGAGTTAATAGCTCAAGAGCCAGTGTATCCGCGAGATCATTCGCGGCTTTTTGTATATGACAGAAAGTTAGATAAGATTTCGCATAATTATTTTTATAATTTGCCAAATTTTTTACAAAAGGGAGATGTGTTAGTAGTTAATAATACAAAAGTTTTTCCAGCTCGTCTCAAAGGCAAGAAAAAAACAGGTGGTAAATTGGAAATTTTTTTATTAAAAGAAAAAGCAAATAGAATATGGCAAGTAATGATTGGTGGAGCTAAAAGAAAAATTGGTGATACTGTAGATTTTGGACCAGGTTTTTCTTGTGTTTTGGTTGAGCGTGAAGGTAATGGCGAAACTTGGTTGGTTGAGTTTAGTGTTTCTGAGCAGGATTTGTATAAATATATAGACAAATATGGCGAAGTGCCACTTCCTCCATATATTCACAAACCATCTTCTCATAAAGAATACCAAACAGTTTATGCTAAGCATCGTGGTTCAGTGGCAGCGCCTACAGCTGGATTTCATTTTACAAATAAATTGTTAGAGGATTTAAGAAGCACAGGTATTGATATTGTAAATATTACATTGCATGTTGGTTTGGGTACTTTTGCACCAGTTGTAACAGACGATATAACTAAGCATAAAATGCATGCAGAATGGGGAAGTATAGATGAGGCTACTGCTGATTTTTTGAACAAAGCAAAAGCAGATAATAGACGTGTTATTGCAGTTGGCACAACTAGTGTTCGTACACTTGAGACCTTCTCTAATGATGATGGCGTAATCATGGCACAGGAGAAGTGGATAAATACTTTTATATATCCTGGTGTTGATTTTAAGTTTGTAGAGGGCATAATTACTAATTTTCATTTACCAAAATCAACATTACTTATGTTAGTGTCAGCATTTTTAGCACAAAATAAAAAACCGTCACAAGGAATTGATATTTTGCAACGGTTATATGCGGAAGCTATTGAAGAGAAGTATAGATTTTATTCTTATGGTGATGGAATGTTTATTTTTTAAAAATTTTGCAAAAAAATCCCCCGACACTATATTCTTATAGTTTTTGTCGGGGGTTGAGGGTTAGTTGGAGTAGTTAATTGCTAAATAAACACTTTGTTGTTGTTCGGATGGCAATGAACTGTCTAAAACTGATTCCCATAAAAACGGCAACCAGCTTGCTAATGCTTTACCATCTCTTTTTTGATAGGTTACTGTCCAGCCGATTTGAAAGCCATTTCCAAAATCACTGCTTTGTGATGTATCTAAGACAATTAAGTCGGCTTGTCCATCACCATTTGTATCAACAGGAAATGAAAACCACCAGTCGATAGTCTCTTTGGATGTTTGAACTGCGCCAATCATTGTTGGTTGGCCGACTATTTTACCTTTACCGACAATAGTTTCTTTACTGTAATTAGTAACAAAGAAATACATTGTCGTAGCAATAAATATTACTAACAAGGTACTTAGGATTATTTCTCTTTTTTTTCTTTCCATTTTTTAATCCTCCTTAGGATGATTGATGTGGTTGTTTATGTACTTTTTTAATTAAGTTTTTACATAATAGCACATTTTAATAATTTTGTCAAGATTTTGAGAAAACTGGACCCCGAATTTAGTCCGAGGTGACAAATACATCTTCTAACCCTTGCCAAAAAGCCTTATTATAACTATAATTTACATACTTTATTTATTTTAATTCAAATATTTTTATGAAAAATTTATTTAAGAATATTGCAATTACTTT
>WFTG01000015.1 GCA_015485655.1 Patescibacteria group bacterium | reverse complement strand
GTGTTGTTATTTTTGTGTTCCAAATAATTGAACTACAATGGTTGTTGGTTTATTTTTGTAATTGCCTTGAACTACAGCTATTCCAATATCTTGGTATAGGGGATTTAGTATATTTTTTCTGTGTAGAGGACTGTCCATCCAAGCGTTCATAATATCTTTAGGTTGGTCAAATTGAATAGCTAAGTTTTCACCAACACGTTTGTATTGATAGTTTGTTTCTCTAATCCAGGTGGAAAAAGTTTCACCGTTTTTACCTTCATGGCTAAAGCTATTATTATCTAGGATATATTGAGCTTTTGTTTGAGCGGCTTTTGTAAGTTCTGCATTGAAAGATAGGTGAGGTAGGTTGTATTTTTCTCGTTCTTGGTTGGTTAGAGCTATTAGAGTGTCAGAAGCAGTTATCTCAATACTTTCTTGAGAGCTTTGGGTTGCAAAGGTAGCACTGCTTGGAGATACAAAAAAAAGTAATCCATAAACAGCGATTACTTCAAGTAATAAAATAGCAATCAAAATTTTTGGGGTATTAGCCCAAATTTTTTGAATTTGTTGTGTAGGTGATATTTTATAATTTACATTTACTTGTGATGTAGTTGCAATATCAGTTACTTCAACGTTGTATGTAGATGACAAAGTGTCTTTTTTGTTTTTGTTTTGCATAATTCTCAACAGCCACTATTTTTGGCGGCACAGGGATTTTTATTTATGTAAAGTCATTATAGCATACAAAAAGGCGTTTGTCAATTTTGGGTGTTTTATAAAACGTGATATTATTATTGTATATTAATTTTTTATAAAAAATTATGACAAAAAAAGAAAAAGTTGTAGTAGTCAGCGGTGGATTTGATCCTATACATATAGGTCATATTCGTATGATGGAAGAAGCAAAAGCTCTAGGCGATAGATTGGTTGTTATTATGAATAATGATAATTGGTTAAGGCAGAAAAAAGGTTATGTTTTTATGCCTCAAGAAGAGCGTAAAGAAATTATAGAAGCTTTGGCATGTGTTGATGAGGTGGTTTTGACAAAACATGAACCTGATTGCAAGGATACAAGTGTTTGTGAAGCTTTAGAAGAAGTTCGTCCTGATATTTTTGCCAATGGTGGTGATAGAAAAAAAGATAATATACCAGAAGTAGCCACATGTGAGGCTATAGGAGCAGAAATGGTATTTAATGTGGGTTATGGTGGAAAGGTTCAGTCTAGCTCATGGTTAGTTGATAAATATAATAAATGGAAAGAGAAAAATAAATAACTACAAATTTGCAAATTTATGTTTAAGCGTTTTATTAAAAAAATAATACTAATAGCCATTTTAGGTGTGTTTATTGGTTATGGTTGGTATTCTTATCAAGTCAATCGTGTGTATGAATTACCAATAACACAGTTAGAAATTTCATCTGGACTGGGTGTGAAGCAGATTAGTGCTGAGCTTTTGGAAGCTGGTTACATACATAATGACTTTTTATTTCGTGTTTATGTTTGGCAAAAAGGTGTTGAAAATAAGTTCATAGCTGGTTTGTATGAATTGCCAAAAGAAACTAGTATGGCTGGTTTGGTAGAGATTTTAACCTCAAGTCAAACAAAAAATCAATCTGTTAAACTTACGTTTATAGAAGGTTGGTCTATAGAAGATATAGCCAAGTATCTGAACAATAAATTTGGTCATGATAAAAATGCGTTTTATAAACTTGTAGGATATCCATTTTCATCTCCAGAAAATAATGAGGGCATGACCACTTATGATAATTCTTTTGAGTCTGAATATAGTTTTTTGTTAGATAGACCAGATGGTGTTGGATATGAGGGGTATATTTTCCCAGATACATATCTAGTAGATTCAGAAGCTACTTTACAAGATATACTCAGGAAAGCATTTGATAATTTTGATGTGAAGTTGTCAGATCAGATGCGAGCTGATATTAAGAAACAAAATAAAACTATTTATGAAATTGTAACCATTGCTTCAATTTTAGAAAGTGAATTTAGGGATGCAGAGGATAAAAAAATTGGTTCTGGTATTATTAGGAATAGGTTGGATATTGGTATGGCACTACAGATGGATTCTACAGTGAATTATATAACTGATAAAAATTTACCATCTGTTACATTTCAAGATTTAGAAGTTGATTCTAAATACAATACATATAAATATGCAGGATTGCCACCTGGGCCTATAGCAAATCCAGGTTTAGATTCTTTAGTAGCTGCTATCTATCCAGCTGAGACTGATTATCTATATTTTTTACATGATGCAAAAGGTAATACATATTTTGCTAAGACTTTTGCAGAGCATTCTAGGAACAAGCAAAAATATTTGAAATAAAAACTGCCTAAGATTTCTTTAGGTATTGTATAAAATAAAAAACGGACTTTGCATTTGCATTGTCCGTTTTTGGTTGAGGTTTTATTTCCCCTGAGTTGTTGCCCAGGGATTGTTATTTTTAAAATATATCCCAGCGGGAATTTCCGAAGCAGTCACATAATCTGACTGTAGATAATCGTATAAATTCCCATGACCAACTTTAATGCTTTTGAGCTGGGGTGTGAAATTTGTAAAAAGCTTTAGGTCATTTTGGAAAATCGCCTTGAGCTCATCGGCAATTTTTCCGGCTTGTATTTGTTGGTCGTTGGTAAGGTATTTTTGAAAGTCATACAACGCTTGCTCAACATAATCTTCGGCGTTGACGGGATCATTGAAAAAAGTTACGCCGTATTTATTTGCGAAATACCACAGCGCATCTTGATTCCACATATATCCATAATCGTTCATATTTCTGAACCGAAAGTTGACCAACAACATTTTGAGAATTTTTTTGTCTACCATATCTACTTGAAAAGGTTTGTACATTCTATACTCGTTCCAAGCCAATAATGTTGCGTGAAACAGTTTATCAGAAGCCGATTGGGCTATTGCAATTCTAGTGAGCTCCTTTTCCTTTTTATAATAAGTTAAAATCGTGTCATATTTGGCTATGATTTTTCTCTGGATTTGGAACTTTTTTGTCAGAGAATCTTGTTTCGCTACAAAGCTTGCTAGTTGATGTTGCAATGTTCTGTTTTTCTGTTTTAATTCGTTAATGACAACTAAAGCAGCGTCGGCTTGAGCGCCATTGAAATCAGCTTGCTTGGCTATGATATTTTTTAGCCGGCTAATCTCTACATCACGTTCATTTATTAGCCTGCTTACGGTTTTTTGCCAATTTTTATTCAAATTATGATTTGTTTTTTCCAGACGGGTGATTTGGTTGTACATACTTTCGT
>WFTG01000014.1 GCA_015485655.1 Patescibacteria group bacterium | reverse complement strand
TTTCTCTCCTCTTCATATATTCCCTCCTTGTCCGCCATAGCTTTATGCGACGGTGGACCTAATATTTAATTATCCAAACTTTAACATTAATTAATGACTCAAGTCAATTCCTTAGTCCAATGATTTGTTAATCATAATATAGACAAACCAATCAAAATAGATAACCAAGAACTTAGTTCATAATTATCAGGAAATAAATAAATATCCATTAATCACCACGCGCCTCGCCAAAAAGCAACTACTGAAAAGCCAACTAGTAGTGTAAACAATGCTCTTTTGAATGGTTTTTGTCTTTTGATTCTGTGAAACATGGTTTGAATTAATTAATACAATGTATATTGCATATAGTTTTATATTACAAAATAACAAAACAATTGACAAATATAATAAAAAAGCGTTAAATAAACATAGTTTATTGTACTTTTATACTTTTATCCACCCAAAGGAGGTAAATATGGACAAGGCTATGCACGCCAAACAACGCCGTAAAGAACGTATAGTGGCTTGGGCTGTAAGTCTGAGTGTTCTTGGCAGTATTATTGCCACGGCTTATTACTTTTTATAATCCGCCACAAGCTAATCCCGATAATCACATCGGGATTTTCTCTTGATTAAATTCACAAAAACCGCTAGACTGTTCTTGTACATTACATAATAAATAAAAACATGCCGGGGTGGTGAAATTGGTAGACACGCCAGCCTTAGGAGCTGGTGGGCTTTGCCCGTGAAGGTTCGAGTCCTTTCCCCGGTACCATATTTTGCTTTATTATTTTATGCAAAATCACAGATAGCTTACACCACTTAATTATCCCACTTTGATGGGATTTTTTGTTTCATTCCACACAAAAAGAAATATCAAATAATTTCTTATCAAAGTCTTTTACGTGTATACTGTATATAAATAATAATTTCATAAAAATATGAAAACAATCTATTTTGTCAGACACGGCGAAACTGAATTTAACCAAAAGAAAACTAGCCAAGGTCCAGATTCGTCACTTAATAACACTGGTATAGAACAAGCGTATAAAATT
Organism: Patescibacteria group bacterium; assembly: GCA_015485655.1. GTDB lineage: Bacteria > Patescibacteriota > Patescibacteriia > S139-126 > S139-133 > S139-133. The sequence continues at coordinate 3,878 of WFTG01000014.1, read as the reverse complement.
GCAGAAAGAGCCAAAAATTTACCAATAGAACTAATAATTTCTAGCACTTACCCACGAGCTAAACAAACTGCAGAAATCATACAAGAAAAAACAGATTTATCACTTGAATATTCAGAATTATTTGTAGAACGAAAAAACCCTAGTGTAATAATTGGTAAAAAATATAATGACCCTGAAGCTATAAAAATAAAAGAAGCTGTTTATGCAGGGTATTCAGATCCAAACTTTAGACATTCTGATGAAGAAACTTTTCAAGAATTAAAATCAAGAGCGCTAGCTGGATTAGATTTTTTAAAAAACAAATCAGAAAATAATATTTTAGTTGTCACTCATGGCATGTTTCTAAAAATTTTAGTCGCAACTACAATTTTTGGGGAAGATCTTCAAGGCAAAGAATTATATAATTTCATACATCATATGCATGTTACCAATACAAGCATCACTGCAATCTGCTATGATGAAACAAAAATGGAAGGAAAGCAATGGTATGTTTGGATTTGGAATGATCATGCTCATTTAGGATAAAACTATGCAAACTATTAAATTTACAGAAAATAAATCAGAAAGACTAGACAAATTCCTCACTCACAAAGCAGGACAATATTCTCGTACTCAATGGCAAAGAGCTGTTAAAAAAGGCTTTGTATTAGTTAATGACAAAACCGTAACCGTCCACCATAAACTCAATATAGGTGATGAAATTTCTATACTACAAGAACCACAAAATAAAGAATTTAATCTTCCTAAAATGGACATAGAAATTGTCTATGAATGTGCTGATTATGTAGTAGTGAATAAACCAAGCGGAATTACAGTACATCCAGATACAAACTATCACGACAATACTCTTATTCAGCAACTATTAAAAAAATATCCGGAAATTCAAAATATAGACCCAGCTAGCGACCGTCCAGGCATTGTACAACGCCTAGATAAAAACGTATCAGGTCTAATGGTTGTTGCCAGACACAAAAAAATGTTTGACTTTCTCAAACAACAACTATCAGAACACAAAGTATACAAAGAATATACAGCTCTAGTTCATGGAAACTTTCATAACAATCATGGCAAAATTGAAGCAAATATAGAAAGATCTAAAAAATCTGGAAAAATGCTTGTAAAGCGCACTGAACAAACTGGAAAAAAATCTATAACTGAATATTTTGTCACCAAACAATATAATTATTTCACTCTTTTGAAAATAATTATAAAAACTGGACGCACTCATCAAATCAGAACTATAATGAGGTCACTAGACCATCCAATTGTTGGTGATCCTATCTATAATAAAAAAAATGTCAAAGCAAAAATAGATATATCCCGACCATTTCTACATGCATCTGGACTAAAATTTATTAATTTAGAAAATAAAATAGTAGAATATAACCAAAAGCTACCAAGTTCACTTCAATCAATTCTTGATTCTATGAAATCCAAAAACGACACTGGAAAAATTATAATTATCTCAGGCACTACTGCTTCAGGAAAAACCACAGTAGTACAAAAGTTTTTAGAACAAACAAAATTACCTTTTGTAAAAATAGTAACCTCAACAACTAGAAAAAAACGCAAAGGTGAAACAGACGGTATTGATTATAATTTTTTAACTAAAAAAGAATTTGAAAAACAAATCAAAGAAAAAAAATTCTTAGAATGGGCACAGGTTCATAACAACTACTATGGCACACCGCTATCTTCTGTGCAAGAAGAATTAAACAAAGGCAACAATGTAATACTTATTATAGATGTACAAGGCGCTCTGGCAGTCAAAGAAAAATTACCTGAAGCAATTTTAATATTTATCAAACTAGAAAATTTTGAACAAATCAAAGAGCGTATTATCAAACGTCACAACGGCATTCCAAAAGATCTAGACACAAGATTGCAATCAGCTAAAAAAGAACTAGAAGTCGCCAATCTATATAATTACCAAATAATCAATCACGAAAATAAGATAGATAACACTGTAGCTGAGCTAAATGATGCAATAAACCGTGAAATTTTATAACAATATTGTTATCAACTTGTCAACAACTTTGTCAGTGCTATAATAAAATTTATCTAACAAATTTATTCTAACCAAATGTGGGTAAAAGATTACATGTACACACAAGTACATACTACAACTCCAGAAACTACTGTGGCTGAAGCTTTGTTATATATGCACCAAAACAAAACAAACAGCTTGATAGTAGTAGATAAAAACAAAAAACCTATTGGCATTATTTCTTCACAAATACTAATTCGTGCCATGGTTCCTGAATATCTAAAAAACGATCCAATGTACTCCCAGTTTGGTCCAGAAGGCACTATGGAAGAAAGTATTAAAAAAATAAAAGACAAAACATTAGACAGTCTTATGTATACTGAATTTCACACCTTAAAAACTAATGACGCTATTATTGAAGCGGCTAGTTATTCTGTGGATTCTTATCGTCGTATATTGCCTGTTGTAGACGAAGAAGGAATACTTATTGGAGCTATTACCAGAACCTGCATCAAAAATGCTATGCATGATGCACTTTATCAAAATAAAAATACTAATAATAACGAATAACCTAACAAAAACCTAAATTATCAAAATAAAATAGGTTTTTTTGTTTTTAATTTTTTATATGACAGAACAAATTATTACATCAAATATTATAACTGGCAGTAGTCTTGTAGCCTTGCTTGTATTCTTAGGAACCTACTCTATAATCATTTCTGAAAGAATTCATAGAACTATCATAGCTCTTTTTGGAGCCGCAACAATGATTATCGTCGGTATGCTATTTAACTTTTATGATCAACATTCTGCTATAGAATCTATAGACTTCAATACAATAGGTCTATTAATTGGCATGATGATTATTGTGACTATTACCAAAAATTCTGGTTTATTCCAATACATAGCTATCAAAGCTGCTAAACTTGCCGGTGGTGATCCATGGAAAATATTAGTATTTTTTGCTCTAATAACAGCTCTATTCTCCGCACTACTGGACAATGTAACCACTGTATTGTTAATGGCTCCTATGACACTGGTCATTAGTGCTAATCTAAAAGTCAATCCAATTCCAATGCTCATTACCCAAATCCTAATGAGCAATATAGGCGGTGCTGCCACACTAATCGGCGATCCTCCTAATATTTTAATTGGAAGCGCAGCTGGATTGTCATTCTTAGACTTTCTGACCAATCTAGGACCTATAATCGCAATCTTGATTATTGTATTGTTGCCTTTTTTCAAATGGTATTATGGACATGAGCTAAAAACAAAACAAGAACACATGAAAAAAATCATGCAACTTAAAGAAAAAGACAGTATAAAAGATACGCTACTTCTTAAAAAATCATTATTTGTTCTAACACTAGTTATAACTGGCTTTCTCATGCACGGCGTACTTGGATTAGAGGGAGCAACAATTGCGATATTTGGCGGAGCTTTATTACTCTTACTTGATGACAAGCATCTTGAACAAGTATTACACGAAATCGAATGGACTACGATTTTTTTCTTTGTTGGTTTGTTTATACTAGTTGGCGGACTAGAACATGTTGGTGTAATGTCATGGGCAGCAGAAAAATTCCTAACCCTAACTCAAGGTAGTTTACCTGCTACCTCTATGATTATTCTAGGTGCCAGTGCTGTTTTTTCATCTCTTATAGACAATATACCTTTTGTAGCTACTATGATACCTTTGGTAGAAGGAATGCGATCTACTTTTCCAGACCTCAATCCTATTTGGTGGTCATTAGCATTAGGCGCTGATCTTGGCGGAAACGGAACTCTGATTGGAGCAAGTGCCAACCTGATTGTAGCTGATATTGCCTGTAAATCTGGCTATAATATAAAATTTAAAGATTTCTTAAAAATAGGCATCCCTGTAATGTTA
>WFTG01000013.1 GCA_015485655.1 Patescibacteria group bacterium | reverse complement strand
CTCTTTACGCTTTAGTTGAAGCTCTGCTAACTCTTCTTTTAACTTTTCTAGACCTTCAGGAGTAAAATATTTTTGCATATGTTATATATAATAATATAAGATTAAGTCAAATTATACACTATAATTTTTTCATGTCAAGCAAATATATAGCTTAATTATTAAAATATTCATCAATATACCATCTGTAAAATTCACGAGCTACTGCAACAGCATTGTTACTAGATTCACCATTTTCAATTAAAATAGTCAAGGCTATACTAGGATTATCAAATGGCGCAAAGCTTACAAACCAAGCATGCGGATCTTGATTGCCACTAACCTGCGCTGTACCAGTTTTACCTGCTATCTGAAAAGGCTTGAATTGACTCAAGCTCCTAGCACTACCTTCATCTACCGCAGCCTTCAACCCCTCTCTAACTATTTTTATGTATTGCTGATCAATAGTATCATCTCTTAATACCTCAGGCTCAATATCTTGGTATGTTCCATCTGCGTACTCAATTTTTTTTAAAAAATGTGGTCTGTATATTTTTCCGCCATTAGCAAAATAAGCAATCATAGTTGTAACCTGCAATGGCGTAACCAAAACATCTCCCTGTCCAATACTAATATTATAAGTATCCCCAATATACCACCTTTCTTTTTTAGTCTCTTCTTTCCACTGACGTGACGGCAAAAAACCATCTGCCTCACTAGGATAATCAATACCCAATTGTTTGGTGTAATAAAACTTTTTAGCAAAATCAACAATTCTATCAACTCCCAAACCCCTGATATTATTATACCCACCACCTATTATATAAAAAAATGTATTAACAGATTCAGCCAATGCTTTTGTAACATTTGTAATCCCATGACCCCCTGCTTTCCAATCAGGAAAAAACCAACGATTCACGCGAATGCCTCCATTACTCAAAAACACAGTTTGCGGAGTTATAATACCATCTTTTAAAGCAGCCAAAGCTACAATTGGCTTAAAAGTTGACCCTGAAGGATATTCACCTTGCAAAGCACGAAAAAATAATGGCAAATCCTCATTAGAAATCAAATCTGCATAAATTGCCGAATCTATTTTACCTGAAAAAAGATTGTTATCATACGCTGGCAATGACACAGCGGCTAATATCTCACCTGTTTGAGGTTGAATAGCTATAGCTGTTGCCTTGGATAACTCCAACTCATCAAGTTTAGCCTGTAAAATATCAAATAATTTTTCCTGTATAGCTGAATCAATGGAAAGTGTAATATTTGATCCAGAAACAGGTAGCTGTTCATTGATTACTTTTTGTACTTGACCACGAACATTTATCTCTACTTGCTTTTTTCCTGTTTGGCCTTTTAGAATACTTTCATACTGTTCTTCTATACCACTTTTTCCTATATAATCAGTAAATTGATAGTTGTCAAACTTACCAGTTGCAATATCATCTGCTGTTAATTTACGTAAATAACCCAACACATGACTTGTGTATTTACCCATAGGATAAAACCTTGAACCTCGTATACCAATTTCAAACCCTGACCAATTTTTTAGCTTGGTTTTCAGCAAAACAATATCTTCGTATGATATATCATCCACAATTAACTTTGGTCTAAAACTAATACGAGAAGATTCATCTATGATATTTTCTAATACATCTATTGACTCACCTGTAATATTAGATATAGTGTCTAATTGAGACAAAAGCTCTTCATTGTCACGAGGCAAATCAGCAGATACGAATGCCAAATAAAATGTTGGCACATTGGTAACTAATTCTTTGCCATTTCTGTCATAAATAAGACCACGAGGCGCATCTAACAACTGTGTACGTATTCTATTTCCCTCTGACTTATCTCTATACTCCTGACCGTTTACAATTTGTAATTGTGTCAAACGAAATATAATAATCCCAAACATCAATATCAATATAAAACTATATAATAATACACGCTGTATAGTTGGAACAAAAATGCGTTTCTCTGCAACTCCACCAAAACCCCATTGTTCTGAAGTGTCATATTTTTTATAACTTCTATCTACATGATTACTTGGAGACTCATGTTCATCGTGTTGTATTCTAAAATATTGATTATCTCGAGACTTCATAATTAATGAGATGATAAATATAACTTATGTCTTGCTTCATACATTGAAAAAAATGGATACATAACAAAACCAAAAACAAATCCAAGCAAAACACGTATCAAATGCTCATGAATATTTGTAACAGACCAATCAACAGGAACAAATAACCAAGATAAAAAATTGAGCTGATATTCATAAACCAAAGACATCAACAAGGTAATAAAAATTATCATGACCAAAACCTGAATTACATTAAAACGATTCAATACAGAACCTAATATTTTTTCTGCGCTAATAAAACTCAATAATATAACCAAGCCAATCCATATAGGAATTATAGATATTAACAAATATAAAAAAATAAAAATTGAAATAAATATCCAACGGTTAGTATTATATCTAGTAAAAAAATATATTCCCAACAAAACAAATGGAAATAAAGTTAAAAATGACAAACCAAACTGCATCATCATAGTATCAAAAAAAGCTGTAAACCAAGAAGCTACAATATACACTAACATAATACCAAGTTGTGCAATATCAATCCTCATCTGTAGATATAGTTTGTTTGATTACATATACAGTTGAATAATCATAATACTTCACTAAAAAATAAACAACTGCAGATTGAAAAAAATTATTCACTTTATTATCTATACGCTCAATACTACCAATTACTATATTTTCAGGTATAAGATCGTTGAAAGCAGATGTTACGATAATATCGCCTGGTTGTAATTCTACGCTCTTTGGAATTAATTTCAAATGAGTTGCCACGCCTGGGGTTGTCTCTATGACGCCATGAACAATGCCATCTTTTCCTAAAATCCTAGCTGATAATGCAGATGTATTTTCTTCTATCGGTATAATATAAGAAATATCACTATCAGAATGCGAGACAATGCCCAACAACATCCCCTCACCTACCACTATTGGCAAACCAGGTTCAACACCATCTGATGTACCACGATCAATAATAATAAAAGTTTTATCCTGTATCACTTTTTTTCCTATAACCTTTGCTGGTATTTGTATAAATGAATTTTTATCAAAAAAAGATAATGCTGATTTTAATTTTGTATTTTCATCCTTTAAGTTTTTATAATCAACAAAATCATAAACAATAGAATCTAAAGTCTGTCTCAAAATTTTGTTCTCCTGCATCAACCTTTCTAAATCACTTTTATTTTCAGAACTATTCCAAATACGCTCTGTAATAGGTTTAGCAGTGTATACAGCACCCTGTCGTACCCAAGAAAAACTCTGTGGCCAAATAAATTCAACCACAGCCAAAAATAGCAGTACTATAAGTACTACTACACCAGAACGAATAAAAGTTCGTGAACTTTTTTTTTCAAAATAATTCATCATACTTATACTGAAGGTTGTGTTTCATTAATAATCACATTTTTAAGTAATTCTTCATCTTCTATCAAAATACCTGTACCACGAACAACAGATGTCAAAGGATCATCCACAACATGTACTGGTATTTTTGTTTCTTGCGCAATTAACTGGTCAAAACCCTTCAACAACGCACCTCCACCAGAGAGAATAATACCACGCTGATGTATATCTGCTATTAGCTCAGGTGGAGTGTTTTCAATAACAGTTTTGACATTATCTATAATCAATCTCACTGAACGCATTATAGCTTCTCTAATCTGCATATCATTAATAATAAGCTCCTTTGGCAATCCAGACAATAAATCCCTACCACGCACTGTCATTTCTAGTTTTTCTGACTGTGGTATAGCAGAACCAATAGCAATTTTTAATTTCTCTGCTGTATGCTCACCAACTAATAAATTAAATTGCTCACGAATATAATTAATAATATTTTTATTCAGCTCATCGCCTGCTAAACGAATTGATTTCCAAGTAACAGCTCCAAGCAATGAGAATACAGCAATATTAGTTGTACCACCTCCCATATCTATTACCATAGATGCCACAGACTCTTCTATAGGCAATCTAGATCCAATAGCTGCTGCCATTGGCTCTTCTACTAAAAAAACTTCTGACGCGCCTGCAGATACAGCAGCATCTACAACTGCTTTACGCTCCACCTCTGTAATATCAAGAGGAATACCAATAATAATACGCGGACGAGGTAATAATGTAAAAGTCTCCTGATGCACTTTGTCTATAAAATATTTCAACATCTTCTCTGTCACCTCAAAATCAGATACAACACCACTTACCAATGGTCTGATAATTTCTATATGCCTTGGACTTTTACCAAGCATATTTTTTGCATCACTGCCCACAGCTACAATTTGATCATTTCTTGTATTGATAGCTACTACAGATGGCTCAGATATTGTAATACCTTTTTGCTTAACATAAACAAGTGTTGACGATGTCCCCAAGTCAATACCGATATCATGAGAAAAATATCTAAAAAAACGTTTACCTATCATATTAGAACATTTGTTTAAAAGCGCCCAAAATCTTACCACCGAACTTCAATACATCTCTATAAGTAACTACAACTATTAACAAAATAAGAATTAAAAAACCAAAATTATGGATCATATTTTCAACTTTCTGATTGATTGGGGATCCTTTTATCTTTTCAATAAGCAAGAAAAATATTTTTCCACCATCCAGTGCTGGAAATGGAATGATGTTTATTATTGCTAAATTCAATGACAGCATAGCAATAAATTGCAATACATAAGAATAACCCAAATCAACAACCTGCCCTGTCATCACAGCAATACCTAATGGCCCAGAAATATCTGCAATCAAACTACCCTTGGTAAATAAATTAAATAAAATCAAACCAAATATAGAAATAATCTGCCACAATAATAAACCAGTTGCCCTAAAACCTTCCCAAATAGCTCTATACCATGGATATGAAACAATCGCCGTATCTGTAATACCCACTCCAATCACATATCTATCTACATCTTTATTGAGTTGTGGAGTGACTGAAATTGATAATTCTTTATTTCCACGCAAAACAACTAAATCTAAATCATTACCTTCGGATGCAGCAACAATTTTTTGTAAATCATCAGATGATGAAATACTTTGTCCATTGATGGATAAAACCACATCTCCTAATTCTAATTCTGCCATATCAGCTGGTGAATCACTTACAACTTCTATAATCTGCAACTGCTCATTACTTACACGGGCATTGCTTGGCAATGTGTCGTCAACAACACTAGGCAATCCAACCATAAAACCAATACTAAGCACTACAAATGCTAATACAACATTCATAGCAACTCCTGCAATCAAAACAATAAATCTTTGCCATACTGTTTTGTTTTGAAAAGCATTTTCGTTATTTTTATCCTCTCCGTTTTCACCTGTAATTTTTACAAAACCACCCAGTGGAATTAAATTAAGAGAATACAGAGTCTCACCTTTTTTAAAACTCCAAATACGAGGTGGAAATCCAATACCAAATTCCTCTACAGGCATTCCTGTTTTTCTAGCCATGAGAAAATGACCCAGTTCATGAACAAAAACCAATAACCCTAATATCAAAATAAAAATAATAATTGTTACTAACATAAAAATATACTATGGACTAAAAATTAAACTGTCATTATCTCTTTTTCTTTTAATTCTGCATCTTCTTTTATTGACGCATTAAATTTATCAACTATTTCTTGAACTTTTTTCTGAATATCAAAAAACTCATCCTCTGAAATCTCTCCTGATTCTTTCTGAGCTTTTGCTTGTTTCAAAATGTCTTCTCTAATTTTTCTAATACTCACACGCGCTTCTTCGGTCTTTTTATGTAATAACTGAACAGTTTGTTTGCGTGTCTCCTCTGTCATATCAGGCAATGTAACTCTAATACTAGATCCGTCATTCACAACAGCAAAACCATTATCTGTTCCCTGAAGAGCTGTTTCAATATCTTTTAAAACTTGATTATCCCATGCTTCAACCAACATCTGGCGTGGTTCAGGTATTGTAATAGTAGCAATTTGCTTTAATGGTGTTGGCGTGCCATAGTAATCAACTTTTATATCCTCTATCAAGCTAGCATGAGCACGATTAGAACGCAAAGTTTTCAACTCTTTGGTAAAATATTCATAAGCTGAATTCCACTTATCATCATATTGTTCAATAATTTCATACATATAATTTATCCTTAAAATCAATTTATTTTTTTGGTGGGCTATACACACCCACATAAAGTATAGAAGAATCAACTGGATGTACTAACAACTCTTTATTTTGACGAGTTGTAGGGCTCTTGAGAGTTTGCCAATTCACACCACCGTCTTGTGAATAGTACAAAGCGCTAGCTGTGCCATAATAAAGTTCATTCATATTAGCAGGATTTACTGCAAGACTCAAGATTTTTTCTTTTTTAGGTCTAGGCAATAGTGTAAGCTCCTCCCAAGTCTTGCCACTATCTATAGATTTTAACACGCCGTAATTTGACACAATATAAAATCCATCATCATATTCGCTAATAAAAACCAAATCCTTAACCACATTACCACCTTTGAATTTAAAATCTTTGCTAATGACAGGGCCTAAATCTTCCCAGTCCAAACCTTGGTTTTCACTTCTAAAAAGTGAATTCTTGGTCTGCGCATACATAATCTGAGTATTTTTAGGATTTATATACAGAGCATTCACAGAATCTTCAAATCTATACCACACCCGCCAAGAAACTGCATAATCCTCAGATAATAATATACTACCGTCAGATAAGGTCATAAATAATCTATTTGGAGACTCTGTATCTAGCACAATGTCATTAATCAATCGTTTGCTCACTTTTTCTAAATACAATGTTTTCCATCTTCGACCACAATCAATTGATTGAAAAATATTTTGTTTAGTCTGTGCATATATATGACACGGCTCATCAGGATCAATAGCCATATTTTTTATTAGGCCTTTGTTTTTTAAAATATTACTCCATGAATTACCACCGTTATTACTAACAAACAAACCACTCTCTACAGATGAATAATATAGAGTATTTGGATCTGTTATATCTAGTTGCAAGAACTCTGTATTATCTTGAGAAAAATTTTTCGCTGGACCAGTAGTTTTGATTTTTGTAATACGCTCAAAAGACTGACCGTTATCACGAGATCTATATACACCGCCGGACTCATCAGCTTGAGTCTTAATCTGCAAGCACCCTGCTAAAAAAAATGGTACTGCTAAAAATAAAATTAATTGTTTCATAATAATGTATTAAAAACTATTGATAATTTAAAAGTGTTATATCACTAACTATTGTTCGTATATCGGGGTTAAAAGATAGTCTGTGCCTATACCTCATAGACGCCTCAAACAGATTCAACATTTTCTTATGTGATACTTTTTTAGAAATATTGTTCAATTCTGATGAAAAAAATGATTTCTGACGATACTGTATTGCTATTATAGCATGTAATAGCTCTTCAAGTAAGTTTATGGTGTGTTTTAATTTTTCTTTTTTTTCTATATAAGAACCATTAGACAAAAACCAATCTTGTATAACACTTAACTGTTGTTGTGTTGGACTGTCTACCAAAGCTATAATTTTTTCTAAGTCATCTAAATGACCCTGAATATATTCTGGTGATTCAATAGCGCGTATAACTTTACCAGGACAACCATGCGCAAAACTTAATATAGCGTCAAAATTATCTGGTAGCGCTCCTCTGGTGTCTAAAACAAAATTTTTTATATCCTGATCATCCACCTGCTCAAAATTTATTTTTTGACAACGTGATTTAATAGTTGGCAGAATTGAATCTTCACTAATGCTAATAAGAATAAATATCACATATTCAGGTGGCTCTTCCAAAATTTTCAAAATTCTATTCGCAGCCTCAGGAGATAGCAACTCTGGCTGATGAATACGCACAACTACAGGAAAATTATTAGCAGGTTTTAATGTAACATTTTTTTGCATTTCTATAATCTGATCTATAGAAATAATCATCTTATCTTCCTCTCTGCATAAATCAAAAAGATTAAACTGCAAAAACTGTTTAGGTATTAGTTTGTTGATTATCAAATCAGAAACTGTGGTTTTTCCTATATGCTCAGCTCCGATAAATAAAAAAGCATGGGCATGTCTTTGTTGTAAAGATCTTTCTAACAAAGAAATAATATGTTGATGTCCAGCGATTTGTGTATTCATAAATCCATATTAACAAAAAAGAATAATTTAATCAATAAATTATTCTTAATTTTTGGCTAATTTTAGGTAAATTTTCAAATAACAATCTAAATAAATAGATATTATAAATAAATAATAATCATACAACAACTGCTTATAAATTGTACACTTTTTGTATTAAACTCACCATTTTATCATTACTAAATTGTGTTTGAAACTTAATTTGTATTGTATTGTCAAAGAATTTTTCTGCGTGTTTTATCTTTTGTATTTCCTCATTTCTTAAACTTTCTTCATCAGCATTTTTTGTCTCCACGATAAAATAAAGTTTCTTTTTTCCATCTGCAAAATTCAAAACATAAGCAAAATCTGGAGAATAACTTTTTCCGCCTGCGACAGGAATTTTAATTGAATTTTTTGGAATTTTAGAAAATACAACAACATCTTTAATTTTAGTTATTATATTGTCTTTTTCTGAATCTGAATCATAAAATAAGTCTTCCAAAAAATAATTATCTGCAACTTTTTCATCAGAATCATACCTACCTATATCATAAGCATCAACTTCTTTTTTGATGCTTCCATCAATATTTGTAAACTTTGTAGGATGAATAGTGTTTGCTACTTTTTGATATGCAATTTGAAATTTACTCAATGCTCTATACATTAAATAATTATCAAATTTTTGT
>WFTG01000012.1 GCA_015485655.1 Patescibacteria group bacterium | reverse complement strand
TTTTATGATAGGGTGGTATATGGTTATGTAATTGATTGGTTGATTGTGCCTTGGAATGCTGTGATTAATCTAGCTGATGTTTATATTACTATTGGTATATTTTTTCTTTTGGTTGATTTGAAGAAAAAAGAAAAATAAAAATTTGTGTGTTATATTTTTTTAGATTGCTTCCAAAGATAGTCGAATTGTTTTTTTAATGTATTGCTCAATTCTATACTATCTATTATAAATCCATAATGCTCACGTTTTGTAGATAAAAAGGCGACTTTTGAGCCATATATTCCATAGCCCATAAATTGATCTATTTCTTTGGGAAGTATTTTTACTCTACGTAGTGATTTTTCTTTTTCTTTTGGTCCTAAGATTGAATGTTCGCTAAAATCTATTTTTTTTGAGTCTGGCCATAATACATTAAGCCAGATTCCTCTTTTTATTCTTTCTTTCATAAATATTTCATAGGTATTGTTAGATATTGATTCCACCATTTCTTTTACAGGCCAAAACCAATAAGTTTGCTTTTCTTTGCTTCTTAATACATCTCTAAAAATCATTTCAGCAGCTCTGGGCTTATCATGGATAATAAATTTTGGTTCGTATGATTGAATTGATTTTTTATTTTCCATTATTTTTTTGATTTCTTTTTGGGATTTTTTCAGTTGGTTTATTTTTTCTTCGTAAAGTTCTTGTATATTTGTAATTGTTTCAGTGTAGAAAATTGATCCTCTATCACCTATAGTCTTTCGTACTAGTCCTTTCTTCATTAAAGATTCTAGATGTCCGTATAATGTAGTGCGGGGGAGTTTTAATTTTTTGCTTATATTTACTACACTCGCGCCTTTTGTTTCAGTTAAAAGAGCTAAAAAAGTTTTAGTTTCAAATTCAGTACAATTTAATTGTTTAAGTAGTTTGTGCATATTAATGTATGTTGACTGTCGACGACATATTGACAATAACATAATATTTAGATATAGTCAAAATAAAATTATGAACATTAACAATGAAAGGGGAGGTGTTATGAATGATTTACTTAATCATAATGTCTTATTTATTACTCTAGATTCGTGTCGTTTTGATACCATGATTAACGCAAGTACGCCAAATATGGATAGAATTGGGAGATTTAGAAAAGCATTCACTTATGGGTCTTATACTGTGCCAGCACATACTGCTTTTTTTGCTGGGCATTTACCCAATACATTTAGTTATATTCCTTTTTATACAGAATCTAAGAAGCGGTTGTGGAGAATAAAAACTGGGAGGTCATTTGAAATATTAAAAGCTGAGTTGGAATTTGAAGCTTCTAATATAATCCAAGGTTATAAAGATTTAGGTTTTTATGTATTAGGAGTCGGAGGTGTAACTCAGTTTAATAGAGGTAGTTTGTTAAGGAGTTATTTTGGTAAGGATTTTTTGTACTATGGCCCCAGTCTTGATGAAGAGCCTCTTGAGCCTAGAAGTTTTAGATTTTTCCCACTAAATCATGTAGATGAGATAATTAAAAAGATTGATAAACATGAAAAATGGTTTTTGTTTATGAATTGTCCAGAGACACATTATCCATATGATGTTGGTTGTGGAATTTCTAATGATGTTTTAAGTGTTTTTCCTGAAGCTAAAAAAATACTAAATTTGAGAGAAGGTAATGTAGATTATAGTCTTGTATGTATAAATTTTTTTCAGAGTTTATATCAAATGCAAATTCACGCTCTTGAGATAATTGATCAGGGAATTGGAAGGCTTGTTAATGCACTACCAAAGAATAGAGATATTTTAGTAATTATTTGTGGTGATCATGGAGAAAATTTTGGCGAAGTCTTTGAAGGAAAAATAAGATGGGGGCATTTATTTCCATCAAAACAAGTTATGGAAGTTCCATTAATAATTGGGCAAATAAGGAGGGTATAATGTTAACGTTAAATAAACTTGAGAGAGAGAGTAAGAAGCATTTATCAGACGTGATAGATTTGTTTGGGCTTGAGTTTCAAGAATTGTACAGAAAAGCTAAATTGGTAAAGATAAACAAATTACCGAGATTACGATTTTTTGCTCCACTTTATGTTAGTAGTTTATGTGGATCAAATTGTGGTTATTGTGGATTCAGAAAGGGAAGTGGAATTAAAAGGAAAACTTTATCTTTAAAAGAATGTCGAAAAGAGGTTGGTTATTTAGCTGGACAAGGATTAGATACTGTCTATTGTCTTACAGGTAGTTTTCGTGAAGGAAATATACACAAATTTGGAACAATGACTGAGATTAATTCACGAGGATTATTAGCAATCAAAGAAGCTAATCTTTTTCCAGTACTTGAATCTTCTCCTTTTTCTTTAGAAAATCTTAAATCATTATTAAATGTTGTGAGAGGTGATGGTCGTTATGTTTTGTTCCAGGAATGTTATAATAGGTCTACATATTTTAAATTACACAAAGGTGATAGATATAAGGGTACTCCAGATGAGCGATTACAGCAAATTGATTTAGCTATACAAGCTGGTTGGCCTGAAGTGGGAATTGGGTTTTTAGTTGGTCTGCATGATGATATAATTTCTGAATTGAGCTATTTAATATCCCATTATTACTATTTAAAAGATAAGGTGAGAAAAATAACTATTTCAGTTCCTCGTATCACTAATGCTAGAAGAATTATCATTGATTCGCACTCATCAGACGAAACTTTTTTGAAAACAGTTTGTATTGTTAGATTACTTTGTCCTGATGCTTATATTGTTATTACTGGGAGAGAGACAAAGAATATTAGGGATAATTTAAAAATGATTACGCATATATGGGGAGTGAATGGTAGTACTGTTCCCGGTGGTTATACATTAGGGACTGACCCAAGCGATGGACAATTTGTTGTAAAGGATAAAAGGAGAGTAAAAGAAATTTGAATATAGTATAGAGTTGATTGAGAAATTTAAATCAACTCTATATTTTTGTCAATTTGCCTTTTTTAAAAAAATTTTATAAGATATAGGCAATAATTTTTAAGAGGAGGGATATATGACAGCAAGAATATTTTCTGCAGCTGTTCTCGGCATTGATGCACATCTAGTGCATGTTGAGGCAGATATCACCCCAACCCAGTTGGGGAATTTTATTATTGTGGGACTGCCAGATGCAGCTGTGCAGGAGTCTCGTGAACGTATACGTAGCGCAATAAAGAATACAGCATTACAATTTCCAACCAAGCGAGTGGCAGTAAATCTTGCGCCAGCAGATATCAGAAAACAAGGTCCAGCTTATGATTTGCCAATTGCTTTATCAATTTTGACTGCCAGTGGTCAGCAATTATCATTGCCTGCGCCATTGTCAGAATGTTTGATAGTTGGTGAATTAGCATTAAATGGAGATGTGCGTCCATTGCAAGGTATTGTGTCTATTGTGATGAGCGCAAAAGAGTTAGGTTTTAAGCATGTTTTTGTGCCAGTAGATAATGCTAGTGAGGCATTGTTGGTTAAAGATATTTTGATTTATCCAGTGAAACACCTTGGTGATTTTTTTGATTTTTCAGAAAATAAATATTGGCAACCAATACAACATAATCAGGATAGCGAAAAATTAACAAAAACAAAAACAGAAATAGATATGGAAAATATTCAGGGGCAAGAATGCGCGAAAAGAGTGTTGGAAATTGCAGCAGCTGGTGGACATAATATTTTATTTTTTGGACCACCTGGATCTGGAAAATCCTTACTTGCCAAAGCAATTCCTGGCATATTACCACCTTTGAATCCTGATGAGCAATTAGAAGTAACAAAAATTCATTCAGTTGCAGGGATGTTGAGTAATGATAAACCTTTTATACGACACAGACCATTTGTTAGTCCGCATCATTCAGCATCTCCTAGTGCTTTGGTGGGAGGTGGGTCTATTCCTCGTCCTGGTAATATATCACTAGCACATAGAGGGGTGTTGTTTTTAGATGAATTGCCTGAGTTTCCTCGTCAGGTATTAGAGTATTTACGTCAGCCTTTGGAAGATGGGATTATAACAATATCACGCGCTTCTGGTTCATGGAAATTTCCAGCCCAGTGTATGTTGGTTGCTGCTATGAATCCATGTCCATGTGGTTTTGTTAGTGATCCAGAAAAAAATTGCACTTGTTCAACTTTTGATATAGAGAGGTATAAAAAGAAAATTTCTGGACCAATTATAGATAGAATTGATTTGTTCGTTCATGTTCCTCGTCTTTCATTTGATGAGTTAAAATCCAAAACAAAGTCAGAGTCATCTAAAGCAATTCAAAAACGTGTTTCTATAACTCGTGCTATACAAACTAAAAGAAATAAATATGGTTTTTATAATGCTATATTACCGCAAAAATTTTTAAAAGATGTATGCATTATTGATGCTGATTCTGAGAAATTTTTAAAAGGAGCAGTTGATCGTTTAGGGATTTCTGCTCGGGGATATTATAGATTATTACGAGTAGCTCGTACTATTGCGGATTTAGAAAAAAGTAAAAATATAAAGACAGCCCACCTAGCAGAGGCGCTACAGTATCGTTCAGAGATTGTATGGAAATAAAAAGTTCTCCTAGATACTTCAGTCTCGCATAACAAAATATATAAAATACCTCTCTTTAGTCAAGTTATTTAGTATAAAGAAGAGGATTGGCATTTCTGCCATTTACACGAACTTCATAGTGCACATGTGGACCAGTAGAGTTTCCAGTGGATCCAATAAGAGCAATAACATCTCCTCGAGATACTTTTTGTCCTACTTTTACTAACAATTTACTGTTATGCGCATACAGAGTTTTGATTCCGTTTCCGTGATTTACGATAATATAGTATCCATATCCACGAGTATTCCATCGTGACACTTCTACCACGCCGTCTTCTGATGCATAGACAGGATCTCCCATTCTACCGTTTATATCTAGTCCGTTGTGTCGCCATGAGTAATATTGGTTAATACGATGAGATTTTGCTGGCCACAATAATTTAGTTCCAGAATCTTGAGCAGGTTCAAAGTTATTAACCGTTTGTGTTGGTGTATTTGCTGGTGGTGTATGGGGTGTTGGACGTGGTTTTGGTTTTGGTTTTGGTTTTGGACGTGGTTTTATACCGCCTGGAATTAATAGCTCATCGCCGACTGTTAATTTTTCTTCTGCGTTTAACTGGTTTGTTTTGGCAATTTCTTGTGCATTGGCTTGGTATTTTTTTGCAATTGATTCTAGAGTATCACCTGATGTTATAGTATGTATTGTTCCAGAAAAAGGAAGGATTTTTAAAGTTTTTCCAGGTTTTAATATAGAATAAGAAGATAGATTATTACTCCAAAGAATTGAGTTAATAGAAATGCCGAATTGTTTGGCAATAGATGTTACGGTATCGCCAGGTTGTATTACATATTCTTCTATTGTTGTTCTAGTGTGTGGCGTTAGCTGGTCTTCTGTGGTTGTAAGTGCTAGACCTCCCATAGTTAAAGTAGTGGTGTTTTCATTATATTCAATTTCTGGTATTTCTGTAGTTGGTGAAGTGTTTTCTTCATTGCTAACAACAGCAATTTCATTTGGGGTAGTTGATTCTGATTGTGTATTTGTTGGCAATAGAGTATCTTCAATTATCATAATTCCTTCTTGCTGTGAAACAAGATTGAAGATAATACTATCTTTTCCTAATTCTTCTGGTGGCAACTCTTTAGCTTGAATGCTATTTGTGACAATAAGAGAGATGAGTATACTGAGTATTATGTATAGTGTTATTTTTTGATTGATAATATTATGTAAAATATTTTGTGATTTTTTTATAAATCGTTTAACATTTTTTCTGGTGTAGAAAAATATTAAATATAAATTAACTAAAGTAGGTTTGATAATTTTTTTATACACAAAAACAAGTGGTGAGAAGATTTTTCTTACCACTTTTATAATCAATTCATAGAGATATAAAAATCCTCTAGCAATGAATCTGATTAATTTAATAAAGACTAGTTTTATTTGCGTACGAATATATTTGGTAATAAATATAATATTGTGTTTATAATGATACCATAGTGAAAAATACCTGTCTTTGTCAATATGAACAAAAAAGTTGTTTATATGTTTTGTTGTTGATTTTTTGGCTAAAATAACATATAGTGAGTTATAGTTATTTTTATTACATTTTATGAACAAACATTATAATCATAAAGAAATAGAGGCTACAATTCAACAAAAATGGAAAAGTCAAAATGCATTCAAGGCGCATGATTTTTCTGATAAGCCAAAGTATTATTGTTTGGATATGTTTCCTTATCCATCTGGAGCTGGGTTGCACGTTGGACATCCAGAAGGCTACACTGCTACAGATATTATATCTAGATATAAAAGAATGAAGGGATTTGAAGTTCTTCATCCGATGGGTTGGGATTCTTTTGGCTTGCCAGCTGAAAATTACGCTATCAAAGTAGGCATACCACCAGCTGTAAGCACTGCAGATAATATAAAAAATTTCAAAAAACAAATTCAGTCTCTAGGATTTTCTTATGATTGGGATAGGGAGTTTGCGACTTCTTCACCTGAATATTATAAGTGGACACAGTGGATATTTTTGAAATTGTATGAAAGAGGATTAGCTTATAAGAAGAAAGCTCACGTAAATTGGTGCGAAGGCTGTCAGACAGTTTTGGCTAATGAGCAAGTAGTAGATGGAAAATGTGAACGCAGTGGTGATGAGGTTGTACAAAAAGATTTGGAACAATGGTTTTTCAAAATTACAGAATATGCTGAAGAATTATTAACTGGGTTAGATAATCTTGATTGGCCAGAGCCAATAAAGCAAATGCAGAGAAATTGGATTGGAAAATCAGAAGGCGCAGAAATTGATTTTGCTATCAAAGATTCAGAAGAGAAAATAAAAATTTTTACTACCCGTCCTGATACATTGTATGGAGCAACTTATATGGTTTTGGCGCCAGAGCATGAATTGGTATATAAATTAAAAGATAAAATTAATAATTTTGCTGAAGTAGAAGAATATATAAAATCATCTGCCAAAAAATCTGATTTAGAACGCACGGATTTGAATAAAGACAAATCTGGTGTGAAGCTAGATGGTGTCAGTGCTATCAATCCAGCCAGTGGAGAAGAGATTCCTGTTTATATTGCAGATTATGTACTGGCTACTTATGGCACCGGTGCTATCATGGCAGTTCCAGCGCATGATGAGCGTGATTTTGAATTTGCTAAGAAATATGGGATTGAAGTTAGACAGGTGATAGCTAAAGAAACAGGTGAAAAACGCAGTAATGAAGAGTTGCGCAACGGTGGAGCAAGTGTAGTTTTTGATCCAAAGCGTCAAAAATATGCTTTTGCAAAATGGAATGATGATGGGCGTTTAGGTTTGTTTGGTGGTGGATTTGATAAAGATGAAAATGTGGAGGCTGGAGTCTTGCGAGAGCTTAAAGAAGAGAGTGGTTTTGTGAATTATAAATATGTAGAACAAATAGATGTTGTGTATACACATTATTATAATAAAGCAAGAAAAGTAAATAGAGTGGCTAAGGCTTATGCACTACTGGTTATTTTAGAAAATGATGAAACAGTTGATGTTGAATTAGAAGAGCATGAAAATTTTGATAATGTTTGGTTAGATCCAGAAGATGTTTTGGATTTATGGGAAGGTGATTCAGATTATGAACACTATATACAATTCATGCACAATGGTGTTGCACGAGCTATAGAACTTGGATTTGACATTACTAATGATTATCAAAAATACAAACCACAAATCAACACTGCTCCTGGAATTTTAATCAACTCCGCAGAATTTAATGACATGAATAATGAAGAAGCAAAAGAAAAAATAGTAGAAAAAGTTGGCGGTGTGATGAAGACGCAATATAAATTACGCGATTGGTTGGTTTCTAGACAGCGTTATTGGGGTGCTCCAATTCCGATTTTTTATGATAAGGACAAAAAAGAAAATCCTGTAGATATAGAACATTTGCCATTGGTATTGCCTGAGGATGTAGAGTATCAGCCCAAGGGTACTTCACCACTGGGAAGCTCTAGAGAATATATAGACAGGGCAGAGAAGTTGTATGGTGATGGTGCGCGTTTTGAAATAGATACTATGGATACATTTGTTTGTTCGTCATGGTATTATCTACGTTATTGTGATCCACATAATACTGAAGAAATTTTTTCTAAAGACAAAGTAAAATATTGGCTACCAGCTGATCTATATGTAGGTGGTGCTGAACACGCAGTATTGCATTTGTTGTATGTTAGGTTTTTTGCTAAAGCATTTCGTGATATGGGATTGTTGGATTTTGATGAGCCGTTTTTAAAACTCAGCAACCAAGGCATGATTCTGGCAGAAGATGGACGTAAAATGTCTAAGTCACTTGGCAATGTTGTAAATCCTGATGATGTTATAGAAGAATATGGAGCTGATACTTTGCGACTTTATGAAATGTTTATGGGTCCATTGGAAGATGCAAAACCATGGTCAACCAAAAATATTATTGGTGTGCGAAGATTTTTGGAAAAAATATGGTTAGTAACAGCTGAATGGATAGATAATGACAAGCCATCTGACGAGTCTGAAGAACTAAAAGTTTTATTACACAAAACAATTCAGAAAGTTACAAATGATATTGAAGCTATGAAATTTAATACAGCAATTTCTGGTTTGATGGTCTTTGTTAATACTCTTGCCAAAGAAAAATCTTTTTCACAAGATACTCTGGCAACATTTTTAAAATTATTATCTCCTTTTGCTCCACATATAGCTGAAGAATTATGGCAACGAATTGGGCAAGAGGGTTTGGTTATGCAAGAGACTTGGCCAGAATATAATGAATCTTTGTTGGTAGAATCCACAGCTACTATTGCCGTGCAAGTAAATGGCAAATTACGAGGTCAAGTAGAAGTTGCATCGGATAGTTCTGAAGATGAAGTTATGAAATTGGCGCAGGAAGATAGTAATGTTGCCAAGTATTTACAAAATGTTGAGATTGTCAAGGTTGTTTATATAAAGGATAGACTACTCAATATTGTTGTGAAATAATTTTTTGATTTTGTTGCATTTTTGTTTTTGGGTAAATTATAACAACATGAAAATTGTTCCATATTATGATATAGATATAGATGAAATTGCTATGAGATTAGGTAGTGGTGAGGTTTTGGTGATGCCGACAGAAACTTCTTATGGATTGATTGCAGATGCGACTAATAAAAAATCTGTTGAGAAAATTTTTGCAATAAAGAGACGAAATATCACCAAGCCATTGCCAATTATTTTTTCTTCTTATAATCAAGTTATAGAATATTGTCAGGTGCCAGATTTGTTATCAGAGCTTGCGCAGAAATATTGGCCAGGACCATTGTCTATAATAGTACAACCTATAGATGGTAGATTAAAGGCGAATTTGAGTGGAGATTATGGAGAAACAGTTGCAGTTAGAGTAACAAGTGACAGTGTGTTACAGGAAGTAATGAAAATTTTTAAAAAACCACTTATAGCCACCAGTGCTAATATTTCTGGAGAAAATACATCTTATGATTGTACAATATTAACAAAGAGTTTTGATCATAACACAGATCAGCCTGATTTGGTTATAGATAAAGGAATATTGCCAATTGTGAAGCCATCTACTTTGATTGCGGTTGAAAATAAGGAAATAAAAATTTTACGACAAGGACCTATAGAGGTAGGTTAATAATAAAAAAATCATGACATCACTAACAAAATTGACAAAGGAAATTCTCAAACACAGAGGAGTGTCGCCAAAAAAATATTTTTCGCAAAATTTTTTAGTAGACAGAGGTGTCTATGCTTCTGTGGTTGAGGCTGGGGATATTTCACATAATGATTATGTTATAGAGATTGGTCCTGGACTTGGATTTCTAACTAGTGAATTAGCAAAATCAGCAGGTTATGTAGCCTCAGTAGAAATAGATAAGGAAATGGCGAATGGATTAGCTGATATGGAGGCTATAACTGAAAATTTGTCTATTGTGCATAGTGATATTCTGGATGTTGATATAGAGAATTTGCCAAATTTTAATAAAGATACTCAATATAAGGTCATTGCAAATATTCCATATCATTTAACTTCTAAGATTTTTAAACTATTTTTGTCTCGCAATCACAAACCGTCGTGTATGGTATTGTTGGTACAGAAAGAAGTTGCCGAACGTGTTGTTGCCAGAGCAGGAAACCATACTAGACTTTCTTTGTCTGTACAGCTGTACAGTCGTCCAAAAATAATCAGAACTGTGTCCAAATCTAGTTTTTATCCTCAGCCCAAGGTTGATTCAGCAATATTAATGATGAAATCTGATGAGTCTTATATAAAACAGTTAAAAAATGAAGATTTGTTTTGGCGAGTGGTTAGAATTGCTTTTACAAGCAAGAGAAAAAAATTAGTTAATACTTTGTCAAATGGTTTGGATGTAGAGAAGGCTTATATTATAGACAAGTTAGAACAGTGTTCTATTGATGTTGGTAGTAGACCTCAACACCTATCTATTGGTCAGTGGATTTGTTTTGTGAATTTATTAAACAATGATAAAAAATTTTGAATTGGTTGTATAAGGTGGTTGATTAGTAAATTTTATTTTTATAAAAAATAATAATTATTACTAAAAACTTTCAAATTATCATAATTGGGAAGTTTTTTTATTTGACCTAAAAGTCTTTTTTTGTGATAATGAGTACATAGAATTATATATCCATATTACAAAATAAGATATGGCAGGACAGAATTTGTATGAAAAAAATAACAATCGTTTCAAAACGATTATATTGTCATATGTCCAAAGTCCAGAAAAATTTTTTGTAACTTTTTTTGTGATTGGATTGATTGCTTTGGGTTTGGGAGTTTGGTATTCCAGAAATACTATTAGAAAACCGTTTACAGTTGTTATTGATGAGGTAAAAGAAGAAAATAATAATGAAGCTTTAGATAATTTTGCTGAATTATTGGCAGAGCAACAAAAAGACACAGATGGTGATGGTTTGACAGACTATCAGGAAACAAATATTTACAAAACATCAATATATTTAAAAGACAGTGATTCAGATGGTTTGGATGATAATATTGAGATAGCCAGAGGTAGTAATCCTAACTGTCCTGAAGGGCAAGATTGTTCTTTTGTGCCTACGCCAGGTACTGATATTTCTGCAGAGGATTTGGTTGCTAATAATAAAACATTTTTATCTCCTGAATATGTTGCTTCTGCTAAGTTGATTTTGTTACAAAATGGTTATACCGAAGATGAGTTGAATAATATGTCTGATGAACAGGCAGTTCAGTTGTATGAAGGTTTGTTAGATGATCCAAATTCTAGTATTAATAAGCAGAGAGAATTTGTGTCTGGCACAGTAAGTGTTGATGACTTGCGTCAGGTTTTATTAGACAATGGGGCAAATCCAGAATTACTAGACCAGATTTCAGATGATGATTTATTAAATGTGTACAACGCTACATTGCAACAACAACTGCAGTAATTAATATTTTTATGATAGATATTCATCCTAAAAAATTTAGAGCAAAAAATAGATTTGTAACTATATTATTAGTATGTTTATTGTTGGTTAGTGCAATGTCATTAAAGCCAAAGCCAGCTTATGCGCAGTTTTGGAATAACACATATATTGACTTAACAGCCTTATGGCTTAATACTAAGAATACTGCTACTGAAACAGTTAAAGAAACAGTAAAAACAGTTTGGGAGACTGTTAATCAAAATTTAATTTATATAGGAAAGGTAGCTCTTATTACTGCTATAGATAATTATATTCAGACATATGCTTATGAACAAGCATTAAAAACAGCTACAGGATCACCAGGTCAAAAACCTTTGGTTTATGGCAGACCTTTTTTGGATGGACTAGAAGATGCGGCTGGAGGAGCTTTGGGTGATTATTTAGATAGCTTATCTAAGGATGTTTTTGGTCAGTCATTATGTGAACCATTAAACCCTAATGTAAAATTACAAATAGGTATTGAAGTTGCAAAAGTACAAAAACCACCAAAGCCAGTTTGTACTTTAAGCAAAATAAAAGATACAGCTTTAAAATCATGGGATAATACTTCTAAAAGTTTTAGCAATTTAAGTTTAAAAGATACGGTTAAATTTTCAAGTTATTTTGATTCTCGACAAAATGAACTTGGTTCTGTGGTAAAAGCTCGTGAAAAAGCTAGACAGCTCGCCAATCAAGCCAGCAAAGCCTATCAAGAAGAAAGGTTAATAGGAAGAGGTTTTAAAGATAAATTAAACCAAACAGAGACTAGTGTTTTATTACCAGCTGGTCAGATTGAAGCCTCTGTTAATAGGTCTTTGGATATTGGCGCTGCAAAATCATTACCAGAAAAACCTATTGAAGTAAATCCAGACGATAAGTTTGGTGCTATTACTTATGCGCTCTTTTTAAGAGGATTATCTACTTTTTCTAAAACATTTATTGGCGCTGGTTTGGAAAAATTGTTTTCTAAGGATGGTGGTATTATAGCTAAGCCATTAAAGCCATCAGATTATCAAACATCATCAGTCAAAACCGGCCTAAGCGCTGCTAGAGATTATTTTAAAGATTTAAGGGATTTTAAACCTTCATATATAGATAGTGATGTTGATGTAACTTCGCAATTAGCTAGTTGTCCATCTAATAAAGACAATAGGTTATGGAATAATTGTCGCATATCTCGTGGTCTGAAAAATGCTATAGATAGGCAATTGACTTTGCGAGAGGCTATTGAGGTGAGTAAGGATATAAAAGGTTCAGATGTTTTTGGTTATGATGTTGCAACAGATGAGTATCCTAGATTTGACAAAGGTTTTCCTTATTCCTCTTTGGTAGTATTGCGTAAATATCGTATTATTCCGGTTGGTTGGGAATTAGCTGCTCAGTACATTCAAGATGCTATGGAGCCACAGAGTCATGGTGGTAATCAAACTTGGACTATACAGCAAGTAATGGAATGTTATGAAGATCCAGCTAATCCAAATAATAACCGTTATCCAGCTACAACCAGTGATGGTACAAGCTGTAGGATCAATCCTTCACTGGATTGTGAGGGTGTAGATGCTGATGACCCTGGTTGTGTTAATCCGTTTTATCATCTAGTAAACCCTGATTGGGTGTTAAAAACCCCAGAAACAAAATGTTATCAAGAAGGTCCAGGTCCACAAGTTTTATTTGAACAAAGCATAGAAGTTCCAAGGTCTAACAATCCATTTGCTAATGATTTGAATTCTGTAAATACAATTGAGTATGATATTCAGAGGGTTGTTGCACGAGCTGATTATTGCGCTGATGAACGTGGTTGTATCCAAGAGGATGAAAACGGCAAGTGTGAATACTGGGGGTATTGTACAAAAGAAAAACCTATTTGGCGTTTTACAGCTGAGAGCTGTCCAGCTGAGTTTAATACTTGTAGAGTTTTGACAAAGAAAAAAGGAGCCTACCAACAACTATCTAGCAACACTCCAGAAACAGACAATGCTTTTCTAACTAATACTTTAGAAAAATGTGAATTAAGTGATGTTGGTTGTGCTTGGTATAGCACTTATTATGATGCTGATACAGGTACTTGGGAGGGAAATAGTGATATAGGTGGTGAGTTTGGTCGAGCTGATCGTGTTTATCTAGATGGTGATGCTGAGCCTTGTGCTGCGAGTGATGTTGGTTGTAGTTTGTTTTATAAAGCATTTGATAATTCTGACCCTATAGCTTCCAGAGACACTCTATTGGATTTGATGAATCAGGCTGACCAAGGTGAGATATCTAATTATAGCGATTCTAGTTTTGTTGTTCCTACTTATATTAAAAAAGCTCCAGAGTATTACAATTGTGAATACGGCAGTGACAATCCATCAGAAGAGTGTGAGAATTATGCAACTTATTGTAGTGAACAAGAACTTGGTTGTATGAATTATGCACCGCTAAATGGCGATCCACAGGTACCAGGTAAAGTAACAGCAGGCGATCAATGTAATCAAGAGTGTGTTGGTTTTGCTACTTTTACTTATACACCGTCTTGGTTTGAGGATGCAGAAGATGATAATGTTATTAATAATTCTGGTAGCGTGCCAGTCTCATTAGTTCCATCAACAGGTCAGCAATGTAATCAATCTGGTTGTGAGGCATTTACAAATCTTGACAAAGTAGCAGAAGGCGGTGAAGGGCTTGAGTATTATACCAGGATTAGACAGTGTGTAACTCCGGGTACAGATGGAACAAAAACATATTTCACTTGGGAGGGTAGTGATACAAATGGTTATCAATTGAAAAAATGGGTAATGTTAGAAGGTGATGCTGGGGCTCCATGTACTGCTGTGACTCCTGGTAGCCCAACTTCTTGTTCTGATACTGTGGAATGTACTGATACTACAGACCCATCTTGTCGTTCGTTTTTTGATGAAAATGGCAATACTTATAATGCTGATATCAACAATGTGATTTACTCTTCTGAAGATTGTAAGCCTTTGCGCAGAGCTGAATCAGGTACTGTTTA
Source organism: Patescibacteria group bacterium (assembly GCA_015485655.1). GTDB lineage: Bacteria > Patescibacteriota > Patescibacteriia > S139-126 > S139-133 > S139-133. Next base: position 3,006 of record WFTG01000012.1, on the reverse strand, counting down.
TTATGGTGATACATCACTTAGTCAACAGTGTAATGTAGAAAATGTTGGATGTAGAGAATACAAAGGCGCAGGAGCTAATAATGTACGTGTATTGTACACAGATACCTTTGAGGCAGAAGATGCAGATAGTACAGATTCTATTGGTTTGACCTTTGGTTGGCAGGGAGGATTATTGTCTAATGAAGCTCTGGATGTTAATGGGCATTCTCTTGAGTTTGATGCAAGTGATGTAACCTCTGTTTATAAGAATGTGAGTAGTAATGTAGTTGAAGGTAAGTTTTATACAGTTAGCTTCTTGGCTAAGGGTTCAGATATTAGTTTTTATTTCTATAATGGCGTTGATTTGGTCAATATAGGTTCTAAAAATTTGGGTGATGAGTGGCAGTATTATACCTTAGGACCAACACTTTTAGATCATACAGTGACGGATAATGAGATTATGAGTATTAGTGGACAAGGATTTGTAGATAATATTGTCGTCAAAGAGTCCACCAATAATAATCTTTTGATTAAGAATTCTTGGGATGCTGAATTGGCTAACAGTTGTGCTGCTAATAATGATTTTAATTGTGAATTATACAAACCAGATGAAGGTGACAATATTGCTCTGAAGAGCTTTACTACACTTTGTGAAGATAAGTTTATTGGTTGTATTGCAGTTATTGATACACAAAATAGTGATAGAGTATCAAATGATGGCACATCTCCTATTAGAGAAAAAACATGGAATACTTATAATGATGTTGAATCTGATCCAACTACATATTTAGATAATATAACTGTTCCAGCTGATGAGTTGATTTATATTGTAGATGATGAGAATAAATATTGTGGTGCCGAAGCTAAAGGTTGTCAGTTATTAGGAGAACCAAGCTTTGATAGACAGACTAGTGAGCAGGCTGATTTTGGCGCTGATAATTGTGTAGACGGTAATGATGATTGTCAGCAGTCTGTTGTTCAGTCATTTGGACAGGTTGCTTTTATCAATGATCCTGATAAGTATGACAATATACTTTGTGGTTCAGAAAAATTATTCTGTAGTCTCTACACCACTGAAGACGGAGCTTCGTTCTCATACATAGATCCAGGTTCTAGAGTTGCAGAATATTTTGATACTACTGTAGATGGCAGAAGTCCTGGATGGTATCAGCAGGGTACAGATACCAATGTAATAACAACTTATGATGTATATGGATTTGATCCATTTACACCTAACCAGCCATTGCCTAGTGATGATGATCAGTATGATGGTTGGGTTGGTCTTTGTGAACCGCAGTATGACAGTTGTTCTCAGCTGATAGACGTAGAGGCCAAAGAAGATAATGGTGTGTATTATGTTTTGCAAGACCAATTAGCAGACCAGGATATTGCTCCTTGTAGCCAAGAAGGAATAGTTGATAGAGATGCAGGCTGTAGATTATTTGCTGATACTGCTAATTTTTCTACTACCAAGCAATTATACACAGATCAATCATATGACCCAGCATTATCATCTGATGGTTTTGCGCCGGTAACTAATTCTGATGATGATACAAAGAATTCTGCAAATCTTTTGGTAAAAGTTAAACCAGATAGGGTTTGTGAAGAATTTTTGAATTGTGCATCTTCATTGACGCTTGATGATAATCAAGAGCCGATTTGTTTGGGTATTGGATTATGTAGTGAACTAGATGAGTCAGGCAAGTGTGTGGATAGTAGTACTGAGATTTTAGGCAGGGACAAAGAAGCAGTACAGCAGAGTATTGATAACTCTAAACCAAGCTCAGATATAGATTATTTGTCTAATATCAATAGAGCTCAATGGGCAGTAGGTATGTCTAGGTTTGGTGCTATATGGCCATTTGGTTCTGTGGTTGGTTTGTATCCTTATCATCTGATGCAAGAGATAGGTTCTCCTTTGACTTTGCCAAATAGTGATTTTGAAGATTATAGAAATTTTGGTCAGATTTATTCATCATGGCCAAATACAGATATTACAGGTACAGTCAAATTACAAAATAATGTCCGTATTGTAAGTGAAAGCTCAGGTGTATTCCCTTATGAAGGAAATAGTATGTTAGAGATGGAGATGGATGAACAAAATCCAAAAGATGCGTCCTATATTATTTCTGCTGAGTTGCCATCATCTCCAGGTATGGAAACTGCTTTATCTTTTTATGTTAATTTTGATACATTGCGTCAACAAAAAGAAAATAAATGTGTATCAGGTAATAGAGATAAGATAGGAGATTCTTGTGTAACTGATGATGAATGTGGCGCAGGTCCAGCTGTTTGTACAGCTCCGAATACAGCAGAAGGATTTTGTAAGTTACAAGATAAAAATTCTGGCTCTTATAATTCTTGTGTGGATAGTAGTGATTGTACTAATGGAGGAGGTTCATGTGGTGAGTTTGCATGTAGTGGTGATTATAATACAAAGTGTGATCCTAATTTGGGAGTTGGTGAGAATAATCCTAATTCTGCTTGTGAAGGTAAAGGGTATTGTCAATATGCTGGTAATATATCTTCTGTTTCAACTTGTACAGCAGGTGATGCTGCTAAAATAGGTAATGCTTGTAATACTAATAATGATTGCGCTGTAACTAGTCCAAGTTGTGAACCAGTTGGTTCAATTCTAAAAGTAGACATATTAAAGAGCGATACATTGTCATCTTATCTTGTAGACGGACCAATTGATGTTATTGTAACTGGCACAGGCTGGCAACAAGTGACTATACCGTTTACAGTGCCAGCTGATGGTGGAGACAATGATGTATTTAGAATAGAGTTAAAAGCTGAGAATAAAATAGATATCAATGGTGATGTATTAAGCCCTGCGGTAGGTAGTATAATGGTGGATGGTCTAGAGATAAGGTCAGGTTTGAAAACTGGTCCAAGTGTAGTGGTAGCACCGTCTTGTAGATTATATCCTAAGACAGATGGTTCAGAAACAGATGCTCTGGCTTGTGACTATGTAGATAGAGGTAATATTTCTGGTGACACATTGACTACTTATAAGGGTTGGCG
>WFTG01000011.1 GCA_015485655.1 Patescibacteria group bacterium | reverse complement strand
ATAACCGTGTTAATACTGCTTATCGGAAGCTGTGTTGACAAACCAACGGGTTCGGACAAGGAAATTATAGAAAAGCCTGTCCCTAAAACCAGCAATTTAGTTGTCACCGGCACAGAGCCGGCAACTACTACTGAAATATGGAGCACAGAGCAGGTGGCTGTATTTTTTAATAAAAATATAAACCCTGTATTTGTGCCATCGCGATTTTTTAAAGTATTTGCTCCTCACAGAGTCTATGGCGAGTATGGCGTAGAAGGCAATAAGGTAACATTTAAACCTGACAATCCATACAAAGCCGGTGTTATGGTTAAAATGCTTATCAATGTTGCAGCCAGAGATGGTTCTACAATTGATACTGTGATTTATTTTCAAGTGAAAAAGCAGGTGATAAAAGTAGACAGATTTATCAAGCCTAGTAATCATTTTGTTAATAGTCTGTATGTTGATAAACAAAGCAGATTATACTATGCCGGCAGTGGTGAAGGAGGTCAGTATACTGGGTTTATTTCCCGGTATTTTCCCTCTGGGGATTTGGATACTACAGTATCTTTGGGATTTATTCAGGAGATTAGTTCTGTAGTAGATTTGACAGTTGCAGACAATGGCAATATCTATGCTTCTTATCGTGGTGATATGCTAGGATTTGACAACTCTGGAATTGTTGAGCTGGATAGTAATATGAATGTATTAAATGTTTATCCACTTGATAGTCCTTATGGTCCTGTGGCAGCAGTTGGTAATGATATTTATTATATCAATGCCAGTAGCGCTATAGTAAACTTGCTCAATAATGATGTTGTTTATGCTAATTTTTTTCTAAACACGATTATTAGTGACACATCAACAAATCAATTGATTGTTAATGGCAAGACGATTAATGGAGAGTTTATTACTGCTACTTATTCTTTGGATTTGGAACTGTTGTGGCAGAGATCTGTTTCTTTAGATTTTTATATGCCAGTTGCGCAAGTATTGGGACAAAAGTTTTCTGGTAATTATTATTCTTTTGCTTTTTTCTTAGGCGGATCTGGAGCGGCAAAGTCGTCCAGAATCATGCGCATAGAATACACCCCAGCTGGAGAGCTGGTTGACAGTGTTGAGGTTAATGTGGAAATTTGGGACATGCAACCGTGTCCTATTAATGATGCTGTAGTGGTGCGCTATGATTTGCCCTATGGAGATCGCGTTGCAGTGTTTATTACTGCAGAGTTTGAGCTGTATGTTACAGCCCAAAATGGGGAAATCAAGTTCTTTGACATCAGAACCAAACAAGAAGTTGTTTTTTAGGCAGTTTCAAAATCGTATTTTCATCCCCCTTGATTAGTATTGAGGGGGTTTTTGTGTTATACTAGTAATAGTATTGTTAATAAAATTATTATGAATATATTTAAAAACAATTTGCATATTTTTTTAACAGCTATTGTGGTGGTAGTGGTTGTGGTTGGTGGATCTTTTTATATTGTGCAGAGCCAATCATCATATTCTAGACTATCAGATAGTTTATATGTGCCTAAGAAAGGTGATATACGCGGTGGTTTAACATTAGGAACTGGTCAGTCAAAGGATTTTAGTTCTTTATTAGTACCTGTTGGTAGAGTTGGTATTAGAGTTAATTTACCTTCGGTGGCATTGGATGTTATTGGAGGTATTAAATCAGATGATATTACTTCAGATAGTATTACTTCAGATAGTATTACTAGTAGTAGTACAATAGTTGAAAAAATACAAATAGTTCCATCAACAAATATAGAAAATGCTACTAGTAGTTTTGTTATTGTGTCAGGATCTACCTGTCCGTCTGGATTTAAATTAGCAAAAAAGTACCGAAGTGCAACTTGTTATGGTAACGATTCTTGTAATGGAGTTTGTACTACTAGTGATGATTGGATAGATGGATCCAGCTCTGCAGTACCTACATGCACTTATGTTAAAGCTAGATACACTACAGAAAACGAGTTCATTGACTGTGGCGGAAGTCTAACATGCACAGCTAATACTGTTAATGCAGTGCTATGTATAACAAATTCTTAATCAAACAGTAGATGTCATCTAATCAAGATTGGTTGTTAAATAAATTTTTGCCAGTTATTGTTGTGTTTGTGATGGCAATATTGTTGTCTGTGATTTTGTTTATTGTATTGTTTGATTATATTGAGACGAGGCAAGTGTATTTATTAAAAGATAAAGGCGATGTTGTGCCAAGTGTTGATGATGTGTACAAAGCTAAGCCATATGTTTTTCCGCCCGAAGTGCTAGAAAAGTTACAACCAGATCCAAATGTTGAACCATATGTTTTTCCGCCCGAAGTGCTAGAAAAGTTACAACCAGATCCAAATGTTGAGCCATATATTCCCTTTGATTAGCAAGGGTGTTGAATATGGGTTGACAAGTGATAGTTATTTTGATATATTTTTAATCCAAAATTGAATAAAATCTTATTAAGGAGGGATGATATGGCAGAGCAAAAAAAGAGTTTGCCAATCAAGATTATTGATCTCACAAAACTTATGTGGGAGCGTTGGAATAAAAAACAATCTCAAAATAAGAAAAATTTAAATTAAAAAAGAAGTACCACAACACGGTACTTCTTTTCTTTTTTGGTTGAATTATGTATTTTTTAGTTTTTCAAAGTATTCCAATGGTGTTGTATATTTTTTGATTAATATATTTAGCCCAGGAAATTTATTTATTTCATCTTTGTATTGTTGCAGAAAATTCTGCCAAGGCATCTTTGGATCTTTAGGTTCTGTTTTGATGTATTTTTCAGTAATTATTTTTAGAGCAATATCTAGCTGTTGAGCAATTTGATTTATTATGTCAAATTTTATACTATCATTGGTAATATCATGATCTTTTTTTGCGAATCTATCCATTAATTCTTTTATATCATTAATATTCATTTGTAGAATAATTCTTGGTACAAATAGTTGTTTTTTTTCTAATGTTTCTGGATGTTCAAAGTATTTTATTTGATGAAGTGATTTATTAACATCATTTTGACTAGTAATAATATTGTCTAGTTTGTCTACATTTTTATCCATTTTTCTGCCCAATGTTTCCCTATCAGTACTGGTAGTAATATCAAATCCAATAACAAAACTATTATCTGAATTGTCAGGATCATCGTATGTTATGAATGAGTCTATGCCATTTTTATAATCATCATATCTTGTAGTGCTGCCGGCTGAAATATTTTCCCCCAACCATTCATAACTATACACGCCGTCTAAAAATACTATTTCGGCAGCTGTGGCTTCACTTATTTTTATTTGTGTTTCTTGGAAATTATTTTTAGCTTCAAAGTTTTTTACCCATTTGGCATCTTGAATTATTTCTTGTTTTGGATATATTCCGTCTTTATTTTCTTCTATAGAAAACTGCCCCATTTTAGGAGTTGACTTGTGCCATTCTTCAACTATTTTATCGAATTCATGATTGCCAGTATAACGCTCCGACGCCTTGATTGTTGCTTGAGTGAGCCTATTATTAAAAAAATTATCTTCAAATTTATTAGTATGATGTTTCATAATTTTTTATAAAAATTTATTTAATTTTTCTTCAGCTTGTTTTAGTTTTTCTTTTTCTTTTTCTACAATTTCTTTTGGTGCTTTTTTGGCAAAATCACTGTCTAATTTATTTTTTAGAGTTAAAATGTATTTTTCTAAATTTTTCTTTTCTTCAGCTTGTTTATTTTTAGCAACTGTTGATATGGACGTAAACAAGCTAAAATAACTTTCATGAATACTTGCTAGATCATCTTTGGTTGGTTTATCTGTGGTGAGCTCTAGTTCAGTTTTGGTCATTTTTTCTATAACAGTTTTATATTCTTGTACAAAATTTATTAAGTCGTTATGTGTTGTGACTAGTATGATTTTTGTAGTTGCTCCAGCTGTGATACCTGCATTAACACGAAGTGTACGAATGTTACTTATGATTGTTTGTAAGGTAGAGAATTTGTTGTTGTCTACTTTTTTGCTAGATACCTTTGGCCATTTTGTAATGACTAATTGATTGTCTGTTGAGAAATTTTTCCAAATAACTTCAGTAACAAAAGGCATAAATGGATGCCATAGTTTTAGTAAATTACCTAGGACAAATAATAGTATGTCATCTTTGTTTTTTTCAATTTTGGCAATTTCTACATACCAATCAGCTAATTTGTTCCAAGTGAAGTCATATAGCTTTTCACCAGCTTGAGAAAAATTAAATTTATCAATATCTTTGCTTGTGTCTTTGATTAATTGGTTTAATTCTGACAATATCCATTCATCCGCAATAGTGTTGGCTTTTGGTTCTGTTTCGATATGTTTGACTTCTTGTACAGTCATCATAATATATCTAGAAATATTCCAGAGTTTGTTAACAAAATTTCTAAAACCCGCAACTTTACTTTCTGATAATTTCATATCATTACCTGGAGTTGTTCCTATCATAAGAGAAAGACGTGTAGCATCTGCGCCAAATTTTTCTATCATATCTAGAGGGTCAATAACATTACCAACGCTTTTGCTCATTTTTGCTCCTTTTTCATCGCGAACCATGCCGTGTAAATATACATATTTGAATGGAATGTCGCCCAATGTATAAGTGGTCATAAGTATCATACGTGCCACCCAGAAAAATATAATATCATAACCAGTTTCCATAACTGTGGTTGGATGGTAGTTTTTCATATCTGGATTATTTGTATCTGGATAGCCCATAGTAGAGAAAGTCCATAATCCAGATGAAAACCAAGTATCTAGAGTGTCTGGATCTTGTTGCCAGCCATCTCCTTGTGGAGCATCAACTCCAACGTATATTTCATCACCTTTGTACCAAACTGGAATGCGATGACCATACCATATTTGTCGAGAAATACACCAGTCTCGCAAGTTGTCTACCCAGTGAAAATAAGTTTTATTAAAACGATCTGGTATTATTTTTATTTGTCTGGTTTGTACAACTGTTTGCATGAGCTGTTTTAGAGTGACTTCATCACCTGATTTTATACCATCAATATTTGAGTGGGGTAGTGTGAATTTTTTATTAACATCTATAAACCATTGAGTTCTAATCTGAGGTTCTATTATACCGCCACCGCGATAGTTTTTCGCAATACTATGAATATAGTTGTGATCTATTTTTACTAGCAAGCCTTTTTCTTTTAGTTTGTTGACAATTTTTGGACGAGCGTCAAAAATATCTTGTCCAGCAAATTCTTGGGCTATTGCCATGAGTTTGCCATTTTCATCAATTATTTGTTCATAGGACAGATTGTGTCTTTGGGCAATTTCAAAATCAGTTACATCATGCCATGGTGTAATAGTCATAACACCAGTTCCAAATTTAGGATCTACAGCCTCATCTTTTATAATAGTTGCTGTCACTAAGCCATTGATCCATTCTAGTTCAATTTTTTGTCCATGCTTGTATTTTGTATAACGCTTATCATCTGGATGCATAACAACGTATTTGTCACCAAATTTTGTTTCTGGTCTAGCTGTGCCTATAGTAAAAGGTCCGTATTTTAGATAGTAAAAATCTGTTGTTTCTTCTATGCGTTCAATTTCATCATCTGATACATTGCTTTGCATTTTTGGATCCCAGTTTACAATTCTATCACCACGATAAATAATACCGTCTTTGTACATTTTTTCAAAAACAGTTTTTACAGCTAGATTGCGTTGCTTATCTAGTGTAAATGCTTCACGAGACCAGTCCAGGGATGAGCCCATTTTTTTTGCTTGACTTATTATGGTGTCATGACTATTTTGTGCAAAATTATCTACTTTTTTCAAAAATTTTTCACGTCCCAAATCATGACGAGTTTGACCAGTTGTGTCAAATAATATTTTTTCTACTTTAGACTGCGTAGCAATAGCTGCATGATCTGTACCAGGAAGCCATAGAGTCCGCTTTCCTTGCATTCTGTTATATCGCACCATAACATCTTCTATAGCCAGCATAGCAGCATGTCCCATATGAAGAGTTCCAGTTACATTAGGTGGTGGTAACACCATAGAAAAATGTTCAGCTTTTTCTGATGTTATGCCTTTTTTAATACAAGTATCAGGATTAAAAATATCTTCATCTAGCCATTCCTGATATATCCTGTCCTCATAGTCTTTGGATTGATATGTTTTTGATAATTGCATAAGATTTTTTAAACAAAATAAAAACGCCTATTTCGAGAATCCTACTGCAATAGAGGACGGTACCATCTCGATTCTCTCATGTATAATGAGGGCGCTTAATTTTACGCTATAACGGGCGCACCCCGTTTCAGTTCTAATCATTTTTGGTAACTTACCAAAAATTTTCTTCTGAACAACCTGCTATATAGTAATAGTCTCATCTAGTGACAGCTAGATTCAAAGGTTTTTAATATGTTATTGTATATATACAATAACAATAGTTTTATATTTGGTCAATAATGACAAAAATAGATTTTTTTCAAAAAGTATATAAAGTAGTTGAGTCTATACCATATGGACATGTTTGTTCTTATGGTCAGATTGCTGCTCTTTGCGATTCTCCACGTGCATCACGTGCTGTTGGTTGGGCATTGCGCGCTTTACCTTTAGAAAATCAACTTCCTTGGCATAGAGTCGTTAATTCCAAAGGTTTTTTAACAATATCAAATCAATATTTTCATGTTGAAGAGCAGAAAAGAAGATTGGAATTAGAAAAAATTGTGGTTACAAAAGTCAATGGCTTATGGCAGGTTGATTTAAGTAAATATTTAGCTAATTTTAGCTAAATATTTATATTTTTTGATAAAGATATTAAAAATTATGCCTAACATTACACAACAAGTCAAAATTGGCTTGTTTTTTGGTCTTATCTTTGCTAAAAAATTTTGTCAAGCAGGCTTCAGGTATTGACTTTTTGGCTAAGATATGATAAATTTAAGTCACTCCCCAATAAAATTAAGGGGATTTTTAATTTGGTAAATGATTTGATTATTAACATATCATATGTCATTTTTACAAAAAGTTATTTTGGAATTTAAGGAGGTAGAAAAATACTTAAGATCTGATACACGCGTAGTTGTAGTGGCTTTGTTTGTGATTTTTATATTGCCAGCTGGAACAGTTCAAGTGGAAAAACAAGCAAGTATTCAGGGTGTTACTATTATTCAAACAGATTCTTCAACATTATTACAAGATGCTATGCCTGTAGCTAGATTTCAATCTGCTGATGCTGAAATTCAAGGAAAAGAAACTATTGCTATGGTTCCGACTCAAAATACTGTTGTACAAGAACCTATATCTGACGATGAGTTGCAAGTTGTGGCTGAGCTGACAGAAGAAGATATTGAAGGTTTTAATCCGGCTTTGCCTTTTGGTTATAGAATTGCACGCGAGGTTGTATCTGAGGTGTCTGGTTATAACCCAGTTCCTGAGCAAACAGATTCAACGCCATGTATTACAGCCAGTGGTAAGGATATTTGTAATCATGAAGTAGATGTTGTGGCAGCTAATTGGTTGAAATTTGGTACAAAAATTCGCATACCTGAATATTTTGGTGATCGTATTTTTACTGTTGAAGATCGTATGAACAAAAGATATCCTAATAATACTGATGTATTGTTTTATGACAAACAGGAAGCTCGTGAATTTGGTCGTAGAACTTTGGTTATTCAGATTTTGGAAGAAGTAGATGTTGAATTAGCACGTAAGTAGAAAATTGTCATTATCGTGATAATTAGTTTGATTTTTTATTATAATTTTGATACAAGTAACAGTACGTGAGATTGCGCGTACTGTTTTTTTAGGCCACGTAGCCAAGTGGTAAGGCAGAGGTCTGCAAAACCTTTATTCGTGGGTTCGATTCCCGCCGTGGCCTCCATAATTATTAGAGGAGGGAATTATGTATTTTATTTATGCATTACAAAGCTTAAAGAATAAATCTTGGCTTTATATTGGTTTTAGTACTAATTTAAAAAATAGGCTAAACATTCACTTGGCTGGCAAAGTAAAATCTACTAAAAAATATTTACCATTAAGATTAGTTTATTGTGAAATTTATAGGGAGAAATTAGATGCTACAAAGAGAGAATATGAATTAAAGCGTAATAGTCAGCAGAAGGAAATTTTGAAACAACGTATTAATAATAGTTTAGGTTAGATTAAGGTCTGACCTACTACGGAGGTTCTCCCGCAGGGAGACAAAACCTTTATTCGTGGGTTCCCTTGTCTTCCGTAGGTAGAGATTCCCGCCGTGGCCTCCAACACGCAACTCAACTCCTTTTTGCCGATTTCAGACCGCGCGGCGCGAAGCGCCGCGTACGGCGGGAGGGGCTTTCCGCGCGCGTACGATTGCGCCTCCGCCTCCGCCAAAGCTACGGCGGAACCAAAACAGAAACTTCTTTTCCTTTTTGCAAAAATATATTGGGGGCAGACGAAGAAAAAGAAAAAACGTAAAGAAGTTTCTCGTTTTGTTCAGGTCTAAAATATGGTAAAATAAATACATGAAAAGTCTTGAACAACAACTCAGTCACAAACCGAATAATGAAGAGCGGGCGCATCATGCTATTGGTAGTCACGATGATAATGCGAAAGGAGAAACATCAAGTGAAATTGCCAGAATTAATTTAGATGATTTCTTTGATCAAAAAATGTTTCGTGATTTTGCGCGTGGAGATGGTGGTGTAAAGGTGTTGTCGGCACAAGAAGCTGGTATGGAAACGGACGTATCGACAGCGGGAATAGATTTGAAAAATCGAAAGTTGTATTTCAATGAAAACTTTATTGGCAAACTTGAACCGGCGGAAAGAGCTTTTACGGTTTTGCACGAAGGAGGACATTTGAAAAAGCTTTTGGAGTTGCTAGACACAAAAAATGGTCATAGTTTATACAAGTCTTGGCATCAAGAAATTTCTGAAAAAAGAAGGTATGGGTTATTGGATAATTGTGTGGCAGATGCGGGAATAAATAAAGATGTAATAGAGTATGCTCCGGTTGCACAAACAGCGGAACAAGATTTATACAAAAATCATTTATTCAAGATCCAAGACGGTAGAGATATTTTGGATATGACCAATGCTCCCAAACATATTCAGTTTGCTCAAATTTTTCCCTATGAAAAAGCGGGAAGGGTTGCAAGAGTTTCTCCGGAAGTGCGAGCAAAGATTGATGAATTAAAAGCGCAAAAAAATTCTCTGGGAGTTTCTCTCTATGACTATATAACTTCCGCAGATATTCCGGAAGATATGAGAATTAAACTGCAAAGAAAGTTTTTGTATCCGATTGTTGATGAATTTTTTGAACAAGATTTGGAAGAACAAAATGATAAGCCAAAACAAGGAAATGATTCTAAGGAGGATGGAGGTGGAGATGGAGAAACGGGAGAGCCTCAAAAAGAAGAAGGTGGGCAGGGTAAAGAAGAGTCGCCCGGAAAATCCGAAAAAGGAAATGAAAATGATGAAGTTGGTGGCGGGAATGCAAATAATAACGAGGAAGGTGACGACAAAGAAGGGGAATCTGGAGAACAAAATGGTGGTGACAGTGGTAAAGAAGGAGAAGGAACCGAAGGTGGAGATGGAGAAAAAGGAGCAGAAAATCCAGAAGATAACTTTAAAGAATACTATGACGCACTAGATAAAAATGACCCGCATGTTATTGACCCTAAAGAAATAGAGGATGCGGTGGAAAGATATATCAAAGCAAGCGGCAAGGGAGCTGGGAAGTCAGACCAACAGATTCTAGATGAAGCGATGGCACGAGAAGGTGGAGTTTCTACTGAAGATTTGCAACAATATAGGAATTTTTGGCAACATGTAGAAAGGATTAAAAATCCAGAAACGAACGAGTATGTAGTTGAAGAATTACGAGAAATGTTTCGGAAGATTGTAAACGATAGAAAAAAGAAAAGATATGTGCCAAAATATCCGGTTAAAGAAGGCGATATTTTGACTCATCCGTCTGAGGCTGTAGTGGCGGTACAAAGTGGAGAGCATGAGCCGGAAGTATGGGAAACAATTGAGCTCAAAGAAAGACCGAAAGAAATGTATGGAGATTTTGATGTGACGGTTGTTTCCGATCGGTCCGGTTCAATGAGCTCAACAGAAGTTTTGGAACAAAAAAAGGCCGTAGCGTTGATTTTGGAATCCCTGACAGAATTTGCTGAGTATTTAGCGGAAGAAAGAAACGATTTGGAATATGATTTAAATATTCGCACGGAAGCTTGGTCTTTTGGATCTTCTGCGCAAAATGAAAGACTCAAAGAACTATCAGAAGAATTAACCGAAAAGCAAAGAGTAAATGTCTTTAAAAGACTGGATGATGCAGAAGGTGATTCAACGGATGATTTTGTCGTTTTGGAAAAGATTTTGGAAAACATTACCGAAGAAGAGGGAGAAAAAATGAAAGAGGGAAAAATGAAAAAGATTGTTATTGTAACTTCAGATGGCGGTTCCAGTGATAGTGATAGATTGAAGGAAGTTTTAAAAAAACTAAGGCAAAAAGGTATAATAATAGCAGCGGTGGGAATTACAGACTCAGGAAAACCGGTGGAAGAGCAATACAGACCAGATGGACAAATATGTAAAGATTCTTCCAAGTTGGCACAGGTTCTCTCAGATATACTCAAAGAGCATTTAGATACACTCTAAAGATTAAGCATAACAAACATGAAAGAAAATATAAATTGGCACAAAATAGCTACAGAGAGAAAAGATTTAAGAAATACCCTCAAAGCAAGCGGAGAAACATGGAAAGATGCAAAAGAAGATGTTGCGGAACAAGAAACAAGTGATTTTTCTCGTGAGAACTTTCTGGCACAGATAAAGTCCGGAGAAGGTTCATCTCGAGAAAGCAAAAGGATACAAGAAATAAAGGGGAGGTTGCGGGAACTAGATGAGATAGCTTCCAGTTTTAGTGCGAAAGGAAGACTTGGTGAAGCAAAGGCAGAATTGAAAGCAGAGAAATATAGCGGATTCTATGGTGAAGTTGCAGAAATGAGAAGCTATGTTTCCAAACTAAATACCGCTCTTGCAGAACGCAAACGACAAGAATTTCGCATCACTTCACAAAGAAAAGGTCATATAACAGACTCAGACAGGACATTGCTTGCTGATATACATAAAGAGATAGAGATAATACAAGAAGAGAAAACAAAATTGGAGAATGGTGAAGATACTTGGAAGGCATACCGTGCAGCGGATTTGTTGCGAGTACAAAGAGAATTGAAGGAGAGCGGATTTGCCACCATTGGAGATGT
>WFTG01000010.1 GCA_015485655.1 Patescibacteria group bacterium | reverse complement strand
TTTATAAATAAATCGTTTTCTGAAGCGAAGCGGAAGAAAAAACAATATTACCCCCCTCTATAAATAAAGAAAAAATCAAATTTATTCCACTTTTTAGAAAGCCTATCTTCATTATTCATCTAAGAAAAATATTTTTTGAATTGCGTATAACGTTAGGGATATACGAAGTTTTTCTGGAACGTAGTGGAAGAAAAATTTGGGTGAGGGGCGAGCCGAGGGCTGAACCGTGTATCCCTTGTTAAATGACCCGAACGGAACGCAGTGGAGTGAGAGCGCAGCGTGGTGCGAACGACAGTGAGCAAGTTCAGGTTTGGGCGGTTCATGTATTATAGATGTACTTTAATAAATTCAGTAGTTAGTTCAATAGCTTTCTTTTTTGCTTCTTCAACTAAAAAATCATGGTCGCCACCTTGAATTACTTCAAGTTTGTTTTCAGAAGGAATCATTTTCATGAATTCTTGCGCATTTTCTTTCGTGATGTGTCCATCTTCACTTCCAATTACGGCTAAAACAGGACAATTGATTTCAGGTAATTTTTTGTATGGTTTTATGTCTTTGAAATCTTGCCACATTGTTTTTCCACATTTTACTTTTTCTCCAGTTAAATTTCTTTTTCTGATAATAAAACCTTTTTGTAAGATTTCATCTTTGTATGATTCATACAAATGTTCGTGTTGAAAAACAGGACTCCATAAAACCATACATTTTATAGAATTATCATAAGCCATAATTGAATCTGTTGTTCCAAGACTTAAGCCAATCAAACAAATTTCATTATATCCCAACGATTTAACATATTTAATAATATCTTCTAAATCTTCAATCTGTGTCGTTATGCTGGAATCCTCAAACTTTCCATCACTTTCACCAGAACCCCAACAATCAAAACGAATGACAGCATAACCTTCATTACAAATGTGGTCAGAAAATTCACGAATAATAGGCTGATAATCTTTATCTCCTTTGAATGAATGAGTAAATATGATTATTTTATTTGTTTGATTGGCTGGCTTATGAAAAAGCGCAGATAATTTTTGATTCCTTCTATTTAAGACCATGATTTTTTTCATATTATTAAAAAAAGAAAACTAATTTATTAAGTTTTGCACATCTGAGCCCAAACCTGAATTTCATTTAATGCGCGGCGTTTATGCAACGTTTTTATTTTAGCAAAAGCGCTAGCTTTTGTGAAAATAAAAATGTAGCAAAGCGGTGCATAAGCGTCTGTTGTGCGAAGCTTCGCGGAGCATAACAGGCGTATAACGCCGCGCATTGTGTGCAATGTAGCGGAGCGAAATTGCGCACAACTCGTTTTTATGCGAATAAAATAACTAATTTTATGTATAAATTTGTATATTATACGAATAACTGCTAAAATATTCACATATTTAATACATTTATATTTTATCATGAAAAACTTACTCCAACAAACAGAAAACACACTAAAATTGCGAGGCTATAGTCCCAAGACTATACAATCATACCTACTTTATATTACACAATATTTAGAATTTGCAAAGAAAAATAAAATCAAAAATAAGAAAGAAGCAGTTGAAACATTCTTATTAAAAAAGGTAAACAAGGGTCAATCACCCCAAACAATTAATCTTGCACTTAATTCTATTAAATTTTTTTATCGTGAAATTTTATTATCAACAGAGCCTATTGATATAAAATTTAGCAAAAGAAACAAAAAACTACCAATAGTTTTATCCCACCAAGAAATAGAAAAAATATTACAAGTTATCAAAAACAAAAAATATCATTTAGCAGTCGCTCTATCCTATGCTGGAGGATTAAGAATTAGCGAAATTATAAATCTAAGAGTAAAAGATATAGATATAGATGAAAATATTATTCACATAAAGAATGCCAAAGGTAAAAAAGATAGAATAACCACACTATCAGAAAAACTAAAACACGATATACAAAATTTAATTATCAATAAGTCATATAATGATATTATTTTTGATTCAAATCGTGGTGATAAACTTACAACCAGATCTTTTCAGATGGTTTTCAAAAAAGCTCTAAAAGATGCCGGCATAAAAAAACCAGCCACTTTTCATTCTCTCAGACACTCCTTTGCCACTCACCTACTTGAAAATGGTGTAGATGTGCGATATGTACAAGAATTACTAGGTCATGCCAATATACGCACAACTCAAATATACACCCAAGTCACCAATCCTAGTTTGAAAAATATCAAAAGTCCGCTATAATCCAAGCATGAAAAATTTTTGGCAACAATTAGATAAACCAATTCTAGCACTCGCTCCTATGGCGGGTGTAACTGATATTGCTTTTCGTGGTATGTGCAAAAAATTTGGCGCAGATGTAATCTATACTGAATTCGCCTCATCAGATGCACTTATCTATGAATCTAAAAAAACCTTTGAAATGATTCGTTTTCAAGAATCAGAAAAACCAGTAGTTGTCCAAATTTTTGGAAACAAACCAGAACACATGGCCAAAGCAGCCAAAGTGTGTGAAAACTTAGGTTTTGATGGAGTGGATATTAATTTTGGCTGTCCAGCTTATAAGGTAGTCAAGCATGGTGGCGGAGTATCGCTAATGCGCAATCCAGAACTATGCCACGATATTGTCCAAGCCACTATTGAAGCTGTAAACATTCCCGTATCTATCAAAATCAGATCCAGTATATCCAGAGAACAAACCTCAGCCAAAAAAACTCGCAACACATCTATACCAGATGTATCAGATCCTACAGATTGTGGAATTGCAGAAGATATAGATTCTGTAACAGCAATTGAATTTGTATCTGCTCTATCTGGACTAGATATTGCAGCTATTATGATCCATGCTAGAAGTTATGAAAGACCTTTTGATGGCTATCCACAAGTGGATATTGTAAAAAAATTACGCCAAATTTATAATGGTATACTACTGCATAATGGTGGTATTTATAATCCAGAAATTGCCAAAGAGTTACTAGAAGCCACAGAAGCTGATGGACTGGGACTAGCTCGTGGTGCTTGGGGACAGCCATGGCTATTCCAACAAATCAAAGATTATTTACAAACTAACACGTATCACAAACCAACCCGTGATGAAATAAAACAAATTATTCTCGAACACGCCCAACTGGCTTTCATAGAAAAAGGTGAAAGAGGTGTAATAGAACTACGCAAGCATTTGAGCTGGTATATAAAAGGTTGGCCCGAAGCTAAGAAAATGCGCGCAGAACTTATGCAGACAAAAGATTTTGAAACTATAAAAAATATTCTAAACAAAAAATAAGGCTGATAATCAGCCTTATTTTTATAATATTACTTACCACGTGCTCGACGTTGTTTTGAACCAAATCCACACTGCGGACAACCACCTTCTGCATCTTGACAATACTCACAAATAAAACTCAATCCATCATCCACTATCTTTTTCTTTTCTTTTTCTTGCTTTTCTTTTATCCTTATAGCATCTATCTGTTCCTTTGTTAAAATATCATTATCTTGTCTATACTCTCCTTGGCAATTTTGACAACCTTGATCCTGACATATATCACAATCAAAAGTATCATCAAACTTTTCTCTTTTTAATATCTTTTTCTTTTCAAAATTATTTTTCTCCATATAATTTTATAATCCCTCTTGAGCTAGTTTCTTTATAATCTTTTTTTGTTCATAAGTCAACTTCTTAGGAACTGCTACTTGAATAGTTACAATATGATTTCCGCGCCGTGTTGTGCCTAGCTTCATTGCGCCTTTATTACGCAAACTAAACTGCTCACCTGATCTGGTTCCGCTTGGAATCTTTAAACTCACTTCCCCATCAATAACCCGAATATTTACTTTACCTCCTAAAACTGCTGTAGTAAATGGTATAGTCTGTTCAGAATAAATAGTTTCTTCTTTACGTTTAAAATCAGTGTTGTTTTCAACTACTACATGCACATACAAATCTCCAGCTTGACCACCATTTTTACCAGCATCTCCAGCTCCGGTCATACGAAGTCTATGTCCTGTCTCTACTCCACCTGGAATGCTTATCTCTATGTTAGATTCTTTTGTCTTCACTCCAGATCCTGCACAATCACTACATTTATCTTTTATAATTTTTCCTTGACCTGAACATTCTGGACAGACAACTTGAGTTTGAATTTGCCCCAAAAATGACTGGCGAACTTGTGATACCTGACCTGTGCCATTACAGGTTGAACAAGTCACAGGTGATGTGCCTTTTTTTGCGCCTGTACCTGCACAAGTATCACATGCGATATTTTTGTTTAGTTTAATATTTTTTTTCGTTCCCAAAACTGCTTCCTTAAAACTAACCCGCATATTTATTTCTAAATCGCGTCCACGATTATTTTGCTTTACACCACTGCGACGTTGCTGTCGGAATCCACCAAAAAAATCACCAAAAATCTCATCAATATCCACGTCAGAAAAACCTTGCGCGCCCTGAAAACCACCAAAGCCAGAAAATGGATTACCACCTGCAAAACCAGCTTGATCAAAATTACTGCCAAACTGGTCATACTGCTTGCGTTTTTTTTCATCACCCAAAACTTGATAAGCCTCATTGACCTCTTTGAACTTTGCTTCATCACCATTGTTTTTATCTGGATGATGTTTATGAGCTGCTCTTCGGAAAGCTTTTTTTATTTCATCTTGAGTAGCTGATTTATCTACTCCTAATATTTTGTAATAATCTTTTGACATAAAATTTTATTTCTTTATGAAACATAAGGAACACTAGAAATAGCATTCCTTATGTCAACATAACAGAAACAATTACTCAGTTTTGAAACCAACTGGCTTATTAAACTGATCATTGCCTAGTTCAATAACTCCATGTTGCTCTTCGTATTTTTTTACATTTTCTTGCAAAGCTCCTGCCAATCTTTTAGCATGAGACGGTGATAAAATAATACGACTTATAAGCAGTCCAAGCTTTTGCCAAGGAAAAATATTCATAAAATCTAGAATAAATTCCTCTTTATTATGAGTAACTTGCACAGCATTAGAATAAGAACCTTTGAGCTCACTATCCTGTGCTTTGATTTGAATCTCATTACTTTGTGGTTGATTGGACATAATTTACAATTTAGTTATTTATAAATATTATTTTTTATCTTCTTTTTTTTCATCATCATTTTTTACTTCTTCATACTCCGCTTCTACAGGCCCGTCTTCTTCCCCTTCGGAAGATGATTTCTTTTCACCTTCAGCTGGAGCTCCTTCTGCGCTTCCCTCTTCTGGTTTGTACATATGCTCACCCATTTTCATAGCTGATGCATTTAGTTCTTCTAAAGCTTTTTTAATAGCTTCTGCATCCTCACCATCTTTAGTATCTTTGACTGCTTTTAATTTCTCTTCCACCTCTTTAGCTAAATCTTCTGGTAATTTATCTTTATTCTCTGACATTAATTTTTCTGTTTGATATACAACACTATCTGCTTGATTTTTAACATCAATCAGCTCACGTTTTTTCTTATCTTCTTCAGCATGTGCTTCGGCTTCTTTTTTCATTTTTTCAATCTCTTCTTCACTCAATCCAGAAGAAGCTGTGATAGTGATTTTTTGTTCTTTGCCAGTTGCCTTATCCTTAGCAGAAACATGTAGAATACCATTTGCGTCAATATCAAACATAACTTCAATCTGAGGAACGCCACGTGGCGCTGGTGGAATACCATCTAAGATAAAACGACCAAGAGTTTTGTTATCTGTTGCCATTTCACGCTCACCTTGCAAAACATGAATCTCTACTGACGGCTGGTTATCAGCTGCGGTTGAGAAAACTTGTGTTTTTGAAGTTGGAATAGTTGTATTTTTTTCAATCAATTTAGTCATTACACCACCTAGAGTTTCTAAACCAAGTGACAAAGGAGTAACATCTAGAAGCAATACATCTTTTACATCACCTTGGAATACACCAGCCTGCACTGCAGCGCCCATTGCTACAACTTCATCAGGATTTACACTCATATTTGGTTTTTTACCAAAAAATTCTTCCACCTTTTTCTGAACCAAAGGCATACGAGTCATACCACCTACAAGAATCACTTCATCAATATCTGATTTAGAAAAACCAGAATCTTTCAAAGCCAGCTCACACGGCTTCAAAGTTTTTGCAACCAGATCATCAACCAATTCTTCTAGTTTAGCTCTGGTTAATTTTAGTAACAAATGTTTAGGTCCTGACTCACCTGATGTAATAAATGGCTGATTAATTTCTGTTTCTGTAGCTGTTGATAATTCTATTTTTGCTTTTTCTGCTGACTCTTTGATACGTTGTAAAGCTAGCGGATCCTTTGATAAATCAATACCTTGATCTTTATTAAACTCATCAATAATCCAATTAATCAATACCTGGTCAAAATCATCACCACCTAGATGGGTATCGCCATTGGTAGCTTTTACCTCTACAGTATTTTCACCATCTTCAGAAAAATCAATTTCCAAAATAGAAACATCAAATGTACCTCCACCCAAGTCATATACAGCGATTTTTTGGTCTTTTTTTGATTTATTGAATCCATAAGCAAACGCAGCAGCAGTTGGCTCGTTAATAATACGACGAACTTTCAAACCTGCGATTTCACCTGCATCTTTGGTTGCTTGACGTTGCGCATCGTCAAAATAAGCCGGCACTGTAATAACTGCTTCTTCAATCTTTTCTCCTAATTTACTCTCTGCGTCTTCTTTTAACTTGCGTAAAATCATAGCAGAAATCTCTGGTGGAGTATATTCCTTACCAGCCATCACAACCTTAACTCCATTATTTTTACTATCTTTAATAATAGAATAAGGAACAAGTTTTTTGGTTTCTTCAATCTCAGGATCATCAAATCTGTGACCAATCAATCTTTTAACTGAAAATAAAGTATTCTCAGGATTGGTTACTGCTTGACGTTTTGCAGATTGTCCAACTAATTTCTCCCCTGTCTTAGACTCTGCCACTATAGAAGGTGTGGTTCTATTACCTTCTTTATTTTCTAATATTTTTGGTTCACCACCTTCAATGATTGCCATTGCTGAATTGGTGGTACCTAAATCAATTCCTAATATTTTTGACATATTTTTCTTTTTTTAATTTTTTTAATAATATTTTTATTGTGTTATACGATACACAGTTTTTATTTCTTTTTCGTAAAACAAACAAAAACTCTAAACCCTATTTTTTATACTTCTTATGCGTTTTTAGATCTTTGACATAATCCATAACCTCATCAGCAGTAAGCGGTGTCTCTTCGGCAAAATGACGCACTTCGTTTTTTTGTAAATCAGTCAACACAGCTGCGCCATACATACCGCCCTGCACTGCTGATAAACAAGCGATCAAGCCAACACCACATCCCCCACAACGAGAATATAACATCAGACTACCATCTGGATTACTGTCTAGCATTTCTACCTGAGCTCTACTGGCAGAGGCAGAACACATAGGACATCTAGATACTAATTTGTAATTAAAATTTTCAAATGGATTATGAGAATTATTATGCATGGTTATTTTTTATTAGCTAATTTTATTTTAATTTCTTTTTTTTGTTCTTTTTTCTCTTTTGGAATTGTAATTTTTAAAACACCATTTTCATATAATGCCTCTGCCTTATCTGCTATCACAGTGGCAGGCAATGCTACTGACCTGTTGAAATTACCTGAACGAATTTCTTTGCGATAATAGTTTTGTTCGTCTATTTCTGTTTTTTTCTCAATAGTGCCTTTTATAACCAAAACATCATTTTTCACAGATAATTCAACATTTTTTGGTTCAACCCCTGCCAATTGCGCTTCTACAATAATATTCTTATCATCTTGATAAATATCCAATGCTGGATAAACACTTGGTAAATTTTGTGACAATGGAGACATGTGATTGAAAATATCATCAAATTCATCCAATTGCTCAAGAAATGAAGGTGTCCATTTTATAAGTGCCATATGTTTATAGATTAATAATTAATAATTTGTATAAAATAATTTTATCTACTAAAAATATCTAAATTATTTTGCTACAACTACCTGGGCTGGATATATCACTTCATCTCCCAACTTATACCCAGGACGTAATTCTTGTATAACTATATTACTACCATGTTCATCACTTTCTCTTTGTTCCACTGCTTCCATTGTGGCAACGTCAAACTCTTTTCCTTCTACTGATATTTTTTCTACACCTAAATCTGTAAAAAACTTATCAAACTGTGCCTGTAAATGAATAAATCCTTGCACCCAAGCTTCTTTACGCATTTCTTCAGGAATATGCTCTGTAGCTAATTTATAATTATTCAATACTGGAAACAAATCTCTTAATACTTCAGCTTTTATATAATGTGATAGACTAGCCTTTTCTGCCAATGATTCTTTTTTTAGATTTTGATAATCTGCCTGAGCACGTTTCCAGCCTTGTAAATATTCTTGACCTTTAAGCTCTAATTCCTCTATTTTACTTAATTTCTTTTTTGTTGATTTGCTTTGAGTTAATTTTTGTTTGTTGTTTTCTGTTTTCTTTTGTTTTGACATAGATTATTTGGTTAACAATTCACGTACTGTTTTAATAAGAGCAAAATTATAATCATAATTCATTCGCATTGGTCCTAAAATTCCCATCACCCATTTTTCATCTTTAACATCGATAGAGCCAATAACTACAGAACATTCAGGGCTGAATGGATTTTCTTGTCCAACTGCCACACCCACATCATCTATTGAATCAAAAATTGTCAACATAACATCATCTAGACGATCTATTACTTTAGAAATGTTTACAACGGATTGTAACTCTTGGAATTCAGGTTGAGAAAAAAGATTAGTCAAACCAGTATAATACATATCACGTGGCTTGTAAGCAATCATAATAGCCGCATTAGCCAACCGAGCTAGTAACTTTGCTATTTGTTTGCTTTTGTCCCTATTATCTTGTGTTGAATTTATAATATACTCAAGTTCACTACGTTCTTTTTTAGACAATTTTTTATTAGTTGTCATAAATGACTCTACATAATACTGCCAACCTTTTTCTGAAGGAATGCGCCCGGCAGATGTGTGAGGTTGTATCAAAAATCCACTAGCAGTCATATCATACATTTCATTACGAATCGTAGCCGAAGATACATCCAAAGCCTCAACCAAAGCATCTGAACTAATAGCTTGAGCATGTTCTATGTAGTTATCCACAATCAATTTTAAAATTTTTTGTTGTCTATCTGTAAGCATTTTTCCTTTACTTAACTTAAGTATCTATATAATATCAAAATTAGCACTCTCATGTCAAGAGTGCTAATTATTATATTTTTAGCCAAAGAAAAAACCGACACCTTAATTAATGGCGCCGGCTTAAAAATTTTAATTAATGTACCGTCGCGGAATCAAAAACCGCACTTGTTCTTCGTCGCTACGATAGCAACAAATCGCATACGGTTGTTTGTTCACAGACTTGAATCCGAAACAGTACAATGCAGTATCACTGAAAATATCAGCAAACTGCCCTCTTTCTCCGTGTATGTTAAGGATAACTGTTCCAGGTACAAAATCACGCGTTGAACATACGCGACGATCTCGACGATTTTCCCGCTGAATTTTTTTTACTCGTCTCTCAAACATGAATTAATCTCCTTTAAGCTGACATTGAAGTTAAATAATTTTTCAAATCAACCAGATTAAAAGGCTTAGCCAGAAATCCGTTAACAATCCCTTGCTTTAACAAAAGATTAACCTCATCGCTATGATCCCGTCCAGACATCATAATGACGTTTTGATGCGGATTGAGCTGATTTATTTTTTTAACCAATTCAATGCCATTCATTTCCGGCATATCAATATCAGTCAAAATTAAATCAAAATTCTTATCCTGAAAAATCTCCCAAGCCTCTTGACCATTTTCCGCCACCTGTACATCAATGGACAAAACAAAAGAAAAAAAATCAGATAAGGATTCACGAATGACATATTCGTCATCCACAATTAAAATTCGATTCATTGAATCTCCTTTGTTTTTAGTTAATAGCAACGCTGACGCACGTCGCTAATGGTTTTGACCTTGTTTATTTTCTTTTTAGAGCGAGTAAGAAAAAATCCAACAGCTCCTGATAACAATCCGAATAACACAACAACAGCCTTCATACTAACCTCCTTTGAGTTTTAATGTTATTTTCTTGTATGCAACACAAGAAAAATAAACAAAACCAAAAATAAAAATTAACATCCCTGCGAAAAAATCCTTAATCAAATACATAAAAACTCCTTATATGGTTATGTAAACGTGCATTATAATAAAAAATACTATAGCATTTTTAAATATTTTTGTCAATAGAAAAATCCGCCCTTTACTAAAAAAGTGGGCATATGAATATTTAACAAATATAAACTATGACCTTTTTCTAAATCTAGAAATATTCAACACTAGCCCCAAACCAGTCAGATTTATAGCCAATGCAGTTGAACCATATGACACAAATGGCCATGGAACACCTGTGAGTGGCAAAAGACCAACCATAGCTCCAATATTTATCATAGTTTGCCAAGCCCACCAAGACATCAAACCAGTTACAACTAATGAACTATAAAAATCAGGAACACGCTTGGCAATAGAAAATCCCCGCAAGAAAAAATATATAAAAGAAAACAAAACTACCACAGTCATTATAAAACCAAATTCTTCTGCCATCACAGCAAAAATTGAATCACCATACACCTCGGGTAAATATTGAAATTTTTGTCGTGAATACCCTAATCCTCTTCCTAAAATACCACCTGAACCTATAGCTAAAAACGCTTGATTAATATGATAACCAAGTCCTTGAGGATCTAGCTCTGGATTGAGAAATGTTGTCAGACGCGCTGCTCTATATGGCGCAGCTTTAATCAACATCCAAACAGCACCTATACCACCCATTCCCAACAATGCTAAATGAGCCAAATTCCCGCCAGCCACAAAATACATAGTCAAAGCAATAAAAACAAAAATTCCCATAGTACCCATATCTGGTTGTAATATCAACAACAAACCTACGACTGCCAAAACAATTACAAACGGAAGAAATGTTTGTTTAAAACTTTTGATTAACTCACTTTGCTTGTTCAGCCATGCTGCTAAATACAAAATAAATGTAAATTTTACAACTTCTGAAGGCTGAAAAGATAATGGACCTAAATTCAACCAACGACTAGCTCCCAAACGAGCATCACCAAACTGAGGCACTAAAACCAATATTAATAATACCAGTGAAGCAAGAAACATTCTAAAAGACCATTTTTTCAACCAAGTAATAGAAATATTAAAAGCAATCAACCCGCCAACAGCGCCTAATAACACTCCTTGCAATAACTGCTGTTTGAGAAAAAAATAAGAATCATTAAAATCTTTCAAACCTACAACCGAAGATGCAGAAGCTAGAATAATCAAACCTATTATCAACAATAAACCAGCTACACCTGCAAAAACCATATCAGGATATCTGCGTTCCTCATTTGAAAAAAAATTTTTTATAAAACGTGTGATACGTTTTTTTATAGAAATTTTATTCCTAGGCATTAAAAAAATATTATATAATTATTACTCCGATAAACTTTTCACAGTTTTAACAAACACAGTACCGCGTTCATATTCATGAGCAAACGTTGCAAAACTCGCAAACCCTGGTGACAATACAATAGATTGCCCTGGAGCAGAATTAGATAAAGCTTTCTCAACTGCTTCTTGCATTGTTTCTACCTTTATAAACTGAGTAAAACCATTTTTCTCCAAAACCTGCACTAACTTATCTGTACCATCACCGGGTAATAAAATAAGCTGTGAAACTGACTTAATAATTTCTTGAGCCAGTGCATCAACAGGAGATTTTTTATCTGAACCACCAGCAATCAAAACTATTTTGTCTTGAAAACTTTGCAAAGTTACCTCAACAGCAACTGGCGCGGTAGCTGTTGTATCATTGTACCAATCACGATTTTTTATATTTCCTACATATTCCATACGACCTGTTAAAGTAGAAAATTCACTAATACCTATCATAATATCATCAATTCCAACACCTTTTACTTTTGTAGCACAAATTGCAGCTGCAATATTTGACTTATTGTGTTTGCCATGTAGCTTAGTATTTAACTCTCCTAAAACAACGCTATTATTTTGTTCATGCCAAACAATTTCACTGTCAATAATCTGTATACCATAAGGCACTGCTGATTCAGTAGAAAACCATATAACTTTCTGATTCAACCCCCTTCCATAACTTTTCAACTTTGAATCATCAAAATTCAAAATAGCAACGTCATTAGTTTTTTGAAAACGTATTATATTAAACTTAGACTCAATGTACTTATCAAAAGAATCATAGCTATTTAAATGTTCAGGAAATAAATTTGTTATCACAGCCATACTTGGACTTATTTTTATTTCTTGAAAATCATCTAAATGCCACGAAGAAAGCTCAACTACAACAAAAGGTATACTAGAATTTTCTGCAAAAACGTCATCAGCAATAGTAAATAATGGAGTAGTTCTAATGTTGCCAGCAACTAATGTTTTTGGATATTTTTTTTCTAAAATACTACCAATCAAAGCAGTGGTAGTTGACTTACCTTTTGATCCTGTAATGCCAATAACTGGAACTCTTACAAGTTGCATAAATAAACTAGCTTCATTTACAACTGGAATATTATGTTCTCTGGCAATTTTCAAAAAAGAAGATGTTTGTCGTACACCTGGATTTTTCACAACCATATCAACGCTAGAAAAATCTTCATCACTATGTCCATTTAATTTTAATAATAATTTATCTTTTGCATCTATCTCTTGAGCTGTTTGTTTTAATTTATCTAAAGATTCTTGTAACTCTTCAGCAGATTTCATATCTGTAACAATCACTTCTGCTCCATGTCTAAGTAACCACTGACTAACAGCTAAGCCACCGCCATGCAGACCCAATCCCATAACTGTAATTTTCTTATCTTGAAACCAGCTTGTGTTAATATTCATACTCTTAAATAAACCTTGATAAAAATGCTCCCACACCATATGCTATAAAGGCTGCGATACCGCCAACAAACATCATCTCAAACCCAGCTATCCACCATTTACAATCAGAAAGTTTATAGCGCAATGCACCAAT
Source organism: Patescibacteria group bacterium (assembly GCA_015485655.1). Classification (GTDB taxonomy): domain Bacteria; phylum Patescibacteriota; class Patescibacteriia; order S139-126; family S139-133; genus S139-133. Next base: position 18,832 of record WFTG01000010.1, on the reverse strand, counting down.
TATATACAATGAAACAAAAGTAGTAACAATAGACCAGATAAAAACATTATCCAAAGATTTAATAAAATACGGCAAAAGTGGCAACACGCCTGCTATAACAAAAGAAATAAAAGTTACAATACCATGACTATAAGGCGAATCATCGTCATCATCAATAACACCCAGCTCGTCTTTTAGCATTGTGTCTATCCAAACTTTCTTATTGCTTGTTATAATCTCTACAGCTCTATCCAAGTCCTCATCTCTAAATCCCTTATCATGAAAAATATCTCTTATTTCCTGCTTTTCTTTTTCAGGAATTTTTTCTATTTCCCAAGCCTCCTTTTTTTTCAATTGCCTAATAAAACCTTTTTCAGATTTTTTTCCTAAATAATTTCCCAATCCCATACTAGCACCATCTGCTAATAAATTGGCTACTCCTAATATTATAACCACTATCGGAGTCAATCCTGCGCCAGCCACACCAGCTACAACTGCAAAAGTTGTAATGATGCCATCATTAGCAGCAAAAATAACGTCTGATAAATATTGACCTGTATTTTGATTATGCCAATCAATCTCAACATTTGGATCAGAAGGATCTTTGCCTTTTGTTTTTCTTTTCCATTCTTGAGCTAATTTTCTACGCTCTTGATTTGTAAGAATATGCATAAATATTGTATTTAAAATTTTGTCAAACCATAATCAAGTAAAAACAAAATAAAGCCAAGAGTAGCAGCCACCCCAGACACAACCCAAAATCTCATAACAACTTTTGTTTCTGGCCATCCAAGAGCTTCAAAATGATGGTGTATTGGAGCTACTAAAAACACTTTTTTCTTACGAAATTTCTTTGAAACCAGCTGAATAATAACTGACAATGTCTCTACAACTAGCACAATGCCAATAATAGGCAAAAAGAAAACTGTATTAGTAAGCATGGCTACAGTACCAAGTGTGATACCCAGACCCATAGCACCCGTATCTCCCATAAAAAATCTAGCAGGGTTTATGTTAAACCATAAAAAAGCTAACAACGCCCCAGTGATTACACCGCATAGTGTTGCTAAATCATATCTTCCCTGCACAAAAGCAATAGCTCCATAAGCACCAAACATTGTAATTAATACTCCTCCTGCTAATCCATCCAAACCATCTGTTTCATTAACTGAAAAACTAGTAGCTACAATAACAAAAATAAACAAAGGTATATACCAAAAACCTATGGAATAATCCCCAATAAAAGGAATATGTATTGTATCCCAACTTAATTTTACATAAAACCAATAAGCTCCAATAATAGCAATTACTGCGTATAATCCAAGTCTATAAGGAATGCTCAAACCTCCACCACTCACGCCCTTATTAGTAACTGTAAAATAATCATCTACCAAACCAATTAAAGCAGCCATAAACATAGCCCCAAGTGGCAACCATGTTTCAGAACGTGAAAAAAAGTTAAAAAATCTCAACCATTCAGTTTCCCAAATTCTCCAAGCTGCAAAAATAAACAAAGTGATTACTATTGCAGTTAACCAAACTAAAACACCACCCATAGTTGGTGTGCCAGATTTTTGAGCATGCATTTTTGAAAAAATAGGAGTAGAACCTGAAGAACGAATGTTTTTACCTAATTTATATTTATATAAAAAATGAGATAACACTGGTGTCCAGCTCATTGCTAAAATAAATGACAAAGCTGTTAAAGTTCCTATTTTGACTAATGCTAAATAATCCATAAATTTAAAAAAATTACAAAACAAAAATTACAAGACTTAATACATACATCAATACAAACAATAATGATACTATTGTTGTACTAACAATCACATAGCTAAATAATCTTCTTTGAAAATAAAGTAAAATCGCAGCAACAATATTTGCTATAAAGATTATACTACTAAATAAAGGGTACGCAAGAACATACCACCACGGACCAACTCTATCAATACCAAAATAAACTGTATAATGCCAAGGAGTAAAATTACCTTCTAATTCAGACTGAGCTGCTAAAAGCCAAGTTGTCAATACAATGATAAAAGAAATAATAATACCTACTGACATAACCTTGTCCTGCCACAGAACTTGACTGGTTAATTTTTTAATAAGCTTTTTCATAAAATTATAATCTGGCTAAAAACTTCTTCAGTACTATAGAATAATAATAACACAGAACAACTCTCTATTCCACTTTACACAAAAAAACAAAATCATACCCATCTAACTACTTTTATGATATAATAAAAAAGAAATTGATGCTTATCCCATGCTCAATACAAAAACAATCAAATCAATTCTTCTTAATCAACAACTGACAACTGAAGAGGAATTTGAATCACTAAAAAAACAAGCCAAAAAAAACAAACAATCTTTGGAGGATTTTTTATTTGGTAAAAAAATTATTACAGAAGAATCTCTATACCAGCTTGCTGCCCAAAAAGACAACATACCTTTTGTCAATCTCAAAGAAATTCCCATTAGAAAAGACATATTATTTACTCTACCTGAACCACTAGCACAAACCCACCATACAGTTTGCTTTGACTCAACAGATAATACTATAAAAATTGCAACTCTAGAACCAAATGACATTCAATTACAAGATTTTTTACAAAAAACTACTGATAAAAAATTAGAAATATACCTCACCACTCCTAGCGCTCTAGAAGAAGCTCTTAAACAATACCAAAAAAGTTTAGAAGCAGAATTCAAAGACATTACAAAAAAAGACAAGGACATACCAGACGAATCAGAGTTTGATGGAAACAAAGACTTAAAAGAATTAGCAGAAGACTTACCTGTTATACGTATAGTGGACACATTGCTAGAATATGCAATTTATGAAAATGCATCCGATATACATATAGAACCTTTAGAAAAAAACGTTATAGTACGATACAGAATAGATGGTATTTTACGAGATGTTATGACTTTGCCAAAATCTGCTCAAACTGGCATTATTGCACGTATCAAAATTCTTGCTGACCTAAAACTAGATGAACACAGATTGCCTCAGGATGGTCGTTTTAAAATAGAAAATGAGTCATACAAAGTAGCATTTCGTGTATCTTTTATACCTGTATATGACGGAGAAAAAATAGTACTACGTCTTCTTAATGAATCTGGACAAATATTAGGACTGGAAGATTTAGGGTTTCAAAAAAGCGCTCTAGAAATTATAAAAACCAATATCAAAAAACCACATGGTATGCTACTGGTTACCGGACCAACTGGATCTGGTAAAACAACAACTCTATACACGATACTAAATATTTTAAATTCACCAGAAGTAAATATTGCAACTGTAGAAGATCCGATTGAATATAGAATGCAAAGAATTAACCAAAGTCAAATTAACCCGAAAATTAACTTTACATTCGCAGCTGGATTGCGTAGTTTATTGCGTCAAGATCCAGATATTATTATGGTGGGAGAAATTCGTGATTTAGAAACAGCAGAAATTGCCATCCACGCTGCTATGACTGGTCATTTGGTTTTATCAACATTACACACCAATAGTGCAGCTGCTACCATTCCCAGACTTTTAGATATGGGCATTGCTGCTTTTCTTGTGGCATCAACTACCAATGTAATCATTGCCCAACGTTTGGTTAGAAAAATTTGCCAAGAATGCATTACTAGCTACAACCTAACCCCGGAGATAATAAAAGATTTGGAAGGGCAATTTGAAATGGAAAAAATAATAGAAACACTGACTAAAAAAGATATTGTCAGTGACCAACATGCTGCCTTGGAAAAATTACTTTTTTATAAAGGTAAAGGCTGTAAAAAATGCAATAACACAGGATACAAAGGCAGAATTGGTATTTATGAAGTATTGGAAATAACAGAAAAAATATCCAAATTAATTATGAAAAAAGCATCTGTAGCAGAACTCAATCAAGCAGCTAAAGAACAAAATATGTTAACTATGATTGAAGATGGTTTTATCAAAGCAAAAAATGGCATTACAACCATTGAAGAAATATTACGCGTATCTAAACAATAACATTCTATAACTATGTCTTATTCTTATACAGCCAGAGACAAAGAAGGAAATTTAATTACAGGAAAAGCAGAGGTAGACTCAGAAATTGAGCTAGCCACACAACTAAAAAAAGAAGGGTTGTTGCTTACATCCAGTGAATTTCAAAAAGGCGCAAAGAAAAAAATAACATCCTTAAATGGTCTTATAGAGAAATTAAAAAGTATAGGTACGATTCCTTTGGAAGAAAAAATGTTTTTCACCCAAAATCTACAAGTAATGTTACGTTCTGGCATCTCTCTATCAACTGGATTAGAAACATTATCAAAACAAACTACCAACCTGCGTTTTCAACTGATTTTAAAAGATATTCAAAGTAATGTAGAAAAAGGAACTAGCTTTGCAGAAAGTCTAAAAAAACACAGCAATGTTTTTGGTGAATTATTTATTAACATGATTGAAGCTGGTGAAATATCAGGACAACTTGAAAACACTCTCATGGAACTTAGAATACAGATGAAAAAAGATCATGACATAAAAAGCAAAGTCAAAGGAGCTATGATGTATCCAAGTATTGTTATCATGGCTATGATTGGTGTCATGATTGTTGTGGTTACTTTTGTTATTCCAAAAATAACAGTATTATTTACTGAAGCAAATATAGACCTGCCACTACCAACCAGAGTTTTGATAGCTATTAGTAATTTTATGATTAACAATGGTCTTGCTGTAGGAATTGTAAGTATATTATTGATTGTTGGTTTTTTTAGAGGAATTAAAACTAAAATAGGTAAAAAAATATGGCATAAAATATTGATCAAAGCACCTATTATGGCTCCCATTATTAAAAAAATCAATCTAGCTCGCTTTGCCAGAACTTTAAGCTCTTTACTTAAAACAGATATACCTATTGTAAAAAGTTTTACTATAACTTCAAAAACACTAGGCAATTATTATTACAGAGGGGTAGTAGGAATAGCATCTGAAAATCTAAAAAAAGGCAGTACCATCACATCAACTCTAACACAAAATGAAGAACTATTCCCTCCTCTTATTACACAAATGGTTGCAGTTGGAGAAGATAGTGGCTCGCTTGACACTATACTAGAAAACCTTGCTCAATTCTATGAAGAAGACGTGACTGAAACAATGGCAAATTTTTCTTCAATAATCGAACCTATTCTTATTTTATTGCTAGGACTTGGTGTTGGCGCAGTTGCAGTTGCTGTTATCATGCCTATATACTCCCTAACTCAAGCTGTGTAATGCATTATAAAAATTTACGCAAAAATAATAATGGTTTTACGCTATTGGAAATAATAGTTGTTTTAGGCATTATGGTTTTAGGTGTCGTAGGTATTACACAAATGACTATTTTATTTTTAAGAATTAACGCAGATCAAAAAGCCCAAGTAACAGCCATTGCTCTGGCTAATGAAAAAATAGAAATGATTAGAAATTTGCCATACAACGATATAGGATCTATTGGTGGTATTCCTGCAGGCAATCTAGAACAAAATGCCACAACAACTCGTAACAATATTGAATTCAACATCAAAACAGAAATAATCTATATAGACGATCCTTTTGACGGACTAATTAGTACCACAGGTAGTAGCGGATCTATTTATAATGCTAGCAATGATGATTTGTTATATTATTGGGATATGGAATCAAATACAGCTGGAGAAACTCCAAATGTCGGATCTGGAACACTTACCTTTACTGGCACTAGTGTAGGCACTGGTTATCAAGGTAATGGCATTAGTATGGTAAGTGGTGACAAAATCATTACAACAGCTACAGGTAATATAAATACTTCTCAAGGTAGAATTGGTATATGGTACAAACCCAATTCATCAGGTGGCGGATCTTCAGAACGATTAGTAGATGTAGAAACAACTTCTGGATATTTTTTTGTTAGGAGAAAAAGCAACCAAAAACTACAATTCAGTTTTGGTGGAACATCTGTCAGCTCTCCTACATTAACTTGGAACGCAGGTCAATGGTATTTTATAGAAGCTGCATGGGAAGGAACAGCTTATAGACAAATTTGGCGCGACGGAGTACCTGTGGGTATATCAGAAACTGACTCACCTGCTCCAGCTATTATAGATCAATTAAATATTGGCAATCGTGGTGACAGCAGTGAAAGTGTAAATGGCGTTATTGATGAATTGTATATTCTAAACAAATCTTACAAATATGAAATTTGGGGATACAACCAATCAAACCCATATTCATCCAGTAATCCTCAGGTAACTTTTTATTGGAATATGGATTCTACAAGTTCATCTCAATCTCCCCAAATAGGATCTGGTACTATTACATTAGGCGGTGACTACACCTCTCTAGATCCAGGTGTAAAAAACTCCAGTCTTAATTTTAGCAATAGTGGCAGTGATAATGACTATGCATTGCTTCCTGCAGGCAGTAATATAGATTTTGCCAATGGTAGATTGGCTTTTTGGTTTCGACCTAGAAAAAACGGCGTTAGCTCAAGCGATGATTATTTTATAAAAGCCTCTGGTTGTTCTGATGGGAATTTTGAAGTTATTAGAGATACAAATGAAAAATTAATATTCAACTACGGCACATCTGCTAATAACGTAAGCTTAGAATCTATATCACTTCCTTGGAATAAAAATTATTGGACGCTAATAGAAATAGCTTTTGATGATTCCGATGACACTGTATCTACATTCATCAATGGAGTAGAGGTTGCAACAAGTAACAGCACAACTATAGACGCACCAGTTGGATGTACTGGAATCTATCTTGCTAATCAGAGTAGCTTATCTAACCAAAATGGCGATGGTGCGTTTGATGAAGTATATATATTAAATGATCCATTTCCATCTAGTAATTCATCATCTGACACATTGAACACAGATTATAAACGTGTAAAGGTAACTGTGTCTTGGACTGGTAGTAATGGCACTAAAGAATTATTTTTAATCACAGATATTGCACCACCTGGAATAGAAACAACAGCTGGTGGTGGTACATTAATCATCAATACACTTGACGCAAACGGCTTGCCAGTTAATGAAGCTACTGTAGATGTAGTAAACAACACAGTTGATCCACCTATCAATCTCTCCCTTACCTCTGATACATCTGGCAGACTTATTATTCCAGGCGCACCTGCTACATCCACTTCATATCAAGTAACTGTTTCAAAATCAGGCTATAGCACTGATTACACAGAAGCTGCTACATCAACATATACAACTCCTGTCAAAGATCATCTATCTGTACTAGAGGGCCAAATCACAGAAGCTAGTTTTATTATTGACCTTGTCAGTACACTAAATATATCCACAGTTTCACAATCACTACCTGTCAACTTTCAGCTCAATACAGATGACTCAGAAGAAAATCAATCTGCTCCACATCTAGCAGTAGACAACACCTATGTATACACAACTTGGGAAGATTATAGAGATGGTATAAACTTCACTAATTATAATCAAAAATATACTTTTGCTGGGACAAAACAATGGACAAATGATGTCCAAGCATCAACACAAGCACAAGCTCTGACACCACGCACAGCAGTTGATGCATCAGGCAATCAATACATAGTATGGTCTGATAATTCCAGTGGAGACTATGATATATACCTTCAGAAAATATCCTCATCTGGAACTGTACAATGGAGCTCACCTACAAAAGTAAACAGTGATACAGGTTCTAGTAATCAAAAAAATCCAGATATTGCCTATTATAACAACGAACTATACATCACTTGGCAAGATGAACGCAATGATTCTGGTGACATATTCTTTAACAGAGTTAATACCAGTGGAACCAAACTACTTGGATCTGACATCAAAATTAATTCAGACACAGGCTCTAACACACAAACACTTCCCTATATAGCTATAGATACAACTGGCGATGCCTATATATCATGGCTAGACAATCGCAATGGCTCTACTGATATATACATAGACAAAATTAATAATACTGGAACAGCACAATGGGGATCAGAAATAAAAGTAAATAGCAATTTAGCTACTAACATATCTTCGTATGATATAGCACAAGACAGTGATGCTAAAACACATATTGCCTGGACTGATAACAGAAATGGAAATTATGATATTTTTTTCCAAAGTATTGCCTCAAGCAGTGTGGCTGTCTTCTCATCAGATCAAACAATAACAACACAATCTCAATCTAGCAACCAAGAATCAGTGCGTATTGATACTACTTCTACGGGCGACTTTATGATTGGTTGGCATGATGATCGTAGCTCTGATAAGGATGTGTATGTATTGCAAACTGATAATACCGGGTCTAATGTTTGGTCCAATGAAATTCGTATAAACCTTGAAACAAGCGCTGATCAGCTATTATCAGACATAGTTGTATATGACAGTACAAAAGTTATTGCTACGTGGACTGATTATAGCCAAGGAGAGTCAAATGTTTGGGCAGGTACATTAAATTATGATGGCACAGAATCTGCCACACCTTTTGTTGATTTTACTCTAAGCGGAACCAAATTGACACATACAAATCCTGATAAATTAAAATTTGAAAAAACATATTCCACAGATGCATCTGGATCATTATCTATAACAGACCTTGAATGGGATACATACAGCATACAAATAACTGAACCTGGTCTTACACTGACACAGTCAGTTCCTGCATTACCTATATCTATTGATCCAAATACCACTCAATCTATCAAACTTATTGTTGACTAAAATATGACTGAGATAAAAAACAATCAAAAAGGTGTAACCATACTTGAAATATTAGTCGCAGTAACTATTTTTGCTATCATAGTGATTGCCTGGAATAATCTTATTATAAAAACTTATAAATCATCTAGCTTTGGTCAAGAACAACTAGAAGCTATTAGACAAGCACAAAAAGGCATAGAACAAATGACAAGAGAAATTCGTGAAATGTCTACTGCAGAAAATGGTGCTTATCCACTAGAATTAGCAGGTGATAATGAATTAATTTTTTACTCTGATGTAGACCAAGATGTTCTAACAGAAAGAGTGCGTTATTATATAAGCTCCTCTACATTATACAGAGCAACTGTAGATCCAACAGGAGATCCCCTGGATTATGATTTGAATAATGAAAATACTACCATTCTTGCCTCATATATAAATAACAGTAGCACGCCAATGTTTACATATTTCAATGACCAATACCCATTTGACACTGAAAACAACCCCCTCCCTGCTCCAACCAGACTTATTGAGACAAAACTAATGCATATTTTTTTACGTATAAATATTGAACCAAATAGAGCGCCGAATGATTTTGACGTTGAATCTGATGTTCAAATTCGTAATTTAAAAACAAATTTATAACATGCCAACACAAATACACAAACTAAAAACTAATCAACAAGGTACAATTCTTATATTTGTAGTTGTGATGACTGGCTTGTTTGTTTTTATGCTATCTGGATATTTAAGCATGATAACTTTTCAACAAAAATTAACTAATGCAAAAGTGGCAAAAATACAAGCACTACATATAGCAGAAGCTGGTATAAACTACTATCGTTGGCATCTAGCTCATGAACCAGAAGACTATCAAGACGGAACAGGTCAACCAGGACCATATGTACATGATTATTATGATCCCACTACTGGTCTGATTGGTACATATAGCTTAGAAATAACACCTCCAGAAAGTGGGTCAACAGTTGTCACGATAAAATCAGTGGGATGGGTAAATGACTACCCAGACATAAAAAGAACTATAGAAGTGAAGTATGGTAAACCATCTTTAGCTAAATATTCATTTTTAACTAACAATGATATATGGCTGGGCGAAGATGAAAATGTTAGTGGTGAAATGCATTCAAATGGAGGTATTCGCATGGACGGCACCAATGACTCTTTGGTCACATCTGCTCTTACAACATACACATGCACACCATCTCATGGTTGTAATAATGAAACAAAAGATGGTGTCTGGGGAGCAGGTCCCAACAGCGATTTATGGGATTTTCCAGTTCCACAAGTTGACTTCAATACTATCACACTAGACCTTGCTACTATGAAATCAGAAGCACAAAGTAATGGTGATTATTATAGTGGTTCAAACTATGGTTATCATATAACATTTTTAAATGATGGAACTTACAATATATACACTGTCACATCTTTAGCTACAGGATTGTATCAAATAGATGATGATGATTTTGTTGGTTGTGAAACAAAATCTGAACAAATTGCCAGTGAAGTTCTAATTGGTAACTACCCAGTTCCAACAGACAGTGTTATATTTGTGGAAGACGACTTATGGATTGATGGAACACTTAATGGTAAAATTACTGTAGCGGCAGCACGCTTTCCAGCGCAACCATCCACATATGCAAGTATATACATAAATGACAACCTACAATATGTTGCACGTGATGATACTAATGCACTTGGACTGGTGGCACAAAAAAATATTCAAGTTCCCAGACATGCGCCAACAGACTTAACAATTGACGGCGTGCTACTAGCCCAACAAGGTCGAGTGTATCGTGGTTATTATTGTTGGTGGTGGAACCGTAGTGTAAAAAATTCCATTGAAGTATATGGAGGTATTATCACCAATAAAATATGGACATGGACATGGGTATCAGGTTCCACTACTGTAGACGGATATAATAATACTAATAGCATATTCCATAATAACTTACTTTATTCACCGCCACCTTATTTCCCTACTAGTGGACAATACCAGTTCATATCTTGGGAAGAATTACCAAATTCTTAAAAATTATGCGAATTTTCAACTCAAAAAAGCCCTCAGCTTGGGGATTAGATATAGGAGAAAAGCAACTTAAACTTGTAGCTTTGATACCTGATGCAAGTAGTTATAGATTAACGCACTATAACACCATCGACCTTGATGAAAATGAAATTGTCAAAGGTGAGGTGTCGGATAGTGACAAACTAACAGAAAAAATTCAAAAATTAATCGCCAATGCAACTGGTGAAAAAAGATTAAAAACACAATTTGTACATGCATGCATTCCAGACACTCAAACTTTTGTCAAATTAATAGACATACCTGACATGACTGATGAAGAAATACCAGAAGCAATAAAATGGGCGTCTGAACACCATATCCCACTTGCAGCAGACGACATGTATTTGGACTGGCAAATTGTGCATCATGACCCACAAAATAAAAAAATCACAGTTCTGATAGGAGCAGTGCCAAAAACTACAACAGATAAATACACCCAAGCTATAAAAAATGCAGACTTAGTACCTATGTCATTGGATGTAGAAGCAACAGCTATTATAAGAGCTTTGGAACCATCATTTACTACCAAAGAAAAAGCAGGATCTGCTATCTTAGATCTTGGACAAACACATACTAGCCTCATTGTTATAGCACACGAAACAATACAATTCATATCCAATATTCCATTTTCTGGCGATGAAGCCACAAACTTGCTCACTGAAAAATTAAACATAACAACTCAAGAAGCAGAAAAAGCAAAAAAAATATGTGGTCTGGACAATCCAGAGTGTGAAGATGCACTGAAAAAAATACTAAACGACAAGTTAAACACTACTGTAAAAAAAATAAAAGCTGCATTTGAGTACTATGAAAACGAATCAAAAAACCCAATAAAAATACAAAACATTATCCTAAGCGGTGGCGGAGCTTATATGTCTGGATTGTCCAATTTTTTAGAAAAAGAACTTGATATAAAAATTACACTTGGACAACCTGAAAAACATATTTCAAATTCCTCCGAACAATTTCCTGTAAATTCAAGCCTAAAATATGCAACAGCCATAGGTCTTGCACTAAAAGCTTATCTATAAAATATGCTCGCATTAAACTTACTATCACCAAGAGAAAAATTAGATTCTACATTGCAATGGAATTATATTATTATAAAAAATGTCATTCTTATGATACTTGTTGTGACATTTGTTATTTCTACTGTACTGTTCAGTACTAAAGTAGTATTGTTAAAAAAACTAAAAGAAGCAGAAGAGCAAGCAGCTCTAGTAAACAATTCACAAAACAACACAAACCAAGATATTATTCAAATAAATAAAGAATTAGGATATATAAAAACTGCTCAAAAAGACTTTATTCCTTGGTCTACCCCTATTTGGTATTTTTTACAAACAGTTCCACAAGGCATTACTATATCTAACATAAAAATACAGACCAGTGATTCTATTATAAAAATAGAGGGAGTAGCTGATTCAAGAGATATTTTACTTTCATTTAAAAACGAATTAGAAAATACAGAATTCATAAAAGAATTGTATTTACCACTGAATAACTTATTACAAAAAACAGATATACAATTCAATATGACAATAACGTTAGATTTGAAAAAAATTGACCTATACAACTAGTGTATGAAAGAGCTAAATAAAAAAAGTATTCTTAATATAATCCTGATAATAAGCGGCATTCTTATTATTGGATTGATTATATATATAACTATAACCATAAAAGATATTAAAAAAATAAGTAATGAAATTTACAACCAAAGAATTGAGTTGGAGACAAAATATCAGTCAGGATTATCTTTACGAGAAAATATTCAACAACTAAAAGAACTGGAACCAAAAATAACATTACTTAGAGAAGTTTTTATCGACAACACAAATACGTTAGAATTTATCAATGACTTAGAAAAGGAAGCTGAAAAAAGAAATATAAATCAAATAATAAACATACCTGAGGTTGATATAAATAAAAATAAAATAACTACATCAGCAATACAGCTTACACTAAGTGGAGAAACAAGTAACGTATTAGAATATATAAATATACTAGATACAAAACCATATTATATTAATATCTCAGATATACAGCTGAATAACTCTGATCAACAAAACAAATTAAATCCAAACGCAAGTATTACCGTTATTTTAAATGGAACTATTTACTGGAAATAAAAATGAAAAAAATATCCCCTCCAAAAATAAATTTTCGAGATATACTAGATATCATAATATCTAAATTACGAATAATAGTAGTAGTATTATCAATACTAGTTATTACTGGTTTTGGATTTTTTCTTTATCGAGATTTTTACCTAACTATAATATCAGCAAGAGAGATTGTAGTTCTACAAAATGAAGTTGCATCTACTGCTATCAATGCTGATGAATTAGAATCTGCAACACAAAAACACAAACAAAAACAATCTCTACCCATAAGAGATTGGTCAAATTTACAAAATATTTTTAATAAAACAACTGACAATACCACAAAATTTACCAATGACAGACAAAACCAAACCAACGCAAACACTTCATTTGTAAAACCAAAAACTAGCTTCTAAGATGATTAATTGCATTACGAAACTGCGTATCAAAATAACGCACATCTTCCTCAGTAGTAAAAAGTCCAATACTCAATCTAATCACAGAATCAACATAATCTATTCCACAAGCAGAAGCTACGTGTGATTTTTTTATCGCTCCAGCACTACAAGCCGATCCTGCAGACACTGCTATCCCAACTCTATCTAATAATATTAACAATGTCTCATTGGATATTTTAGGTAAGGAAAAAAACAAATGAGACGGTGTAATATGTTTTATATCACCATGCCACCTAGCTTGTGGGTATGCATCTTTAATTGCCTGCCACAACATATCACGCAACACCAAATAATTACTAATACAAACCTGATACTCATCGCTCTGAATAAATTTAACTGCTTCGGCAAAACCAATTATTCCCGGTGTATTAAGAGTACCTGAACGCAATCCATATTCTTGACCACCTCCAAAAAACAAAGCATCAAACTCCCTCCTATCCTTCAAATACAATACACCGATACCTTTGGGTCCATAAATTTTATGTGCACTAATTGTCAAACTATCACAGTCTATTTTATTCACATCAATATCTAGATAAGGAGCTGCTTGCACAGCATCTATATGAAAAAAAATATTTGTGTTATTTTCATTCTCAAATTCCCTAATAATTTGAGAAACATCCTCTACAGGCTCTATTGTACCTATTTCATTATTTACATACATTACTCCAACAAAACAAGTATCAGATCTTAACATTGACTTAAACTTCTCTACATCAATTAACGCATTCTTATCCACTGGAATAAAATCAACTATCCAACCCTTGGTTTGTAACTCACGTACAGGTTCAATCAAGCTAGGATGTTCTATACTACTGATAATTATATGTTTAGGCTCTTGATATCTTTTTAAACAATTTAGCACAACTAAATTATTACTTTCTGTAGCTCCACTAGTAAAAATTATATTAGAAGGTTTGGTATGTAAAAATTCTGCTATAGACCCCCTTGCCTTATCAATACCATTTAATGCACTTCTACCAAATGAATGCTGGCTAGATGCATTGCCAAAATTGTTTTCCATAGCATTACTAACAGCCTCAACTACACTAGGATGAACTGGTGTAGTTGCTGCATAATCTAAATATATTTTTTTATTCATCTTCTTCAATAACTTCTAAATGACTAAATTCAGGAATATTTTCAAGTAACTCCCGTTCAACTCCCAATGTTAATGTTACTGATGAAAGCGCACAACCTACACAAGCGCCAGCTAATTGAACTTTTACCACGCCTGTGGACTCGTCAACATCAACAAGATTAATATCACCACCATCCATCTGGATAGTTGGCTTAATTTTCTTATCCATCAACTCCTCTACTTTTTCTCTTATTGTTTGTTGTTTCTTAACCATAAAAAATCTATTTACTTACATACACTAAACAATAAATTATATAAAATGTCAAATAAAAATAATATATTTACTAAAAAATATACACATGCCCTAAAAATTTACAACTAACAAAACATCAAAAATACTTATTGACAAAATATAGCTAATATATTACTATTAACTTTGAATTTATAGTAATTTATATTCCTCGTCACTTTAACTTAAAGCAATATGACGAGTTTTTCTGTCCGTTCGCCGTAAAACGCGTTGTTGACAGATACTTTAAATATTAAACTTAAGCGCAATGGCACATAAGAAAGCAGGCGGTACAACGCGTAATAATAGAGATTCCATATCAAAACGACTTGGTATAAAACTTTTTGACGGGCAAATTGTTCATGCGGGCTCTATCATAGTAAGACAACGTGGAACCAAAATACACCCTGGTAAAAATGTTAAAAAAGGCGGTGATGATACTCTATTTGCTTCAACAAATGGCGTTGTTAAATTTGTCACTAGAAAAATTCGTATGTTCAATGGAACTCTAAAACGAAGAAAATTTGTTAACATTGAACCAACACAAAAATAACTTATTTTATTTTTTGTATTTTCAAAACCCTTACCTAAACAGTAAGGGTTTTGTTATAGATTATAAACTAAATATATATTTATTTATCTAAGGCTGCTTTAATCAATCCCACAAAAACAGGATGAGGTCTCATTGGCCTTGATTTGAACTCAGGATGAAACTGAACTCCAACAAAATAAGGATGCTCACTAACTGGCAACTCAATTATTTCAACTAAATCTTGCTTAGGGTTAATACCAGCTATTACTAAACCAGCTTTTTCTAATTTTTTCCTATATTTATTATTAAACTCATAACGATGTCTATGACGCTCTATTATGTTTTTTTTGTCATACAAACCAGCTACGTGGGTTTTAGAAGATAACACACAATTATAATTACCAAGTCGCATAGTTCCACCATAATCAGATGTAGCCAGTTTTTTCTTTTGTTCTTCCATTACATCTATAACAGGATTGTTAACATTTGGTTTTATTTCTGTTGTATTGGCATCTTTTATACCTGCCACATTTCGTGCAAATTCAATAGTAGCCAATTGCATACCATAACAAAGTCCAAGATAAGGAATATTATTTTCTCTAGTATATTTAATTGCCTTAATAATCCCTTCAACTCCACGCTCACCAAAACCACCCGGCACAACAATAGCATCATAATTGTTTAATTCTTCCACTTTAGCAGAATGTTTTTCAAACTTTTCACTATTTATCCAGGTAAACTCTGCTTTTGCATTATGAGCCCACACAGCGGCTTTCAAAGACTCTATAACAGAAATATAAGAATCAGATAAAGTAAAATCGCCAGTTGCAAAATACTTACCAACCATACCAATTTTTATCACTTTTTTAGCATTGCGAGGTGTATCTACTAAACGCTTATTCCATGTATTCAAATTACCCTTTTTAGCTTTTAAATTAAATTTCTCTAAAATCCTATTATCAAACCCTTGTTTTTGATAAATTGAAGGAATTTCATAAATACTATCAACATCATGAGAAGAAATAATATCATCTATACCAACACTACAATGTAATGATATTTTTTCTTTACGCTTGTCATCCAACTCATTTAAACTACGAGTTAATATAAAATCAGGTTGAATACCAGCTGCATTAAGTGTCTGCACTGCTGTTTGTGTTGGCTTGGTCTTCATTTCTCCTGTTTTGGACGGTACTGGTAAATATGAAACCATGGCAAATAAAACCTGCCCAGGCATAGATATACGCATTCGTCTACCGGCCTCTAGAAAAATTAAATTTTCATACTCACCAACTGTGCCACCAATTTCAACTAATACAAAATCTGCTTTTGATTTTTTACCAACATTTTTTATCCTGTGTATAATTTCCTCAGGAATATGATGCCATGGTTGTACACACTTGCCTTTGTATTCTAAATTTCTTTCTCTTTCTATCACAGCCTTCCAAACCATTCCTTGTGTCATATAGTTGTCACGTTTTAATTCGATGTCCAAAAAACGCTCATAATTACCAACATCCTGATCAGTTTCCAAGCCATCACAAGTCACAAAAGCCTCTCCATGCTCTGTAGGATTCATAGTACCAGCATCCACATTAATATATGGATCTATTTTCATTGCAGTAACATTAAACCCTCTACTTTGCAATAACTTTGCAATAGAAGATGTTGCTATACCTTTGCCAAGTCCTGACAATACACCTCCCATAACAAAAATAAAACGTGTATTTTTCATCTGTGCTTTCATAGTACGATACAATTAATACTAGATTTTAATTCAAAAAAAGAAGGGCCTTCAACAGCCTCCAATATAATCTTGGTTTTTTTATCTTTTTTATTAAAAAAAATAAAACTATTTTTTACCATTTATAACAACTGTTAAATCTACTTTTGCTTTTGTACTAAGTACAACTGTTACTTTTTGCTTACCAGAAACTTTCAAATGAGCTGGCTTCATACTCTTTATACACAAACCCATAAAACTATTTTGCAATGCTCTCTCAATATCTGTTTTATCAATAGATTTATATAATGTTCCCTGTTCATTCATCTTACCAAATACAACAATATCTTTATTTTTTATATCCGCAATACTATGAAACTTTTTGGATTTGATATATTTATCAGAATTATTACTAGACAGTATTTTATTTTTTTTAGTAATAACTTTTGCCAATCCATTAGGGATTAAAAAATTCTGCGCATATCCAACTTTTACATCTTTAATATCGCCTTTATTGCCTACACCATTTACTTGTTTTAATAACTCTACTTTCATTTATTTAAAAAACTGAATTGCCGCATCTAACTGAGGATCTCTATCCTCGTCATAATCTTCTTTAGTCAAATCAACTTCTATATCAGGCTTTAACCCTTCTTTGTCAATGGTTGTACCTTTTGGAGTTAGCCATTTAGCAATTGTAATCTTTACTGAAGAGCCATCGCTTAATTCTATCAAATCCTGCACAGACCCTTTACCAAATGACTGCATACCTATCAATGCTGCTTTTCCATAATCACTCAATGCACCAGCAACAATCTCTGACGCAGAAGCAGAACCTTCGTTTATCAAAACAACTGTTGGTATGTCTGAAAAAATAGGCTTGCCACGAGATTGGTATTTGTCAATAGTTCCATCGCTAAATCTCTCCTGTACAATAACGTCATCCTCAATCCAATAACTAGCTATCAATATAGCCACATCAAGAAAACCACCTGGATTATTACGAACATCTAATATAATTTGATCTGGATTACTCGCCAAAACCTCCTTTGCCACTGCACGAAATTGTTGCTCTGTATCTTGGTTAAAATAACTTAATTTTATATATGCTGTATTATTTTCTTTTTTGGACCATGAAACACTAACAATATTAATAACATCACGCACAATTGTCACATCCCTTGATTCTTCACTATCAGGACTCAAAATAGTTAAAACAACTTCAGTGCCTCCTTCACCACGAATGCGACTTACAGATTCATCAAGACCCATACCTGATGTTGAGACACCATCTATAGCCAATACTTGATCACGTGGTTGTAAGCCAGCCTTTTCAGCAGGAGTTCCAGGAAGAGGAGCTATAATTGTTAAAATACCCTTTTTCAAACCAATTTCTGCTCCAATACCTTGAAAATTTCCACTTAATTCCTCTGTAAATTCCTTATTAACTTGAGGTGTTAAAAATACTGAATATGGATCACCTAAAGACGCGACCATACCTGCTAAACTGCCATAGAATAATTCTGTATCTAAAATCTTATCAGAATCAATATATTTATTTTTTAATATATCCATAACATCCCAATATAAATTAAAATCAACAGACTTATTAAGATATTCAGGAATATCATCTTTTGTATTGATAATTTCTGGATTTGCGCTAGATACGAAATTATAAGTAGAAAAACTTGTACCTGCCACAAAAGATAACACCATCAATGTGATGACAAGTATAAAAGGAACTGTTTTTGATTTGTGATTTTTTGAAATATTTTCTGTCATAATAACTTAAATAAAATAATCTCTGATTTATGATATATTATTATTTTATAAATCAGCTAGATTTATAAAATAATTGTACCACATCATCCTATAGACTACCAATATCTAAAAT
>WFTG01000009.1 GCA_015485655.1 Patescibacteria group bacterium | reverse complement strand
GAAGCTCGCAAAGGTGATCAGTGGTTGGTTGTTGTTGACGGCCAACCCCAAGCAGAGTTTGATGAGGTTGACGACCTAACAGAAATAAATGGTAAACTAGCTTATAGAGCTTGCAAAGGTGATCAGTGGTTTGTTGTTGTTGACGGCCAACAATTAGAAAAATATAGCTATATCAAAGAAACAAAAAATAAATATATTTTATGGGGACAAGATAGTGATAAATTAAATATACGGGAGATTGATAAACAAGAATTAGAAAACAATAACCAATTAACTGACCAAGAACAAGCTAAATTAGACTTATTAAATTTAGTTAATTCACCTCGTTTAGATAAAATTCATAGTTATTTTGAAAAAGAATCTAAACTAAAAGATGAATATAATAAAAGTTGGCAGGATAAGTTAAAAGCTAGTTTAGAGCATTCAACTAACTTTGCAAAACAATTGAATCGCTTAATTAAACAAAGTCCACAATTGTTTTTAGATACAGTTTCAGCTAAGAAAGATAGATTAATCTATGCTAAAGTAGAGAGAGTGATTAGGCATATTTTTCCAGAATTATTAAGACAAGAACAAAATCGTTGGAGTGGTTATGGTGGTTTAGGTTTGGGTGGTGGCGAAGGAGGCGGTCAAGGCCAAGAAAATCCAGAAAATTATTTAGACCCAGATGAGTCAGAAGAATTAAATGGTGGTCATCTAGATAGTCAAGCTGAAAATAGACACAGTCCAGAAGTAATGGAGTTTAGAGAAAATATAGATGAATTGGTAGTGACTAAAATTTTAGGCCGTTATAATGCTAAAAAGAAACGTTGGGAAAAAATATATTTCCCAGTCAGCCAGGAGGTGAGTGAACCAGCCGATGAAGTGACGGTAAGTTTGTCTCATGTTAAACGTTTACAGCGTTTGGCTTTGCCTAAGCCCTTAGAAAGTAAAATAATCAAAGAACGGGTCAAAGGTGTGCAAGCTGATGGAGAAGAAATAACTTTGAGTAGTGAAGTTAATAGTTTGGGTGAAGTGACGGCGACTAACCAATCCGGTGTGGAAAAAATTGTTTATTCTTTTATCAAAAGCCGGATACCAGAACCAATGCGTAATATATCAGCTGAAGAATATAAAAGTTATAAGAGAAGGTTTATTAAATTATTTGGTGAAGAAAAAAAGAATCAACAAGGACAAAAAGAACGTTTTAGCTCTTTGTTAGAAAATTTGGCACCCTTACCAGAGGATTTAGAGTTATTCTTAACCTCTATTAAGGACAAACCACCTAAAGAGCAAGTCATAGCTATTGAGAAAGTAGTGCGAGAAATGACTTTTTATGATTATGACAATGGCCAAGTAGCTGGTTTAAAACGTGGTAAAACTATAGAGGAGCAGATGTATATTATGCAACAGAGAATTGAAGAATTAAAACAGACTAAACCAGAGTTAGCTGATAAATTAGAAGGTAAAAAATATGCTGGAGTGTGTGTGGACTTTGCTTTACTTAATGCTACTATGTTAAGACGAGCTGGTTTTATGGCTGGGGTTTTGACTGGTTTTTTGCCTGAGGGTAAAAAAGCTACCACAGAGCATGCACATGCTACGGCTTTTGTGGTCTGGCCAGATGAAGATGGTAATAATAAAATATTTAGCACAGATGGAACGCCACCGGGTCTTCCAGGTATTAGTGGTTTGTCATTAGTAGAAAAAGAGCATCAGGCTGAACAAGAATTACAAAAAGACAAGGAAAAAGCTAACCAAGAATTAGATGAGCTAGTAGAAAAAGTAGCCAATCAAAATGCAGATGAAATTAAAAAGTTAACCAACGGACAATTGGAAAAAGTGGTTAATCGTGTTTTAAAATATGAAGTTAAACAAAGTGATCTACAACTTTTACATAGAGTATTAGATGCTTATTGGTATACGCCAGCCAAAGATATGGAATTAAATCAGATTAAAACATTTTTAAGCCGTGAATATCAGCTTGAAAAAAAACAACTTAAAAATAACTCAACAGAAAATATGAATCAACCGGCAGGTAAATATTTATTTGAGACAGTTAGAACTTTCATTGATAGATTTATGAAAGACAAACATATTCAAGATACAGCGCAGGGCTTTGATTTGGTAGAAGATATTTTTGAAACAATTAAAACACAGCTAAGCCCAGCTGAACAAAGATCAATAGCGGCGATTGTAACTTATTTACGTGCAAAAAAGATGAGTAGTAGTTAGTTGATGACTGCTCATTTTCTGAAATAAACAGAGGTTTGGTTAGGTTATTAAAACAAGATGGTTATTCTTCAATAGCAGAAGCTGT
>WFTG01000008.1 GCA_015485655.1 Patescibacteria group bacterium | reverse complement strand
TAAAACCCCTCAGAATCTCGCAGGTGTTGCTAAAATTCCCAAATTCACTCTAGAAGAAGTGTTAAAAATGAACAAAGTAGTTATCTTAGATAATATTCAAGATCCAGGCAATATGGGTTCAATCATGCGCTTAGCATTAGGTTTCAATGCTGGATTAATATTACACAATAGCGCAGATCCTACCAACTCTAAAGTAATAAGATCCTCAGTTGGAGCTATATTCCAAACGCCTTGGATAAAATTCAACACAAAAGAAATTAATAATTTTTTACAAAAAAATTCACGTAAAATTTTTAAATTAGAAAAAAGAAAGAACTCCAAACCTTTATCTACTATAGAATCATCTGAATTAAAAAACAGTATTATTATAGCTGGCTCTGAAGGATCTGGCATACAGCTAGATATTCCAGGCACATCTATATTTATTCCACATAGCGATGAGTTAGAATCTTTGAACGTAACACACGCACTGGCTATAGTACTTTACTATGCATAATAAATATTATAAAAAGCAAAGCTAAAAAAGACTGTAAAAACCCCTTAGCTATAAGGAGTTTTTATAATGCAATATAAATTATTTTAACAAATCTTCCTCAACTGGATCAGTCGGCACAGCTTTGCCAATATGAACTTCTGGATTAGCAGGCAAATTATCTGTTGCCAACTGTGGTGCTTGTCCTAATATTTTTCTATAAACATAACCCAATGCCACCATAGTTATTGGAACAGTTACTAAAAGACCAACAAAAAACAATAAAACACCTAGTAAATTAATAGCAAAAAATACAACTAACAATAATAATAAATCTATTTTTATACCCTTGGTCATTTCAGAACTTTTTTTCAGAGCATCTAGAGGCAACAGTCCTTTATCAACTATCAAGTAACTTACAAATTGAAAACGAATAGCAAAATAAATTCCCGGAATTATAAACAACATAAAACCAATCATCACAATAACAGAAGTCAAAACAGTACCTCCTAAATACCTCCAAAAAACATCAAATGACTTACTAATATCATTCCACAATGGTTTATTGTTCCCGTCTAAAAACTCTAGGACAATCCTAGTCATAACCAATCCAAGGATAATCTGCACAAGCCAATTCAACACACTTACAATATTTGATAACCAACCTTGTCCTAACATTTCTTCAACAAAACCAAAAACTGCTGTAACAACAAAAAGAATTATCATAACTGACAGAAAATAAACTATGTGATTTTTTGTAGTGCCCCAACCAAAACGTAGAGCATCACCAATAGAAAAATTACGGTTTTTCATATAATTAAATTAATATTTTATACTAAAACTATCTTATTGTATTATACAACCTTTTTAAAACGAATACTAACTAGTGGTTCGTATTCATTATCATAACGATCTTGCACTGACACAATCTCGCCTTTTGTATATTGATTTAGAGCAATGTCTGACAACATTTCCTTTATTTCTTTTATATGCAACTTAAGTTCCTCTATTCTTTCATAATCAGCGCCCATTTGAGCTTGAATGGTATATTCAATAGATCGTTTCTGGTCTCTATAATCTTTAATTTTTTCTTTTAAACTTTCATGTTCTGCTGAATTACTAAGAGCATCTCTATATGCTGAATTCAACTCTTTTAACTCTTGTTGTGATTCTTGCAAATCATCAAAAACTGCTTGTAAAGATTTCATTTTTAATTTTTGTTGTTAATAAATAAAAAAATAATAAAGCCGATAACAAAATAAACAAATATAATAAAAGCAATAATAAACACAACCGAAATCACCATTACCGTTTCTGGTCTAGTGATTATATTAAAAACTTTTTGTAACAAAGATAATTGCTCTGTTGCTATATATAATGTTGCAGTTGCAGTGCCCAATTCCTTACTTCGCGGTTGTGCTTTAACAAATGCTGGAATAATAAAAATAAAAAAGCCTAAAATTGCGTTTATTACTTTGTTCATATAACTATTATATCAACCAATGATACAAATAATCAAATAAAATTGAGACCTTAAAAAACAAAGGTCTCAATTTATTCGATTAAACACAAAACTATTTAACTAATGGGTCAAGGATTGACTTAATTTGTTCAAATGGCAAAGCTCCTGACACAGGAATCTGCTGACCGTCTTTTGTTACTACAATAGAATGTGGGGTTCCACGACCACCTGATGCTACAGCATCTTGATATTGTGACTGTACTTTATCTTTATAACGATTTTCACTCATACAAGTTTTAAAATCAGCTACAGATACACCTACTTCACCTGCAATATCATTTAGCTGAGCTGCTTTTACACTACGAGACTTATCAAACATAATATCTGTAAACTTCCAAAATGCTTCATTGCCACCTAACTCTGCTACACACTCTGAAGCTTCTGCTTTAGTACGAGCCTCTGGATGAAGAGAATCTAGTGGAAAATGTCTATACACCCATGCTACAGAATCAGGATACTTTGATCGTACTTGTTGCATAGTTTCATGAAAACGCGCACAAAATGGACAGTCATAATCAGAAAACTCCACAATAACTGCACTGGCTGTATTTAGATCACCACGCACATGATCATTAGAAGTAACAGGCTTTAGTGCTATTTCAGCAGAACCACTATCTGAACCATTTTCATTTGTCACTTGTTCTGTATTATCGCCAAAAGTTACTACATCTTTTTCATTAGAAAAAGACAAAAAATTACCACCTGAAAGTAAAACAAAAAATCCTATAACAAAAAATACTACAACTGCGCTTAAGAATCCAGCTCCAAAACTTTTTTTCGGACCTAATACCTCTAGCAGTGTTTGCTTTGAATCAGACATAAGATAAAAATTAATTATTATACATTAAAAACTGTCACAAACATTCTCACAAACTACATATAACAATTATTGGCAAATCCTGTGCCAAATTTATTAATCCACAAACACATAGCACGTTGTCTGGCATTTATTCTCCTAACTAAACATTCTCTAGTAAATAATTTATCTACTATACGCTTTTTAAGCAATACTCCCAAAACAATTAGATTGATAACAAAAAAAACCACAACACCGTTTAGACCATTTTGTAAATAATCTAAAAACGTCATAGAAGTAATGCTCAAGGTAGAAACTGGACAATAATGATTAACTTTTTGATTCATAGGTAAAACAAAAACACTACTGCACTTCTCCATATTAACAGTAGCCAATCCATGTATCAGTGTAATTACAGTCAATAATAGTACTATTGCTTTTTTCATAAATAAAATAATATTGTTTATTATAACAAGCTTACCAAGTATAGCCAAGTTGCTGTAAGTATACGGTTTTGCTAATATAAATATATTATATAATGTAAAAATATGTCAAAAATACTATTCTCAGGAATCCAACCAACTGGCACGCCACATATAGGAAACTATCTAGGAGCTCTCAAAAATTGGATTTTATTACAACAAAATTATAATGGTATTTACTGTTTGGTTGATTTGCATGCTATCACAATAGAGCGTGATCCTGAACAACTATATTCAGATACTATAAACTCTATAAAAGATTTACTAGCTCTAGGTATAAAACCTGAAAAATCCACTATTTTTGTACAATCACATATACCAGAGCATCTTGAACTAGCTTGGATACTCAATACTATAACACCTGTGGCAGAACTAGAAAGAATGACACAGTATAAAGACAAAGCCAAAGAAAACAAAAACAATATCAATGCTGGACTACTTACCTATCCAGTATTGATGGCGGCTGATATTTTACTTTACAAAGCTCAAGCTGTTCCTGTAGGTGACGACCAACTTCAACATCTAGAACTTGCTCGTATCATTGCTCGTAAATTCAACAATCGCTGGGGTGATACTTTTCCAGAACCACAAGCAATTCTACCAGAAGGAAAACGAATTATGTCATTGTCACAACCAACAAAAAAAATGAGTAAATCTCATGGTGAAAAAAATTACATTGCCATTACAGATAACCCAGATACTATTCGTAAAAAAATAAACAAAGCAGTCACTGATACTGGCAATGAAAAAACAGATGAAATGTCACCTGGAGTAAAAAACCTATTTGATTTCTTATTGTATCTTGGAAAAAATGACATACACATGAAAATGATGGCAGAATATCAAAATAAAACTATCAAATATGCAGAGTTAAAAAAGGCTGTAGCCGATAGTATAATAGAAGAACTAGCAGATTTCCAAAAACGCAGAGAACAAATAAAAGAAACAGAAGTTATAGAAGTCATAACCAAGGGTAAAAAACAAGCCCAAATCATAGCCCAACAAACTATGCAGGAAGTGCGAAAAAAAATCGGTTTTTTGTAGCGCCATTTATCAAAAAAATATCAAAAAGTCCCGCCTGTATAAGGCGGGACTTTTTAGCTTATGAAGAACTAATTACTATCTATTATTTCATCAACTTCTATACTATCTATATCTCCTAAAATAGAGTCATTCTTGCCAGTAAAAAACTTCTTGATTCTACTTTTTATTTTTGTTACAGTTTTAATCCTAAAACGATTTCTCAACTCCTTAATATCACCAATATCCTTAGGAATTTCATCTCTACTAACTACAACGCTAATCTTATCTGCATCAACTGTATTGGTTGAACGACGAAAAGTTCCCCGAACCCTAATCAAATCATCAACAGCAATATCTGCCAAATCAATTTCCTGACCCAATTTCATAACAATAGTATCGCTATCTGCAACTACATTATATACTTTACCATTATTTGGACGAACAAGATTTACTTTTACAATATTTGCTTCACTATCCACGCTAATTACACGACCAACTTTATTAGCTACACCTAGACGTTGTATATTGTTGTTTTTAATCACTTTAGCAACAAGATGGTTAGTATTTTCATCACGACGACCTATTACACGAATCACATCACCCTCACTAAACTCTTTGAGATTAGTTTTGCCAAGGAATCTACGAACCAACTTAGTATCCTCTGTTATATCTACTTGAATAATAGTTCCTGGTGCACCAACCAAATTATTCACATCTCCCTTTTCATAAAAACGACTATTCAATACTTCAACATCAATAGTTACAGGCAAAGTAAGATCATCTGGCATTGCGACAATCTTACCTGGCACAACCCAACGAGTAACTCTCATAAATAAATCATTACCACGTCTGAGTACAACTATAATCTTTGCATCCCAAGTCAGGTCATTACCATCACCATCTTCTACAACACGACCACGCACGCGATCGCCAATTTCAAAATCATCTAATGTTGCTGGATTTTTTAATCCTGCAACCATACGAGCATTTGTGGTATCAAGTGTATATACTTTTCCAGCCCATTCTACATCCATTTCATTTTTATCTGCACGAATATCTTTTATCCAACCATTACGTCCGATGTGATTAGATTTAAAAGACATATTACGAACACGAGTAGCTACTAATTGTTCACTATTATCATATTCTTCAGCAGTAAAACTAATCTGATCGCCAGCAATCCAATCTGATAAATCAGCAGATCTGTTATTATTAGTAACAATTTTTGTATCAGAATTTATTTCTAATGTAACATCCTCAGTATTGCCATCTACATCGGTAACACGAATAATGATAGTAGTCTGCTCTGCTGTAGTATTACCAATTTCAATTAACATACCACGTCTGGTGATAATACTTGTTTCTTCTTCTACTGCGCTATTTACTTCTGACTCTACCGCACCCACCTCATCAATACTAATTTCAGAATTCAAATCCTCCTCTGCCTGCACTATGCTAGGCAATGCTGTAATAACCATGAGCAGTGCCAGCACAAAAGTCATAAAACGTTTACTCATATAATTATAAGTTAATGATTAATTACTTGTTAATTATACCACAAACGGCTCTATCACATCTACAACTTTTTGTGTTTGTTCTGCTAGATCTTCACGAGAATAAGCTTCTACATTCAGTCGTAATAATGGTTCAGTATTAGACGCTCTCACATTGAAACGTGATTGTTGGTATTCAACACTCAAACCATCTGTTTCATCGTGTTTTCCATCTGTAAAAGTTTTTTTTATTTGTTCAATAACTGCATTGGCATCTGTTACTTTAAAATTTCTCTCTCCAGAAACAAACACGCGTGATGTCCAAGGTTCAACTAATTTAGATAGAGTAGTATTTTGTTGAGATAGCTCCTCCAGCACAAGCAAAACTGGAATCATTCCATTATCACAAAAATAATTATCTCGGAAGTACAAATGAGCACTATTCTCACCAGCAAAAATAGCATTTTCTTTCCTCATTCTCTCTTTTATGAATGTATGTCCGACTTTATTAATCAAAGCCCTTCCTCCTGCATCCTTGATAGCACTACGAGTTGCAAAAACCATTCTAGGATCTATAACCACTGCTTCATCTTCTGTATCACGCAACATAATAGATGCAAGCAGTGCTACTATATAATACCCATCAACAAAATTACTATTCTCATCAAAGAAAAATATACGGTCTGCATCTGCATCCCAAGCTATACCAAGTGATGCTTTTTCACTTTTTATTAACCTCTCTATCTCATTACGATTTGCTGGAATCAATGGATCAGGACGGCCTTTAGGAAAATTACCATCAGGTTCAAAATCAATTGGCACAAAATCAATTGGTAAATTTGCTTTAGCCACCAACTTCTCAAAAACTTTTCCAGCCATACCAAAATTTGCATTCGCCACAAGCTTAATTGGCTTTATTTTCTCTATATCAATAAAAGACAAACAATGATCAATATAATCATCTACAATATCATAACTCTCTATACTACCTTTGTTCTCTGACTGAATATTAAAATTATTCTCAACCCTTTTTTGTATATCTTTTATACCGCTATCCCCAGAAATAGGAATAGCATTTTCACGAACCATTTTCATACCATTATATTCACGTGGATTATGAGAAGCAGAAATAGTAATGCCACCATCTAGACCCATAGATGCTACAGC
Source organism: Patescibacteria group bacterium (assembly GCA_015485655.1). Lineage (GTDB taxonomy): Bacteria > Patescibacteriota > Patescibacteriia > S139-126 > S139-133 > S139-133. The sequence goes on along the minus strand of WFTG01000008.1, from coordinate 14,340 downwards.
AAAATACATCATATCTGTAGATACAGTTCCAATATCTATAACATCAACTCCAGCATCAACAAATCCACGTGCAGCTGCCTCCCACAGTGAAGGACTTGATTTACGAACATCCTTACTTAATATAACTTTTTTAGGTTTTATAAAATCAGCATAAGCTTGAACAATTTTATAAACCACCTCTTCATCAATCTGATTTGGATAAATACCTCTTATATCATAGGCTTTAAAAATACTTGAATCCATATATTTATTTATTATTTTTTGGAATTGGCTTATTAAGAGGTACGACAGTTGAATTTAAAATATTTTCAAATTCTTGAATACTGGATTTTTGCAATACTGAAAGAGTTTGTAGTTCTTTTTTTAGCTTATCTATTAACTCCATAACACTCATCCACTCTATATCATCATTATCAAAGCTGGTAAAATCTCTTGGATTTTCAATATCACCAACTATATCATTCATAATACCCTCAGCCTTTGATAAAGATTCTGAATAAGTATCAAAAACATCCTGCCAATCAGTCCAATCAACTGGCTCAACTGCTGCAACTTCCAATTGGTTAAAAACTACTTGTTGCTGAGACTCAAGTGAATCATGTATAGAACGTGCTTGTTTTGTAACTACAACAAATGGCTCAACAGCTTTTATAAACCGCATATAATTTATCCTCTTCTTAGTGCTACGCCACAACTCTGAATAATCATTCATCACAGCACGAAGATCAATATAAGTTTTGGTCTGTTTTATTTGATTATCAAAACCAGCCAATAAACTACGATCCTGCTCAAGCCAATTTGCTGAAATACCATCTTTAACTAATAAATCTTCATATAAAACAGGTTCTATATAATTAATATAATTCAATTCTGCATCTAATAATTGCACCCCCCAATCAACTCCAGCTAAATGATACCTTGCCTTATTCCCCTCTGTTTGATTAGCAAAAAATTCTTCACGCACTGCCAAAAAACCACCATGATAAATATCTAACTGATTCATAACTGACTTAATATCATCTAGTGTTATTTTATCCACGCCTTGCTCTAACTCCTGCATTAACGCACTAAAGGGAACTAGTAAAAAAACTAGAATAATTATAATTTGTTTATAGAAAATTTTATAATTCTTCATACTAAAATTCTTCCAAGTATTCACTAAATATATCTGTCACATCATATGTAATCTCTGGCACCACAACATCATTACTCATTACTGCTGATAAATTTTTTACAAAATCATTATGAGCTTTTAACAAAACAGATTCAGGCGTCTCTTGCACTGGCTTGTTAGGTTGTGTTTGTGACGGAACAATATCAACTGGATTAGGATTGTTAAATGTCTGAACTATACCTGACTTTACTTCTGATTTAGTATTTTTATCTTTGGATAATTGCGTTGTGTTATTTTGGGATACCAAAATAACAACAATAACAATAAACACACCAATACCAACAAAAAACATTTTTTTCAAAAAACTATTATTTTGACTTGTTATTTGTTTTTTTGTTCTCTTTTTTGGTATTTTTTTAACCTGTCTAGGCTGAGCTGATTTTTTTTTAATTAACTTGGAAGATATTGTTTTGTTAGTCTTTCTTAAAACTGGCTTTTTTTTAACAACAACAGACTCTTGTTTAACAACAGGAGTTGGTGCTGATTTTCTAGGTTTTTTTGGTGGTTGTATATCAAATGCCATAACCCAAAATAACAATCTAATACATATAGATTAACATTTTAGATTGTTTTTTTCAATTTTGTAAGTTCACTAGTATAATATCTAAATATCCTACTAAATAAATTATATTTAATATTTTTTACTAATTTAAAATCAAAAAGCCCGACTGTATTAGTCAGGCTCAAAGCTTTAATTGGCAGTAAACAAATTTTTATGTTCCGCTCTTTCAGAAACGGAAAGGTGGTAAAAAGAATTTTTGCCACAAGCAGTACAGGGTATACAAACCATAAAATTGCCACTGACAGGCAATTTTACAAACTCGTCTTTCTTCATTATACCCTCAGTATGACACCACGGGCAGTGCCATTTTTTTACTTCACTGGATTTAGATGTATTCATACCTTATCCTCTCCTTTTTTTATAAAACCATTCAACTGCGTTGCCATGTAGGTAAAAAATCCTACACTAACTTGCGGAAAAGCTATGGCAAAAAAAATTACAATAGCCGTTAAAGCGATTAATCCGCCAAAAATAAAAGCTAAACAATCATACATACCAATCTCCTTATTTTATAACACCAAAGTTTCGAATTTTTATTTGCTATACTTATAATATATTGCAAAAATATTGTAAAAGTTCTAATATAACGTGTTTATATACAACACAATGAATCAAAATACTAAAACAAACCATATCACAAAACAAATAAAAAGTCTACCCCTGGCATCTGGATGCTATTTGTTTCGTGATGATAAAAAAAATGTTTTATATATTGGCAAAGCTAAAAAACTACGCCATCGCGTAAATTCTTATTTTACAAAATCTCAAGAACTATCCCCTGCCAAACAAGAAATGGTGAAACTAATCAAAGACATAGACTACATCGCTGTGAGAACTGAAGAAGAGGCCTTGCTTCTAGAAAGCAATCTAATAAAACAATTTCAACCAAAATTCAACATCAATCTAAAAGATGATAAATTTTTTCAATATATAAAAATAATTAATGAAAAATATCCACGTATTGTCTCCACTAGACGAATTATAAAAGACGGTAGTGAATACTTTGGTCCCTATTCTTCTGGCACTGCGATTAAAAATACTTTGAAATTTCTCAAAAAAATAGCACCATTCCGAACTAGTAGAAAAAATGATTTTTATTTTGACATATTAAATCGTCATAAAAAAATATCAGAACAAGAATACGCACAAAATATCAAAATCATAAAAAACATTCTCAATGGCAACACGCAACAGGTTGTCAAAAATCTAGAAACAAAAATGCAAACTGCCAGCTCTGCCAAAAACTATGAACTAGCTGCTGTATATAGGGATCGTCTATCAGATTTTAAAAAAATAACATCAAACCAACAAGCAATACTAAATCGTACTGATAATATAGATGTGCTTACATTTATTGACTTTGACAAAACACTATATATTTCATTACTAAAAATTCACAATGGTAAAATCATAGACAAACTAAATACTAAAATAAAAAATCCTCTAAAAAATCCTGCAGAAGCATTGCGTCTTTTTATTATAGATATGTACCAAAACATTGAAAATCAACCAAGTATAATACTATCTCCCATTGACATAGACTTTACAGAACAAGAATTACAACAAATTTTCCATAAAAAAATAATAATAAAAGTACCCAAACGCGGTACACTAAAAAAACTTCTACAATTATCACAAATAAATGCCAATGAATTTGCCAGAACTAGTCAACCAACTTTTACAGCTGCGACTAATATAGCTGGCGCATTACAAGAATTAAAAAAAGAATTAAAATTAAAAAAATTACCAAAACGTATAGAATGTTATGATATTTCCAATATTCAAGGATCATACGCAGTTGGTTCTATGGTTGTATTCACCAATGGTATGGCTGATAAATCTCAATACAGAAAATTTTCTATCAAATACACACCAACAACTAAACCAAATGACTTTGCAATGATGTCGGAAGTATTAGCACGACGCTTGCGTCATACAGAGTGGCCTGATGCTGATCTTATTATAATTGATGGTGGCAAAGGACAACTCTCCAGCGCAAACAAAACTTTAGAAAATAACAATATTAAAATACCCATCACTGCACTAGCTAAAAAGAATGAGGAACTATTTTTACCAAATAAATCACAACCAATTATATTAAAATACCAATCCCCAGCTTACTTTATTGTACAACGTATACGAGATGAGGCTCATCGTTTTGCAATTAACTACTATCGCTTAAAACATAAAAAAGCGCTAATTAAAGGTAAAATATAAAATAAAAATTGACTTTTTTACTAAAGTTTGCTACACTCTTAGTTGAATTAATTTAAAAAGTACGATTTGGAACTTTCCAGATCGTTTCTTAAACTATATATATGAGTACAGTTATTAATGTAATTTTGATTATTATTTCAATTTTATTGATTATCACTATTCTAATGCAAAACCGAGGTTCTGGTGTTGGCGATATTTTTGGTGGTGGTGGCGAAGTACATCGCACAAAACGCGGTCCAGAAAAATTACTCTTTAATGGAACTATTGTTCTGGCAATACTTTTCTTTGGAATTGCATTATATAACGCTCTATTTATTATCTAATTAACACATACTTGTGTGAATTCATTACAAAAACCCTCATTTACTGATTCAGTAAAAAAGGCTATATCTATATTTACGCGTTTATTCAAACGCAACAAACAAAATCATAATCAGGAACAAGCAACTATTGTAAAACATGAAGAGCAAGCAGTGTTGCGGTTGTCTGGTAAAAGAATTCCTACGTTAAAACAACTAAAATATGGTTGGCGTGTTTTTACTATTCACGAACAAAGAATAATAACTACACTACTTATACTATTTGCCATCATGACAGTTATCACTGTGGGAACACTTAGCTACAACCGAACCGCACTACTTCCTGCTGTTGGTGGTACATATAGTGAAGGATTGTTACAAACACCACAATTTCTCAATCCAATACTGGCGTTCAACAATAGCACTGATGTGGATATAAATAGATTAGTTTTTTCAGGGTTATTAAAATATGACAAAAATCTTGAGCTACAACCAGATTTAGCTGAATCTTTTTCTGTTAGTGATGATAATAAAATATATACTTTTGTACTAAAAGATAATATCAAATGGCACGACGGTGAATCACTGACAGCTGATGATGTTATATTTACAATCAAAACAATTCAAAACCCACAATTCAACTCTCCTCATTTTGGTAAATTTCGCGATGTCAAGATTGAGAAGATTGATGACAAAACAATTAAATTTACTTTGAAAGAAAATTTTGCCGGGTTTTTATCATCTCTAACACTAGGTATTGTACCTGAACACATTTGGGGTAATATAACACCAGCCAACAGTCGCCTAGCTGAAGCTAACATAAAACCAATTGGATCTGGTCCTTATAAGTTCTCCAAAATACAAAAAGAAACTGATGGACGTATTGTTTCGTATACATTAGAAAGTTTTGACCAATATTATGACAAGCTACCATACATAAAAACTGTTCAGTTTAAATTCTACGCTAATATAACAGAGGCGTTAGATGCTCTACAAAAACAAAATATTGATGGTATAAAATTTCTTCCATTTGGTAGCAAAATCGAGCTTTCACAAATGAAAACATTAAACTATCACACATTATCTATACCACAATACACTGCTCTATTTTTTAACCAAAGCACTAATGACAAATTAGCAACAAAAGCAGTACGTGAAGCACTAGCATATGCAATCAATAAAGAACAACTAGTCAATGATATATTTAATAACGAGGCAACAGTAATTGACGGTCCACTACTTCCAGACTCTGTAGGATATTATCCAGAAATAAAAAAATATAACTACGACACAACAACAGCGGCAAAATTATTAGAAGATGCTGGCTGGTTAAACATGGAAAATGAACAATACCGTAAAAAAGAAAATGAGATACTAGAAATAAACCTTACAACAGTAGACATAGCAGATACTGTCAAAGTCGCTGAAAAGGTAAAAGAATATTGGGAAAATATTGGCATAAAAGTGAATCTAGATATCGTATCTAGAAACACCATAGAACGGGATGTTATTACACCAAGAAATTATCAAGTATTATTATTTGGCGAAGTATTAGGAGCAGAACAAGATCCATTTCCTTTTTGGCATTCATCAAAACGACAGAGTCCAGGTGTTAATCTAACCAACTTTGCAAATAAACAAGCTGACTCCCTTTTGGAAAAGGCGCGTCTAACAAACAATGAGGAAGACAGAGCAAAATTGTACAAAGAATTTCAAGACATTCTCATAGATGCTATGCCAGCAATATTCTTATATACACCACATTATATATATCCAGTCCACACCAAAATCAAAGGTATAGAACAAACCAAAATCAACACTCCAGCAGATAGATTTAATGACATTTCTAATTGGTATATAAAAACCGAACGTCGTTGGAAATAAGACACCTAACCCAATCGTCATAATCCAAGTGCTCATAAATCGTGAGTATATGGATTGTGATGATGTTATTACTTTTTGTAATAACTAACTCCCCTCTTAATTTTGTAAACCAACTTTACAAAATAACTAATAAAATTGTGCACAAGCACAATACTCTTTATTTTTTATTATTAACAAAATATATATGAATAAACCAATAAAGAAAAAACAACTAATTGATTCAACAGATGCCTTGCTAGGCAATACACTGTCTGCATATTCTTCTGATAAAAAAAGAACACGAAAAACAAATGCGGATAAAAGTAAAAAACAATTTGCCAATAAAAAAAGCAGTACATCAAATCAATCAAAAAAACAAAATACAAAAGCAACCAGAGGAAAAATATCTCATGTTGACAGAAAAACAAACACAAAAAGAAATTCAACAAGAACACAAACCAAAACAACTAGCAAAACAAAACGTTTGACTACCAAGGTTAATAAAAATGCCTTACGCATCATACCACTTGGTGGACAAGAAGAGGTCGGACGCAACATGACTGTTTATGAAATGGATCAAGATATTGTAATCCTAGATATGGGATTACAATTTCCTGAAGAAGATATGCCAGGAATTGACTATATTATTCCTAATATTTCCTACCTAAAAGGAAAAGAAAAAAATATTAGAGCTGTGATATTTAGTCATGGTCATCTTGATCATATTGGCGCGGCGCCAATACTTCTTGAACAGCTAGGTTATCCATTAGTAGTTGGATCAGATTTGACCTTAGCTCTTTTAAAAAATCGTCTTGAAGATTACAAAAAAGGTTCTGCTAAAAAGCTCAAAACATTAACTCTAAAAAATCTAAACCAAACACTACCACTTGGTAAATTTACTGCAAAATTCTTTGCTGTGGAGCACTCTATTGCTGATGCTGTTGGTGTTGTACTGGAAACTAAAGAAGGTAGTGTTATTCATCCTGGTGATTGGACTTTAGAAAAAAATCCAGCAGAAGGAAAAACGCCCATCACATATGAACAACTCAAAAATGTAAAAAGACCTTCACTGCTTATGCTTGAGAGTTTAGGAATCAACTATACAAAAGAGCGCGTACCAGAAGCAACTATGATGAAAAATCTAAAACTGCTTGTCAGTGAAGCACCTGGACGTATTATTATTGCTACTTTTTCTTCTCAAGTAGAACGTATTAAACAAGTGATTGAATATGCTGGTTCGATTGGTAAAAAAGTAGCCTTGGATGGATACAGTATGAAAACTAATATTAAAATATCTCAAGAATTAGGCTATATAAAACCTCACAAAGGCACTATTATAAACATAGACCAAATTGCAGATTACCCAGACAATAAAATAGTAGTCATTTGTACAGGCGCTCAAGGAGAATCTAATGCTGTTCTATCCAGAATTATTGCTGGAAATCACAAATCTATTCAAATTCAAAAAGATGACACAATTGTCTTTTCATCATCTGTTATCCCAGGAAATGAAAGAAGTATCCAACGCCTAAAAGACAATCTATATAGATTGAGTGATAACATAATTCATTCAAACATTATGGATGTTCACAGTGGAGGTCATAGCACCCAAGCCGAAATAAAAGAAATGCTCGAACAAATACAACCTGACTTCTTCCTGCCTGTATATGCAAATCATTTTATGTTAAAAGAAACGCAAAAATTTGCAATGCGTAATGGATTCAAAAAAGAACAAGTGCCTGTACTTGACAACGGTGATGTGCTAGAGTTTCAAAATAATAAATACAAAATTATAAAAGATTCTGTAAATACGGATTATGTATTTGTAGATGGTTTAGGTGTTGGTGATATCTCAAATGTTGTCTTACGTGATAGACAAGTTATGTCATCAGATGGTATGTTGGTTGTTATTGCTACTGTAGATAGAAAACATGGCAATTTAGTAAACAATCCAGATCTTATATCTCGTGGCTTTATTTATATGAAAGAAAACAAAAAACTAGTTGAAGATACTCGTAAAAAAGCTATGACAATTCTCAAAGACAATGACCCACGCACATCAGCTCAACAAACTTATATAAAAGACAAACTTCGTAATGAACTTGGAAAATTCTTATTCCAAAAAACACAACGCCGTCCAATGATACTGCCTGTTATTATTGAAGTGTAATAACATTACAAAATAAAAAACCGTTGGATAGTGCCAACGGTTTTTTGTTATCTTACTTATCTAAAACTTCTTTGTATTTATTTATTTCTTTAAAAAACCTATCCTTATTCTCATCTTTTATAGATTTGCCAGGTGGCAGTACTTCTTTGAGAGGATTTATTTTTATACCATTTTTCACCATTTCATAATGCACATGAGGACCAGTAGAAAAACCTGTAGAGCCCACATAACCTATAACATCACCTTGATTAACACGCTGTCCTTTTTTTACAGCTGTTTTAGACATATGCGCATAATTTGTTGAATAAGTGCCATTATGACGAATACTTACCTTATTACCATATGGACCTGCCCAACCAGAAAAAGTTACAGATCCATTACCAACAGCACGAACAGGAGTACCGTAGGCCGCTGCATAATCAATAGCCCTATGTTTAGTAGAGACATTAAATGCAGCTACATATCTCCTGCCGGTTGTAAATCCAGAAGATATATATTTATACGCAACTGGAGCTTTTAGGAACATTTTTTGTACAGAATTGCCATCTTGATCAAAAAATCCTTTATTATCATCATCTTCCTCAAAATAAAAAACATACAAAGGAACTCCTTTATTAACAAACTTACCAGCTATAATTTTACCTGGTGCAACATATTGTCCATCTCTATATAATTTTTCATAAGTAAATACAAAAGTATCACCAGTTTGTACTTCCATTGAAAAATCAAGGCTCCACTGAAATGCATTAGCCAACTCAACAATAGCACGTTCATCTATACCACTATCAAGCGCTGCCTGATACATACTAGATTCAACAACACCCTTTTCTGTCACAACTTCTATATCATATTCTATAGGAACTATCTCTGCCACCCATTTTGTTTCTGTGGTAGTTGCTGTTATGCCGCCTTCTCTCCCTTCGGGAGATGCTACAGAAGAGGATAGATTAACAAACAATTCATTTTCCAAATCAATCTGATACATCAATTGCTTGAGTTCATCTGTATCTTTATCAAAAGTTAAATTCAATACCCTACCTACTCGTACTTTGGCAAGATCATAAACATCAACTGCAGAATTGTATAAATCCATATATACATTTGGATCTATACCAGCAGAAGCCATGAGATTGCCATAAGTAGAACCATCTACAATCTCTACTTGCTCTACTCTATCTTGTTTTTCGTCTATTTGCTCTTCTATACTACTGCTGTTATCAACAGAATCAACAATTTCACTATCAGAATAGGCAATCTGCTTAATAGTAAATACAACCACAATAGTGATCAAAATAACTCCTAAAATAATATAATGCACTCTCTTCATAATTTTGAATGTGTTATACAGTATAGCATATAACCTTGTGATTAATTGAACAAATTTTTTGTTCCTATAATCATAAACTCAAATCAAAAAATATTTATATTGTATCAACTATGCAAATTTTTTCGCTGATAAACACAAAAAACAAACAATATTACAAAAGATAACAATGAAGCAAAAATAGCAATTTTTTTCAAAATATCAGCCTTATATTGTAATGAAATAACACCATCACCCACCACAAGCATACTGCCTAAATTAGCACGTAATATTTGAGAATTTTTTGATTGCCAATATGGAGAATAATTAGAACTTATAAACGTCAAACTTTCAGACTGAAAGGCGATTTCATTATTATCAAACACTAATATCTTTGGATTATTATCTATAGACTGGGATCTAACCATCGAGCTAATTGCTTTTTGAAAACTTTGCCAGCCTTGGGGTAATTGACTATAAAAAACAGAATTATTCAATGCCAAACTTTTAATATTTTTTATCACAGTAATATTTTGACTTGTAATGTCAAATTTATCTACGTCAAAATCACCAATAAAAATTAAAGGTAAATCTAAACTGATGTAAAAATTATAATCATCTGTTTTTATATCATCACCAGAGATAACCAAAGCAGAAAAATTATCAAAATTATTAAGAGCAGTCAAATCTTTTTTACCTACCTTCACCAAAGGAATATCATAAGTATTATCACTAACAAACAAAATCTTCTCTGCTTCAGAAAAAGATAAATTATTACCTTCTAAAAACAAAACTGGCTTATAAGAACTTTGATAAACATAAGGCCTAGAATTATTTAGTTTAAAAATTGCAAAATAATTATTACCATCAACAAACTTCGCATCCTTATAATTAGATAAAACATCATACAATCTAGATGTAGATGTAATAATATAATTTACGCCTAACAATTGTAATCTTTTTAAATAAAAAATATCATCTTGGTTGCTAAAATTGCCAATAGTAGTTATTTTATCTTCACCCCAAATTCTATATTGACCTTTAGTTAAAAATTTAATAGTAGGCAATACCAATGGCGTTAATAAAGAAGATTCTACATAATCACCAGTGATGACATATTGATTATTATTTAAAGGAATTTGACTGGTAAAATAGTTATACGAACCCAATAACTGCAAACCTTCTTGTGAAGGAATTTCTACAAAAATCCTACGAACATCAGATAATTCAGATAATTTTTCTATAACATCATTCGCATCTCCAATTAACGGATAATTATTCCAGTTATATACTAATGGCACTTTAAAATTTTTTTGTTCTATTACTTGATAATCAAAAAACCAAACAGACTGCAAAGCAATTAATACTATCATTATTATAAACAACACCCTGTTATCACTTGTTTTATTGCCCCATAATGACCATAAAAAATCTATACCCAATGCAGATAATGTTAAAATAATAACAAAAAATATTGGTATAAAACGATTATAATGCATAGTAAAATTTGGCAACAATCTAGGTATATAAGAACCAAAAATAATAAATAAAACACTAAAAATAAATAAACCTAAAATATATAAATATTTCTTTCTAATAACTATATATAATCCTAATAATGATAAAACACTCATAACAACCGAAGTAATGACGTAATAACTAGCTCGAACTGGCAATACAGGAAATAAAGGATTAGCAACCCAAGAAATATCTCTAATATCACCTGCTGTTAAATTTAAATTAAAAACAAAAGGCACTAGCCAAAACAAAGACATGCCCAAACCTAAAATACCAATATAAATAATATTTTTCACAAACTGTCTATCTCGTAAAGAAAATAAAGTAAAAATAAATACAAAAAATAAACCCCACAACGCACTTAATGTATGTGTAAATATAAGTAAAAATATTGTTATAGAAGATAATACAAAATAAATATACAATCTAGTATCTTTATATTTTTTTACAAAACCAAGTAATAAAAATATAAAACAAATGCCAAAAGTGCTGGTAATAAATCCAATCTCTATCATAGCAGACGCGCCGATACCAAATACAGCATAAACTTTAGGATAAAATATATACAACAAGCTCATTGGTATAGCCCATCTTGCTACACCTTGTCCAAAAAATGCCTTGGTCCAATACCAAAAACTAAAAGTAAAAAAATATAAAATAAATAAAATAGATAATTTAAATAACAAAGGCAATGCTATAACACCAAACGTAATCTTATAAATAACAGCTACTACAAGAAAATAAAAAGGAGCATAAAACTGAAATAATGGCATTCCACCCAACCAATTTTGTAAATACCCAATTATATGACCTTGGGGCAAGTATTCAAATACCATCTTGTTAAGGGCATAAAAATGTGATGATGTGTCCCAACCAGGTAATTGGCTCATACTAAATAAGCCTCTTAATCGTAATGCAATTAGTAAAAAAGAAACAATAAATAAAATTATTTCTAATTTATAATTAGATATAAATTGTAATATTTTATTCTTCATTATATATATTTTAACACACAATCATTATTAAAACCGAGCTGTTAGTTGCTCGGTTTTAAAATTAGCCTTTTTATTCCCAAATCTCCTTACCATCATCATCCAAAACTCTGATAATATTCACTGGACAATTTCTCGCTGCCTCCACATTCTTTTCTACTTCTACATCAGATATATCAGCAATAAATTTATCTTTTTTACAGACAGATCTTTTCAAATTTGATTTACCATCCTCATCTGACATCTCCCAATTATCAGATGCACAATCAATACATGCATGACAACCAATACAATCATCTCTATAATGTACTATTTTTGGCATTGTTCTCTGTCTTTAATAATAAACAATTTATCACTTTTTCTTACTCTATTTGGTACTGGAAAAGTAATTAAATCACCTTTTATAGCCTTATCACTTGGAGTTCCATCAACATACAAACTATCAATATCAACATAAATAATCCCTGTATTTTGACCAGTTACAATAACTCTGTCGCCTTTATTCAACTCTCCTGTTTCTATAATAAATTCACCAATACCTGCTTTGGCAAAATATTTTCTGGCTCTACCAATAAAAACTTTTTCTTTGGAAGACTTAGATCCATAAGTACCACTCCAATCACCCAATTTCTTGCCTAGATAATAACCACCATGCCAAAATCCACGATTGAAAACCTTTTCTAAATCTTGTGTCCATTTGTCTATTTTTTCCTTGGTATAATTCCCTGCCAACACTGCATCTGCTGCTTCACGATAAGTTTTTGTCACAGTATATACATAATCAGATGAACGACCGCGACCTTCCAGTTTCAGCACACTAACACCAGCCTCCAATAATTTATCAATAAAACCAATAGTGCATAGATCTTTTGGTGACATAATATATTTGTTATCTACTACTAACTCATCGCCTGTTTCTTCATCAATCACTTTGTAAGAACGACGACAATTCTGTAGACATGCTCCACGATTGGCAGATGAATTATAAGTACCCAAACTCATATAACATTTTCCAGATACAGCTACGCACAATGCACCGTGAGCAAAAATTTCTACCTGAACCAAATTACCACTTGGACCACAAATATTTTCATCTACTATCTCCTGACAAATTTTTTCAATTTGCTTAATAGTCAATTCTCTAGCCAAAACAACCACATCGGCAAACTTGGCATAAAATTTCACCGCTTCAATATTAGATATATTTGCTTGAGTGGAAATATGAACTTCCAAGCCAATAGAATTGGCATAAGAAATACCAGAAATATCACTAACAATCACAGCGCTAACTCCAGCCTCTTTTGCAGCATCACAAATCTTATGCATCAGAGCTATATCATGATCATAAAGAATAGTATTTACAGTTAAATATGATTTTGCATTTTTAGACTCACATAACTCTACTATTTCTGGTAAATCCTTCATAGTAAAATTATTAGCCGCTCGCGCACGCATATTTAACTGTTCAATTCCAAAATAAACAGAATTAGCTCCAGCATCCAGCGCTGCACGCAATGATTCAAACGAACCAGCTGGTGCCATTATTTCAATTTTTTCTTGCATAAATAATATTCAAAAAATAAATAAACCTATACTAGTTTTACCTAGAATAGACTTATAAGTCAATAACAATAATTCATTATTCATGTTATACTAAATTAGTATTAGCTTATCAAATTTTTTAATAAATTAAAATACAAATTTATGAAAAAAAATGTTTTATTAGGTATAGTGGCTTTTGGCGGTATAATATTAGTTACTGCCTATTTAGCTAATAATCCCACAAAAGACAACTCTACTAACACAACAAATGAAGAGGTTGTAGCAGAAGAAATTAATATACCTGCTGGCTTCCCCACATACCCAAATGCAACAGTAAGTAATTTTCGAGAAAGTAGTTCAGAGGATAGCGATGATGCGAGTTTTCGTCTAGTAGCAACAGCTAGTATGAACCAAGTACATACTTGGTATAGAGAAGCACTGAACCAAAATGGCTGGAAAATAACAAGTGATAAAAATGTAGCAGGCTACCAAATCATCCAAGCAGAAAATGGAAACTTATACACTTCTCTCCAAACTGCAAATGGAGAAGAAGGACAGATTATTATTAGTCAACAAACAATAATTAGAAAATAATAAATAATATATTAAATAAAAAAGCGTATAGTTATATAAATGATACGCTTTTTTGTCAATTGATACTTTGAATACTACCCAAAAGTAAAAGCAAAAACTCTCAAAC
>WFTG01000007.1 GCA_015485655.1 Patescibacteria group bacterium | reverse complement strand
GTATGAAGACACGCCGATGTATATGACTGAAGAATATTTTGAAGAACAGTTATATGGAGCAGGTAGTGATTTAGGCAGATTGATTATTGGTAACAAAAAATCAATAACCAAGATGACACGTCAGGATATTGTTGATTTTCATAAAAAATATTATCAACCAAACAACATAGTTATCAGTGTTGCCGGTAGTATATCTGATAATGTAGAGAAAAAACTAAAAAAATATTTTAATAAAAAGCAAACTAATAAATCAGGCGTGCTGAAAACAAAAGAAATAAAAAAATTACCACCTAAGCAGGCTGTCTTGATAAAACAAAAAGAAACAGAACAAATACACATTGCAGTTGGTTTGCCAGTTAATTTGTCTTATGGTCATAAAAATTTACTAATAGCCAAATTAGCTAATATTGTTTTTGGTGGAAATATGAGTTCTAGATTATTTATTAATATTCGTGAACGTCAAGGTTTGGGATATTATATTCGTGCTGGTCTAAATCTTTATGAAGATGTAGCAAATTGGCAAGTAACCGCTGGTGTTGATAAGAATCGTTTGGATAAGGCTATTAAGTTGATTGTAAAAGAATGGAATAAATTAGCTAAAGGCATAACAAAATCTGAATTTGAACAAGCCAGAGAATATTTAAAAGGCAAAATGGCGTTACAAATGGAGGATAGCTCAAATTTAGCTCAGTGGTATGCTAAACAAGAATTATTTGATGTTAAGTTGAGCGATCCAGTTGTTATTAAAGAGAAATTAGCCAAAATAACTAAGGAAGATGTCAATAAATGGTTACAGAAACAAGTAAAATTATCACAGTTACGTTTGACTTTGGTTGGTCCTTATTCTGATATTGATTATTTCCAAAAATTTTTACCATAATTTTTTAAGCATTAACGCTTATATATGTCGCAAAAAAAACAATCTATGAAACCATTAAAGGTTACATTTACACCTTTTACAATTCTTAAGTTTTTTGGAGTATTGTTACTTTTGATTTTTGTGTATGTGATTCGTGATATTTTATTACTTATTTTTGTTTCTATGGTTTTGGCAGCAGCTTTTAATCCATGGGTGGATGCTATGAAACGAAAAGGTTTACCACGTCCATTGGGTATTATTTTGATTTATGTTGTGTCCATCAGTGTATTTGTATTTGCATTTGTCATGATGATACCACCTATAGTTGAGCAATTAACTCAATTATATACTAGTTTTCCTAGCTTATTGCATAATTTTTCTTCAGTATTGAATTCTTTTCAAAGTTCTTCTATTAAGGATAGTTTGCAACAGAGTATAGGAGGTTCGTTAAATACTTTTCAGCCTAGTCAAGCTGTAACAGGCGTATTTTCAGTTATTAGTAATTTTATTGGTGGTTTATTTGGTATATTTTTAATTTTGGTTATGACTTTTTATATGGTTGTGAAAGAAGACAATGTAGGTGCATTGGTTAAAACATTTAGTCCAAAGAAATATGAAAAGTTTTTTTTGAATATATTACGTGATATTTCTAAAAAAATGGGCCTCTGGCTTAGAGGGCAGTTGATGCTGGGTGTAATAGTAGGTGTTATGGTTTATATTCCTTTGAAAATTCTTGGTGTACAATATGCTCTTGTTTTGGCAGTTTTGGCTGGTGTGACAGAGTTGATACCATTTGTAGGTCCATGGATTGGTGCTGTTCCTGGAATTCTTATTGCTTTTTTGCAATCACCAATACTAGGATTGGCAGCGACTGTTATTTATATAGTTGTGCAACAACTTGAAAATAATGTCATAACACCAAAGTTGATGTCTAAGGTTGTAGGACTTAGCCCTTTGGTTGTTATAGTTGCATTGTTGATTGGTATAAAAGTAGCTGGAATGCTTGGTGCTTTGATGGCTGTGCCGGCAGCTTTGATTGTATCTACTTTGTTAAAATATATTGATAAAATGCCAGAATAATCTTATCAGTATTATTGATTGTGTAATGTTATATATAGTTGCAACTCCCATAGGAAATTTATCAGATATAACTTTTAGGGCTATAGAAATTTTGCGTGAAGTGGATGTGATTGTGTGCGAGGATACCAGAGTTACTAGTAAGCTTTTGGCGCGTTATGAGATTCCAAAGCCATTGATGAGTTATCACCATCATTCTGGTGAAAATACCTTTGCAAAAATTGCTAACGAATTAGAATCAGGAAAAAAATTAGCTTATGTTACAGATGCTGGCACTCCAGGTATTTCTGATCCAGGTAATAAGTTGGTTAGATATTTGATTGATAATTATCCTGAGATAGATGTTGTGCCAATTCCAGGTGTTTCTGCTGTTATAACAGCTTTGTCTGTGAGTGGATTTTCTACGGACAGTTTTGTATTCAAAGGTTTTATTCCACATAAGAAGGGTAGAAAAAAATTTTTAGAAAGTATAAATACTTCAGAAACTACGGTAGTTTTTTATGAATCAGTTTATAGGATTCAAAAATTGTTAAGTGAAATTTGGCAAGTGATGCCAGATAGGCAAATAGTGGTTGCGCGGGAGTTAACTAAGCAGTTTGAATCAATATATAGAGGCAAGGCTGATGAAATTCGTATGAAGTTAGAGCAAGATGTTATCAAGGGAGAGTTTGTAGTTATTATTCAAGGTAATAAATAAAATTTTATGAAAAAAATAATAATTATAATCTTGGTAATATTATTATTAGTTGTTGTGGGGATTTTTGTTAGTGTTAAATTTTTTCCCAAAGTGATACATGAGCAAGAGCCTGTTGTGACTGAGACAGAGCCATTGAGTGAGTTATTGGTTTGTGATTGTTGTTGTGATGATGAGGTGTCGCAGGTTATTTGTATTGATAGTGAAAAAGAAACTTTGGAAGATATTGATAAGAGGTACAAAGAAAATCCACCAGTATGCAATCCTGATGTAAAATGTCAATTAAGAAAACTTTTTAAATATTGTAAGACAAGATAGATATGTCAAAGTCAATTTATATTACAACAGCTATAGATTATGCCAATGGAACCCCGCATATTGGTCATGCTATAGAAAAAGTCCAAGCAGATGTGTTGGCGCGATTTTATAAAATGCAAGACCGTGATGTCTATTTTGTTACTGGTACTGATGAACATGGTCAGAAAATTTTTGAAAAAGCAGAAAGTCAAAATAGAAATGTAAAAGAAATGGTTGATGAGTATGCTGGTATTTTTCAGAAAATGGATGAAGTTCTTAATGTGAAATTTGATGATTTTATTCGTACTACAGATCAGAAGAAGCATTGGCCAAGTGTTCAGAAAATGTGGGAAAAATTGGTTGAAGCTGGTGACTTAAAATTGGACAAATACGAAGGATTGTATTGTGTGGGTTGTGAAGAATATAAGCAAGAAAAAGATTTGGTAGATGGAAAATGTCCATTGCATGATAAGTCTCCAGAGAAAGTTGAAGAAGAAAATTATTTTTTTAATATTGGTAAATATACTGATGAGATTATTAAGAGGATTGAGAATAATGAATTTGTCATCATACCAGAAACAAGACGTAATGAAGTTATAAATATTCTTAAAGAAAAGCAGGAGTTTGTTAGTTTTTCTCGTCCAAAAGAAAAGTTATCTTGGGGAATTCCAGTACCAAATAATCCAGAACATGTTATGTATGTTTGGTGTGATGCTCTGACTAATTATATTTCTGCATTGGATTATGCCAATGAGGGCGAGAAATACAAAAAATATTGGAAAAATGGTGAAATTACACAATTTATAGGTAAAGATATTGCTCGTTTTCATACCCTTATTTGGCCAGCAATGTTGTTGGCAGCTGGGGTAAAATTGCCAGATAGAATCTTTATTCATGGATTCATTTCTATGAATGGCAAGAAGCTTTCCAAAACTACAGGTAATATTATTGACCCATTTGAACTGGTAGAAAAATTTGGTACTGATCCGGTTCGATATTATTTATTAAAAGAAATTCCTGCCTTTGGTGATGGTGATTATTCAGAGGAAAGGTTTCGTGAGGTGTATCAGTCTGATTTAGCCAATGGTATTGGCAATCTTTTCTCTCGGGTTACAAATATGGTAGATCAGTATTTGGATGGTGCAGTTGATATGTCTGATTATCATTCCCGTAAAAGCGGTAATCTAGAAATGAATAAATATACAGAGAATTTACAATACGATAAAGCTTTGGATATTTTAATGCACAAAGTGTCTAATGTGAATAAATTAATAGATGATGAAAAGCCGTGGCAATTAGCAAAATCAGAAGATAGAGGCGATAGAGAAAAATTAGAAAAAGTTTTGATTGAAGCTGTGAATGATTTGTATAGTATTGCAAAAGCTCTAACTCCATTTTTGCCAACAACAGGGAAAACTATTATAGATCATCTAGCACAAGATAAAATAACCAAAGCAGAACCACTTTTTCCTAGATTGTAAAAATTAAACTTATTCCCTATGCAGACATTTGATTATATTTTAATAGCTATTATTATTGGATTTACTTGGGTTGGTTTTTGGTCTGGTTTTATTGCATCACTTGGTAGATTTTTAGGATTATTTGTGGGCGCAGCCATTGCTTCACGTTATTATATAATGTTGGCGCCTTCTTGGGAGTGGGTATTTTTTGACAATCAGAGAATTACTGAAATCGCTTTGTTTATTATTATTTTTATTTTAATAAGCAGAGGCGTTGGGTTGATCTTTTGGTTATTAGATAAGATATTTAATTTTATTAGGTTTTTTCCATTTCTCACAACTATCAACAGGTTGTTGGGAGGGTTATTTGGTTTACTTGAAGGAGTGGTGGTGCTTGGTTTGGTTTTGTTCTTACTGACAAAATATAAAGTCTCTCCAGAATTATTAGATACTATCAACACCTCAGTTATTGCTGATACATTATTGTCTATGACTTTTATTGTTCAGCCTTTTTTAGCTGAAACATTTCGTAATTTGCCAATTGTAGATATTTTTAAAAAGTAAAATTTGATATTTTCATTTTTTGATTTCCCGTTTAGGGAAGTATAGTTTTAATCAAATAGGTTTTATGTTAGTCGATACACATTGTCATTTAAATTTTAAAGATTTCAAAGATGATCGAGACGAAGTATTGAAGCGTAGTCTAGATAATAATATTTGGGTTATTAATGTTGGTAGTCAATTATCAACATCCCAGCGAGCTGTAGAAATTGCTGAACAGTATGATGAAGGTGTTTATGCTATTATAGGTCTGCATCCAATTCATCTTTATCCGCAACACGTTGATGAGCCTGAGCAAAATTTAGATTTTGACGCTCGCGCAGAGAAGTTTGATAAAGAAGCGTATAAGAAGTTAGCAGAGAGTAAAAAAGTTGTTGGTATTGGAGAGATGGGTATTGATTATTTTCATATGCCGGATGGCTATGATGAACAAGAGGTAAAAAATTATCAAAAGCAAGTTTTTTTACAAGGGCTAGAATTGGCGCAAGAATTAGATTTGCCTGTTACTATACACACACGTCCCAGTAAAAATAGTTTTGATGCTTATGATGATGTGCTAGAAGTATTAGAAAAAGCAAATTATAATAAATGTGTGGTTCATTGTTTTGGTGGTAATATACAACAAGCCAAGCGATTTCTAGATATGGGACTATTACTATCTTTTACCGGTATTGTAACTTTTAAGAACGCTCCAGAGATTCAAGAAATAGCAAAAATAACACCACTGGAACAAATGATGGTAGAGACAGATTCTCCGTATTTGTCACCCGAGCCAAATCGTGGCAAACGCAATGAACCAAGCTACACTCAGTTTGTAGCTGAGAAAATAGCAGAAATAAAAGGTATAGAATTTTCTAAAGTTGCAGATGCAACTACCAATACTGCACGAAAATTTTTTAATATTTAATTTATATGGAAATTTATTTAGTTTTAATAGTAATTATTATCGGATTTGCAGGTGTTTTTTGGTATCTTCGTAATAATTCACAACAAGACAACAAAGATCAATCACAAGATAAATCTTTGTTAATGTTACAACAGCAAATCAATCAAATTTCAGAAACTCTAGATAAGAAATTAGGTGAGTCAAATAAAACAATGCAAGAGGCAATGCGGTCTCAGTTTGGTCAGTCTGCCAAAATTATCCAAGATGTGACAGAAAAATTAACCAAGTTAGATGAAACTAATAAACAGGTTGTAAATTTTGCAGATCAGTTAAAAAGTTTGCAAGATATTTTAAAAAATCCTAAACAGCGTGGTGTATTAGGCGAATATTATTTAGAAACAGTGCTTAAAAATGTTTTACCACCTGGTGGTTATCAGATGCAATATTCTTTTAAAAATGGAGATATAGTTGATGCAGTTGTGTTTATTCAAGACAAAATAGTACCAATTGATAGCAAATTTTCATTGGAGAATTATGAGCGTATTCTAAAGGCTACAAATAATACAGAAAAAGAAAGATTAGAAAAAGAATTTAAAAATGATTTAAAAAAACGTATTGAAGAAACTAGTAAGTATATTCGTCCTAGTGAAAATACTATGGATTTTGCTTTTATGTTTATTCCATCTGAGGCGATTTATTATGACTTATTGATTAACAAAGTCGGAGCGGTTCAAGTCTCAACTCAAGATTTAATTGAATATGCGTTCAAAGAAAAGCATGTGATAATAGTTTCGCCAACTTCTTTTTTAGCTTATTTACAAACTGTATTACAGGGTTTGCGAGCTTTAAAAATAGAAGAGTCGGCTAAAGAGATTCGCAAAAATGTTGAAAAATTAAGTAAACATATGCTAAACTATGATTCATATTTACAAAAAATGGGTTCGCAGTTAGGTACAGTTGTCAATACTTATAATTTAGGTTATAAAGAGTTTAAGAAAATTGATAAAGATGTAATGAAGATTACAGATAATAAAAGTGAAATTGAAGTGGTTGAATTAGATAAGCCAAAAATAGAATAAAATTAATTATTATATTTATGACAAATTCAAATAATAAAGATGAAATAAAAAAAGCAATGTTTAAACCCAAGAAAGCCCGCGGTGGTTTTGGACAACAAGGTGGCGGTTTTAGTCGAGGTAAAGGTGGTGGATTTGCACCACGAAATATAGCCAAAGCATCTGGGAGAAAACGTTAATTAAATTATTAGAACCTTAAAATAAATAAAGAGTAGGAGTTTGTTATGAGAGCTTATACAAAACCGAAGTATGGTATTCAAGCAGAATTGCAGGAATGGTATGATCACGTAGCAGAACAGCAAGAAAAAAAATATGAATCATTTCATATTTTTTTAAGTAAATTATTGAATCCGTACTCTCCAAACTTTTTAAAAAGAATAAAAATTTTTCTAAATTAAAAATAAAAGAGCGCTCTAATTATAAGAGCGTTTTTATTTTATATAGATTTTGCACCTATGGTGAGAATCGTCACTATAATACCGGCTATCATCACTCCTAGTGTAGTATAGATTAAGGCGGTTTTTTTATTTACACCAAAGAGCCAGGCAGCAATTGAACCAGTCCAAGCCCCAGTGTTAGGTAGTGGAATGGCTACAAAAAGCATTAGTCCAATAGCTCCGTACTTATTAATATATTTTTTGGTTCTATGTCTTGTACGGGTAAAAACCCAATCTAGGATTTGGTCAAATTTTTTGGATTTGCCTTGTAATTTTTTTGTGATTTTTGGTGCTAGATATATTATAAGTATAGGAGGTATAATATTACCTAAAACCGATACTATATATACTAACCATAAGTTTATATTGTAGTGAGTAATACCTATAGGAATAGATAGGCGAAGCTCTCCTATAGGTGTCATAGCATATAAAAATATTTTTATTAATTCATTTATAATTTGCATTTTTGTATTATAGCATATTTATTTGCATTTGACTTTTTTATCAAAATATTTCAATATAAACTTTCTACTAGTTCTTTCACAATACATAAATTAAGGAGATATTACTATGAGTAAATTACTTGTGACGTCTGAGCAGATAGAGCAAGCCGATGATATTTTTCAAACGGCGTTGCACGAAGTCTTTGATAACAAACGTTTTGGTCGTCGCGCCATGGATCGTTTGTTGCATAACCCTGCCTTTGTTAGAAGGTTAAAGGTTTTGATGCGAGATGTCGCATTGCCTGATAATCATAAATCAGAGCAATTATTAACGTATTTAGGATATCCTCTTGAATACAAAGTGATGCCTATTTGTGAGCAGATTGATTTTTTTGAAAATCTGTTTGCATTAGATGGCATGCACGCTCGTTTATTTGCAGCCGATGTTGTAAAAAAAGAGGTATTGCGAAATAATAGGAGCTTAAAAAAGGCAAAAGCGTGGTTTGTGATACCAAATCTTTTTCGTTTTGTGGAAAATTTTTTTCCTAATGAAAAAGATTTTGCCAAACAATATTGTTTGGCAGTGGAAAAAATGATTGGTATCTTGTCTAAGAATAACAAAGGCAACAAAAATGTCTATCGTAGTTATTTTATGGGCAATTTATTGCCATCTTTTTTTCAACTAGATCCGTTCACCTTGGATGCTTTACAAAGCATTCACCAAAAACAACCCTGGGATATATGGATTATTCCAGCGCAGTTTGGCAGGGAGCATAAAGGCGAATCAGTGCACAGGGTTAGAGAGACATATTTAGCCAATGAATTTGGCATGCCGTCATTTTGTATTGCCAATATGTTACTTACCCATCCTGAGCGATTAACCGGCTGGGATCAGTTACAAATAACCTGTCCAGGTGATATGTTGCGTGATGGGTCAGCTGGTAGTTTTCTTAAATCTACAGGATTTTCTTGTCGTATTGACGAGATTAATTTCTTACCCATTGCCAATAGTCGAAAGGACCAAAGATCTGGTCCGGTGACTGGATTTCTCCTGAGGTAAAATAAGAGAAAATAAAATATTATCCCGTTTCTATTTTTATAGGACGGGATTTTTGTCTTATTTAGCCTATTAAACTGGGTTGTTTTTGAATTTTTTTGAGCAAAAAGCTTTATATTAGCCAAATAATAAAAAAGGGTATTGATGAGTTATATGTTTTGGTGTATAATACTGGCGCAAAGTAAACAAGCTCTCCCAATTGTGGATTGCTGTTTTTCTTTCAGTGCAAATTCAATATGTCAGATACAAATATTACAAAAAAAGATATTAATGAAATGCGCGAAAATTATCGCGCAAAAGTTTTTCGTATGATGTTACACATTGCAGTTATTTTTGGTGGCCCTGCTGTTTTGGCATTTTGGGGTGGTGGTTTTTTGGATGTTAAATTTGACACAGGCGCAGATACATGGAGGTTAGCTTTACTTGGTGTTGCATTTGTTTTTTCATGGGTTTTAGTTTTTCGCCTTTATAATAAATTAAACAAAGAGTCTAGAGCGATTGAAGAAAAAGCCAAGCAGGTTAATTCAGAAGATTGAATAAATAATTAGTTTATGTTTTTTCAAGTAGCAGGAGAAATTCCTAATATTCAACCAGAGACTATTTTTATGATAGGTAATTTTCCTGTGACCAATTCATTTTTGATGATCAATTTGATAACTGTTTTATTAGTTATTTTTTTGGTTTGGTTTAATAGAAATTTAAAGATTAAACCACAAGCAATGCAGACTGTTATTGAAATGTTTTTGGACAGCATCATGAGGCTTATTGATCAGATTACAGGTAAACGCTCTGTGAGTGAAAAAATTTTTCCAATGATTACTAGTTTATTTATTTTTGTAGGAATTGCTAATTTAATAGGTTTGATTCCTGGATTGACTAGTATAACTGTGAATGGTTTTAGTATATTTAGAACACCAACTACTGATTTTAATACTACGTTTTCAATTGCTTTAGTTATGATTGTGTTAATACAAATTCAAAGTATTATTGATTGGGGTATATTTGGTTACATTGGTCGTTTTATTCAGGTTCGAGGTATTATTGAGGGGTTTAAGAAAGGTTTGGGTGAGGGTATGATTGCAATTATTAATTTTTTGATTGGATTACTTGATATTATTTCTGAAATTGCAAAAGTTGTCTCTTTATCAGTGCGTTTATTTGGAAATATTTATGCTGGTGAGATATTGATGGTCATTATTTTAGGTGCTTTTGCTTATGCATTGCCAGCTGTTTGGTTGGGTATGAATTTATTCACAGGTATTATCCAGGCTTTAGTTTTTGGTGCTTTGACAGCGGCTTATTATGGAACAGCATTGAAAGAAGAAAATTGATTTTTGATAGTGTTGATTATGACCATTGCTTATGATCATAATCAATCTTATCAAAGATTTGAAATATTAATTGATTTTTATAATTAATAAAAAATATATGGATATCGAAGCAGCGCGTCTTTTAGCAAAAGGTATCGCAACCATTACCATGGGAATGTCAGGTATTGGTGAAGGTATCTTGATTGGTAAAGCACTTGAAGCAATGGGACGTAATCCAGAAATGGAAGGTTCATTGTTTACTAAGATGCTTATTGGCGTGGCTATGGCTGAATCTACAGCTATCTATGCCCTTGTAGCATTCTTTATTATTTAATAAAGAAAGAATACGCATCATGCGTATTCGTTGGTTACTTAAATTATTAAGCAATCAATGATTACGCATGAAAGTAATTATTTATACAATTCTATGGATATAATGGAAATTTTAGGAAAAATTGGTTTTGACTGGCGCATGGCGCTAGCTAATTTTGTTAACTTTTTAATAATTTTTTGGTTATTAAAACGTTATGCTTTTGAACCTGTTAAAAAGGTTATTAATCAACGTCAAAGTGAGATTAATAAAGGTTTAGAAGATGCAGAGAAGGCTCAAACTGAGCTTGTGATGGCAAAGGAAAATTATGAAAAAAAGATGAGTGAAGCTCGTGCTGAAGCTGGAGAGATTATAACAAAAGCCAATGAGCAAGCTGAAAATATAATTACCAAAGCAACCAAACAAGCAGAGGAAAAAGTTGCTGTGATTGTAGCAGATGCTCGTGAGTCTATTAAGCACGAGAGAGAGAATATGGAACGTGAATTACAAGCCAAGACTGTATCTATTGCTTTGGAAGTTGCTAGTAAAATTTTAAAAACAAAATTAGATGAAAAAACAGAGGCTAATTTAATTAAAGAATTAACGAAATAATATGGCAGTTTCAGCTCACAATATAGCAAAGTCTTTTTTTGATGCCTTGTATGAAAATCCAGAAGATCAAAGTAGGGTAGTGAATATTTTTTTAGAGTTTCTTGAAGAGAAAAAACTTTTGGTGTTATTGCCTCATATAGTAAGTAGTTTAGAAAAGTTGCAAGAAGTGGAAAAATCTAAGCAGACTTTGAAAATAACTTTGCAACAAAATCATGCCAAAGATGTTATTGAGCAGATTAGAAAAAAAATAAATGCTCCAGATAATGCAGATACAAAAGTAGTAATTGATGACAATATAAAAGGTGGATTTGTCGCACAATATAATAATGTTGTTTATGATGCCAGTGTGGCAACGCAGTTACAACAAATAAAAAAGCGTCTGCTTTCTTAAAATTTTAAAAAATAATTTAATTTTTATTAGAAAATAATTTAGATAAACGTATGAGTGTAGATAGTGTTATTCAACAATTAAAAAAACGCATTGACGATTTTGAAAGCAATGTTGATATCCGAGAGGTTGGTACAGTTGTAGAAATCGGTGATGGCATTGCTCGTATGAGCGGGTTAACAAATTGTCAATCATCTGAAATGATAGAGTTTCCAGGTGGTACTATTGGTGTGGCTTTGAATTTGGAAAGTGAAACAGTTGGTGCAGTGTTGCTTGGGGATTATCAACATATAAAAGAAGGTGATGTTGTGAAGAGAACAGGAAAGGTTTTGTCAATTCCTGTGGGAGATAATTTTATTGGACGTGTTATAAACCCATTGGGTGATCCTATTGATGGCAAAGGCGAGATTAAGGCAGAGCGTGTTGATAATATCGAGAAGATTGCCCCTGGTGTTATGAAGCGTGAGCCTGTGACACAGCCAGTTCAAACTGGTATTAAGGCTATTGACGCTTTGATTCCAATTGGGCGTGGACAACGTGAATTGATTATTGGTGATCGTCAAACTGGAAAAACAGCTATTGCAATAGACACTATAATCAACCAGAAAGGCCAAAATATGAAATGTGTTTATGTAGCAATAGGTCAGAAAGATTCTAAGATTGCGCGTATAGTTGCAAAATTAGAGGAGGTTGGAGCTATGGACTATACAACTATTGTATCTGCTAGCGCATCAGACGCAGCTTCATTGTTATGGCTTGCTCCATATGCTGGTATTACTTTGGCAGAGTATTTTATGGACAAGGGAGAAGATGTGCTGATTATTTATGATGATTTGTCAAAGCAAGCTTCTGCATATCGTGAGATGTCATTATTGCTTCGTAGACCGCCAGGACGTGAAGCATATCCTGGTGATGTGTTTTATCTTCACTCACGTCTTCTTGAACGTGCTTGTAGACGCAATAAAGAAGCTGGAGGGGGTTCTATTACAGCTTTGCCAATTATTGAAACTCAGGCAGGTGATGTAGCAGCGTACATCCCTACCAATGTTATCTCAATCACAGATGGTCAGATTTTTTTGGAAACAGATTTGTTTTATAAAGGTATTCGCCCAGCTCTAAATGTTGGTTTGTCAGTATCTCGTGTTGGTGGTTCAGCTCAAATTAAATCTATGAAAAAAGTTGCTGGTAAGGTGAAATTAGCTTTAGCTCAATATAGAGAACTAGAGGCATTTGCTCAGTTTGCATCAGATTTAGATGACGCTACTAAAAAGCAATTAGATCGTGGTGCGCGTATTACAGAGTTGTTAAAACAGCCACAGTATCAACCAATGCAAGTATCAGTTCAGGTTGCAGTTATTTTTGCAGCTAACAAAGGTTACCTTGATTCCATTGAAATTTCTGATATTGCAAAATGGGAAAAGGAGTTTATATCTTATTTACAAGGAGCGCACAGCAATGTATTAGAAGCAATGGAACAAGGTTGGAATGAGGATATTGAAAAGAATTTAATCCAAGCGATTGAAGATTTTCCAGGTATTTCAAAATAACATTGTAGTATGGCAATTTCAACAAAAGCAATAAAAAACAGAATAAAATCAGTTAATAATACCAAGAAAATTACCAAGGCAATGGAAATGGTTGCGGCTAGTAAAATGCGTCGTGCAGTGGAGAAATCTATTGCAAGTCGTGAGTATGCAAAGAGAGCCTTGGAATTATTATCTCATATTTCAAAGGATAATTTGTTACAACATCCGTTATTAAAACCTGGCAAAGGTGACAAAACAATGTTAGTTATAGTAGCTTCTGATAAGGGGTTGTGTGGTGGTTTTAATGTAAATGTTTTTAAAGAATTAAGGCATTATATCAATAGCCATGATGAAGAGATTCATGCTGTATGTGTTGGTAAATATGCAGAGCGCTTTGCAAAAAAGTCAAATTTGAATGTTTTGGGAAGTTTTATAGATATGCCGGATGATTTGTCACCCGAGGATATACGTGGAATAGCTCGTTTGGTTATTGATGAATACCTAAAAGGCGAATATAGACGTGTACGTGTTGTATATACGAACTTTGTTTCTGCTATGAGTAATGAAGTAGATATTCGTGGATTACTACCTGTAACTGAGGCTCATATTACAAGGTCAATTGCTGATACAGGCGGTACAAAAGATAAAGAGGATGTCAGCCCAGAAGTTACAAGACTTTATCAATTTGAGCCAAGTGATGAGGCAGTATTAGATTTAGTTGTTCCAATTTTGACAGAGGTGCAGATTTATCAGTCATTATTAGAGTCTAGAGCGTCAGAATATAGTTCGCGTATGGTAGCGATGAAGAGTGCATCTGAAAATGCTGATGAAATGGTAGAAGATTTAACATTGAGTTTTAATAAAGCCAGACAAGCAAGTATTACACAAGAAATTCTTGAAATTTCATCAGGTGCTCAAGGCTTATAAATAAAAAATTAATTTTAGAAATTTTTATGAATAAAGGAACTATTTCACAAATTATCGGTGCAGTTGTTGATGTGCAATTTACAGAAAAATTGCCAGAGATTTATAATGCACTTGAGATAAAACAAGAAGGAAAAGAAACTTTGGTGTTGGAAGTACAACAGCATCTAGGATTAGACAATGTCCGAGCAGTTGCTATGAGTTCAACTGATGGATTAGAACGTGGTCAAGAAGTTATTGATACAGGCGCTCCTATTTCTGTACCTGTTGGCGAGGTTACACTTGGTCGTATGTTTGATGTGGCTGGTAATGCTATTGATAATTTAGGCGAGGTAAAAAGAGACAAGGTGTATCCTATTCATCGCAGTGCTCCTGAATATATTGAGCAGTCTACCAAAACAGAGATATTGGAGACTGGTATCAAGGTCATTGATCTTATTTGTCCTTTTTTAAAGGGTGGTAAAGTTGGTTTGTTTGGTGGTGCTGGTGTTGGAAAAACTGTTACTATTCAGGAATTGATCAGAAACATTGCTCAAGAGCATGGTGGATACTCTATGTTTGCAGGTGTGGGTGAGCGTACTCGTGAAGGAAATGATCTTTATCGCGAAATGGAAGAAAGTGGCGTACTTGATAAAACAGCGCTTGTATTTGGACAGATGAATGAGCCACCAGGAGCACGTGCTCGTGTTGCTTTGACTGCTTTGTCTATGGCTGAATATTTCCGTGATGAACAAGGCAAAGATTTGTTATTGTTTATTGATAATATTTTTAGATTTACCCAAGCTGGTTCTGAGCTTTCAGCATTGCTTGGTCGTATGCCTTCTGCGGTTGGATATCAGCCAACGTTGGCTACTGAAATGGGTAAGCTACAAGAGCGTATTACCTCAACCAAGAAGGGATCTATTACTTCTGTTCAGGCAGTCTATGTACCAGCAGATGATTTGACTGATCCAGCACCTGCTACTACTTTTTCTCATCTTGATTCTACAGTTGTGTTATCTCGTTCTTTATCAGAATTAGGTATTTATCCGGCTGTTGATCCACTTGATTCATCTTCTACTATTTTGGATCCACAATACGTAGGCGAAGAGCATTATCGTGTAGCTCGTGAAGTACAACGTGTTTTACAAAAGTATAAAGATTTGCAAGATATTATTGCTATTCTTGGTATGGACGAATTGTCTGATGAGGACAAGATGACAGTTTCTCGCGCTCGTAAGATTCAGAAATTTTTATCACAGCCTTTCTTTGTTGCAGAGCAGTTTACAGGTATGGAAGGGAAATATGTTCCAATTTCAGAGACTGTACGCAGTTTTGCAGAGATTTTGGATGGTAAACATGATGACAAGCCAGAACAGGCATTTTATCTAAAAGGCTCTATTGATGAGGTGAAGGCAGAGTAAAACTATTATTGTTGTTACAAAATATTATAATTTATGAAAATAAAGTTTAAAATTATTACGCTGGAACGTGTTGTATATCAAGATGAAGTCGATGCAGTTACTATTCCAACAACTGATGGCGAGATTACAGTTTTAGCCCGCCATACTCCTTTGGTTGCTATTTTGAAGTCAGGTAGAATAATGGTGAAGAAAGATGGCGCGCAATTATTACTATCAGTATCTTCTGGTTTTGTGGAGATTAGACAGGATAGCGAGGTTGTTATTTTGGCTGATACTGCAGAGAGAGCTGAGGAAATAGATATAGAGCGTGCTGATGAAGCTCGTAGGCGAGTTGAGGAAATGTTAAAAGAAAAAGATAAATTTGATGATTTGACTTTTGCTAGAATGCAAGCACAATTAGAAAAAGAATTAGCTCGTATTCATGTAGGTAAAAAGTATAGAAAATTACGCTAAAATTTTAGTTTATAAAAATCACCTCTTAAATATAGTGTTTGGGAGGTGATTTTTTATTTATTTTGTAATAGTGTTACAATAAAGATATGACTGTTGATTTATCTAAACTAAACAAAGAACAACAACAAGCCGTAGTTCATAGCAAAGGTCCGCTGTTGATAGTGGCTGGTGCAGGTACAGGCAAAACCACTGTTGTTACTGAAAAGATTAATTGGTTAGTTCAAGAAAAAGGTATTAAACCTGATGAAATATTAGCTCTTACTTTTACAGATAAGGCAGCAGGGGAGATGGAGGAGCGAGTTGATAGATTATTGCCTTATGGATATGTTGATCTTTGGATTTCGACGTTTCATGCTTTTTGTGAACGAATATTAAAAGCTCATGCATTAGATATTGGCTTGCCACCTAATTTCAAATTAGTGAATGAAACTGAAGGATGGTTATTGATGAAGAAAAATTTTGATAGATTTGAATTAGATTATTATAGACCACTAGGTAATCCAACTAAGTTTATTCATGCATTATTGAAACATTTTTCACGTTGTAAGGATGAGGAAATTTATCCAGATGATTATTTGAAGTATGCAGAAGAAATAAAACTAAATTTAGATAACGCAGACACTGTTTTGGCCGAAGATTCAGAAGAGATTCAAGAGGCTAAGCGTATTGATGAAGTAGCAAATGCTTATCATGTTTATCAACAGTTGTTGTTAGAAAATGATTCTTTGGATTTTAATGATGTGATTGGTTATACATTGAAACTGTTTAAGAGGCGACCGAAAATTTTAAAAATTTACCAAAACCAGTTCAAATATATTTTGGTTGATGAGTTCCAAGATACAAATTGGACGCAGTACGAATTAGTAAAATTATTAGCTGGCGATGCTCAGAATATAACAGTGGTAGGTGATGATGATCAGTCTATTTATAAATTCCGTGGAGCTTCTGTGTCTAATATTTTGAATTTTAAAAAAGACTTTCCTAATTCCCAAGAAATATTTTTACAAACTAATTATAGAAATACTCAAGAAATATTAGATGCGTCTTATCAGTTTATACAGTTGAATAATCCAGATAGGCTAGAAGTAAAGTTGCAAGAGAATGGCAGTGAGTTGAGTAAACAATTGATTTCTGCAAACATTAAGCATAAAGGTATTTATGATTTTAAGTTTTTACCTTCGCTTGATGATGAGATTGATTATGTATTGGATACTATACTTAGTATAAAAGAATCAAATAAACATGTGTCTTGGAATGATTTTGTTATATTGGTTAGAGCCAATGAATCAGCAACAGAGTTTATTCATGCATTAGAAAAGCGTCAGATACCGCATCAGTTTTTGGCGGCTAAGGGATTGTATATCAAACCTGTAATTCGTGATATTACTAATTATTTACGCCTATTAGATGATTATAGAGAGTCGCCGGCTTTGTATAGAATTTTAAATATGCCGGTACTTGATATTTCCCAGTACCAGATTGCAAATCTTATGTATTGGGCAGGACGTAAACAATGGTCATTGTTTGAAGTTTTGCGTCAGATTGCAATGATAGACAAGGTAGATGAGCAGACAGTTAAAGAAATAAATAAATTATTAACTTGGATTGACAAGCATACACTTCTAGCTAAAGAAAAATCAGTTTGGCATGTTATTGTGGCATTTTTACATGATAGTGGTTATTTGAAATATATAGAGAGTTTAGAGCCAATGCATTCCAAGCAGATTTTTAACCAATTAAATCAGTTTGCTCAAAAAGTAAAAACCTTTGAACAATCATCTGATGAGGATAAGGTGTCTGATTTTTTGACTGAATTTGAGATGGAATTAGAAGCTGGTGATACAGGATCTATGCAATGGGATCCAGAGGAAGGTCCAGAGTTTGTCAAAATTATGACCATTCATTCTGCCAAAGGATTAGAGTTTGAATATGTATTTATTCCTAATATGGTTGATAGGCGTTTTCCAACTAGTGTGCGTCGTGAGCCTATACAGATTCCTGATGAGTTAATAAAGGATATTTTACCAGAAGGTGATGCGCATATACAAGAGGAAAGAAGGTTGTTGTATGTGGCAATGACGAGAGCTAAGACAGGTTTGTTTCTGACTGGTGCTAGTGATTATGGAGGAGCGCGTACAAAAAAACCAAGTCAGTTTATTGTTGAATTGGGGTTAGTAGAGAAAAATGTGCAAACAAAAATAAAAGATAATAAAGATGTTAAAAATTTGGTTATACCAGAGACAATTAACCAAGTCAGTGAGAAACCAAAGATTAAGCTGCCTGACAAATTTTCCTTTACGCAGATTGAAGCTTTCCGCAAATGCCCTTTACAATATAAATATTCACATATTTTGCGTATTCCTGTAAAAGGTAAACATACGTTTAGTTTTGGAAAAAGTATTCATTCTACTTTGCAGAAGTTTTTTGAACTTGTACGTGCACAAGCACTTAATAAACAAGGAGATTTGTTTGATAAGGATAAAAACACGGGTGATGTTACAGCTTCTTTGGAAGATATGATGCGTTTATATGAGGAGAGCTGGATAGATGATTGGTATGATAGTAAAAAACATCATGATGAATATAAGAAAAAAGGCAGACAGGCTCTAGAGCAGTTTTATAATGATTGGTTAGAAACAAAAAGAGTGCCAGAATTTTTAGAAAAAGGGTTTAATGTAAAAATTGGTGACTATACATTAAAGGGTGTGATAGATAGAGTGGATAGATTGGATAATGGCAAGATTGAGATTATTGATTACAAAACAGGTGGATCTAAACAAGAAAAAGATATAGATAAGACACAGCTTTGGATTTATCAGTTAGCAGCTGAACAAGTATTAAAGGATGAAGTAGAAAGGTTAACTTTTTATTATATAAATGATGGCAAGCGTGTTAGTTTTTTGGGAACTGAAAAAAACTTAGAAAAATTAAAAGCAGATGTTATGCAGATTATAGAGAATATTTCTAAAGGAGATTTTTCACCAACGCCATCTCTTCATACTTGTAAATATTGTGATTTTAATAATATTTGTGACTTTTCACAGGCTAAATAATACTATTGTGTTGGTTTTATTTTTTAAAACAAATAATATATACTAAGTAGGTAGGTAATATATGAATTTATGAATATGACATCAATTGGGAGCATGCTCCCAGAGCATTTGAAAAATTCAAAAGTAGGTGAACAGTTAGAGGCAACTGCTGTTTTGGAACGTTTTATGAAAAAAGCTCAAGAAATTTGGGGTAAGGCTATAGAACAGGATATGCGTCCTATGTATCTCAAAAATAAAACATTGACTATTGCAGTTGGGAACTCAGTTTTGGCGCAAGAAATGAAGTTACATGAAGAAAAAATATTAGATTTTTTAAATGATTCTGTGGATGAGGCTATTGTTGAAAGGTTGCGGTATTTATTATAGGTTTTTCTTAGTTTTTTTCTCTAATATTAGCTAAAAAATAATGGTTATTTTCCCCATTATTTTACTTGTTTTTAGGCTTTTTGCGTGATATAATATATATGTCCTTATAAATAGGCATTTGTTTATTTTTGAGTATTCCCCATGACTTTGAAAAAATACCTTATCCTAATGAGCGTTATTGCTGTTATATGTTGGATTGGATTTGTTTTTGTAATCAATCAGATCAATCCTATGGATGCAGGCGCGCTTGGATATGTTTTATTTTACGGAATGTTATTTTTAGCTACAGTGGCCACTTTGTCTGTGTTTGGTTTTTTATTAAGATCTAGATTGTTGCAAGGAGAGTTGACATTTAAGCAGGTTGCAATTACTTTTCGTCAAGCATTTTGGTTTGGTTTGTTAGTTGTTATATCGTTGTGGATGCAGTCTCGTAATGTGTTGACTTGGTGGAACATGTTATTATTGATTATCATTCTATCAGTATTTGAATTTTTCTTTTTATCACTAAAACGTACAAGAAACTAAAGTTTATGAAAGATGAGTTGAAGAAATTGCAGAACGAGCTTGAAGATGCAATTAAAGCTGTTACTAGTCTTGATACACTTCGAGAGATTGAAGTGGCTTTTTTTGGTCGCAAAGGAAAGCTGACAAATCTTTTAAAAAATTTAAAAGATTTACCTGATAGTGTTAGAAAAGAAGTTGGAGCTTTAGGCAATACTATCAAGCATGATGCGCAGGTTTTGTTAAATGATATAAAAGTAAAACTTGAGACTGGATTAGATGATGAGTTGGTTGATGTTTTTGATCCTACAGTTCCAGGTAAAAAACCTTTAATAGGTAGCCTACACCCTCACACACAAATGATCAATTCTCTTAATGAAGCTTTTCTTTCATTGGGATTTGAGATTTATGATGGTCCGGAGATTTCTAGTGAGGCTTTTGTTTTTGATAATTTGAATTTTCCTGATGATCATCCAGCGCGTGAGGATATGGATACGTATTGGTTAGCAGGATCTGAAAGTAAAAAAGCAAGCGATAGAATGTGTCTAAGACCACATCTTACAGGTGGTAGCATACGTTATATGAAAGAAAATCAACCGCCATTTCGTTTTGTGTATCCAGGAAGAGTTTTCCGTTCTGAGGCAACTGATGCAAAACATGAGAAAACTTTTTATCAGTATGAAGCATTGATGATAGATAAACACATGCCTTTTAGTGCTGGGCAATTAATGATAGAGACAATTCTAGAGCGTGTTTTTGGTTATAAAGTAGAGACTCGTATGAGAGCTGGATTTTTTCCTTTTGTAGAACCTGGATTTGAAATAGATATGCGTTTGAAAGAAAATATAACGGGTACAGAAAAAGGTAAAAAACTAACCCAATGGATGGAGATAATGCCAGGAGGTCCGCCTCATCCTAATGTTTTGCGTGCAGCTGGTTTGGACCCAGAAAAATGGCAAGGTTTTTATATCAATATTGGACTTGATCGTTTGGTAATGATGAAGCATGCCATTGATGATGTTAGATTATTTCATTCAGGTGATATTAGATTTTTAGACCAATTTTAATTTTATGTTTTTATCACTTAATTGGATAAAAGAATACGTAAATATTCCAGAAGATGTAACACTTGAACAGTTGTCGCATGATTTGACTATGGCTACAGTTGAGGTGGAGGATATTATTGAACAGGCGCAACAATACAAAAATATGGTCGTGGGTAGGATTGTGGAGATCAAGAAACATCCAGATGCTGATAAATTACAGTTAGCTATGACTGATATTGGCGGTGGTGAGGTTAAACAAATTGTGTGTGGCGGAATCAACTTATTTGAAGGTATGAAAGTGGCAGTGGCATTACCTGGTTCTTTTGTGCGTTGGCATGGCGAGGGTGATTTAATTGAATTGAAAAAAACCAAAATTCGCGGTGAAGAGAGTTTTGGCATGATTTGCGCTTCTGCTGAGATTGGTTTGGGCGATTTATATCCAGAGCAAGATGATAGAGAAATAATGAATATTTCTCATATAGATGCAGATGCTGGCACTTCATTGGCGCAGGCTTTGGGATTGAATGATGCTCTCATAGAGATTGATAATAAGTCTCTTACCAATAGGCCAGATCTTTGGTGTCATTATGGTATAGCTCGCGAGTTAGCTGCTATATATAATACCAAGCTTAATCAACCAAAGCTTAGAAAATTGGACAACAAAAAAGGAAACGATTTTAAAATAAATATATCTAGTGATGATTGTTTGCGTTATATTGGTGTTGTTGTAGAAAATATAGAAGTAAAACCATCACCAGAATGGATAAGAAAGCGGTTATCATATGCAGGTATTCGTTCTATCAATAACATTGTAGATTTGACTAATTATGTAATGTTAGATATTGGCGAGCCAATGCATGCTTTTGATTTTGATAAAATTGACACTTCTATTGTTGTAAGATCTGCTAATCTTAATGAAGAGTTGAATTTGTTAGGAGGAGATAATGTTAAATTACAGACTAGCCATTTGGTAATAGCGGATTCGAAAAAACCAATTGCGCTGGCTGGTATAAAAGGTGGTGAATATAGTGGGGTTTTAGACAGTACAAATTCAGTGGTTTTTGAAGCCGCGATCTTTGATCCAATATCTATTCGTCGCACAGCAACACAACTAGAACAAAGAACTGACGCATCTATGCGTCATGAAAAAGGCATTGATACAGACAGAGCATTGGTTGCTATGGAGAGGTTGTTATTTTTATTGCAAGAGTTACAGCCAGATATAAAGATAAAATCTGTAGTAGATGTAAATCCAAGACCAACAAAGCAGAATAAAGTAGTACTCACACGTGACTTTATAGTTTCTCGACTTGGTCAGGAATTGTCTATAAAATCTATTGTTGATATTTTAGAAAGATTAGAATTTACAGTGAAGGTGAAAGCAGATGAATTAACCGTAGAAGTGCCTACTTGGCGATCTACTGGCGATGTTTCAATTCCTGAGGATATTGTTGAAGAGGTGGCACGTATATATGGTTATGATAATCTAGAACGATTTTCTCCTGTGGTTACTTTGGAAGAGGCAGTGTATCAACCAGAGTTTGAGCGCGTGCGTGAATTAAGAAATTTTTTAGCATTTCAAGCAGGTTTGCATGAAGTTTATAATTATCCTTGGGTTCAAGACAGGATTGTAACTAATTTAGATTTGTCTATGAATGAAATGGTTGAAATAGCGCATCCTCCATCTGAACAGCAAAAATTTTTACAAACAAGTCTTGTTACAAATTTGATTGAGACGGTAGAGAAAAATATTAAGCATAACGATGAGTTTGGTATTTTTGAAGTTGCGAGAGTTTTTCAAAAAAATAAAACCAGCCATTTCAGCGTTGATGGTGAGAAATTGCCATATCAACCAAAAAGATTAGCTGGAGCTGTGGTTGGTGATAATGATGAAGAGGTTTATGAAAAGGCTAAGGGAATTTGTGAGTTATTGTTTGACAAATTTCATATTCCGCTTGTCAGTGTCATAAGTAATGATTTGCCAAAATGGTTAGATGCGAGAAAATCTCAAGGATTCATTCATGATAAAGAATTGTACGGTTTTGTTGGTTTTTTAAGTGGTAATGCTAGCAAATCTTTTGGTTTTAATAAAAAATCTGTTTGTTTTTTTGAAATTTATTTGACTGAAGTACAAGGTTTGATTAGTTTTAGCGAAAATAAATATAAGCCTTTGCCACAATTCCCAGGGGTTACTCGTGATATTGCTATAGAAGTTCCATTGTCAGTCAAGTGGAAGGATATAAGCGAACTGGTATCTGACAGTTCAGATCTTTTGGTTTCAGTTGATTTATTTGATGTTTATAAGGGTAAGCATATTTCTGAAGGACGTAAATCAGTTGCTTTTAGATTAGAATTTATGTCAGAGCAGAGAACATTAGAGTCAGATGAGATTGATGTTATTGTTAGTGAAATAATTAAGAAATTAGAGAATAATTTTGAGGCTGTTTTGAGAAAATAATATTTATTTATAATTGTAAAATTTGTAATTCTGTTAATATAAGCAAGAAAGATATGGTACAAAAAAAATCCACCTCTGCCAAAGTTTTGGCAGACACAGCAACCAAAGATAAAATTAAGAAAACAAGCACAGCTAAAAAGTATGGCGCTGATAGCATCACAGTGCTAGAGGGATTAGATCCAGTTAGAAAGCGTCCAGGAATGTATATTGGTAATACTGATAAGGCTGGTCTTCATCATATGATTTGGGAGGTTGTTGATAACTCAGTTGATGAGGCAATGGCAGGTTTTTGTAATGAGATTAGTATCACATTGAATAGCGATGGTTCAGTTTCAGTATCTGATAATGGACGTGGTATTCCGGTAGAAAAACACAAAGTAACCAAAACATCAGCTCTAGAAACCGTTATGACTAAACTGCATGCAGGTGGTAAATTTGGTGGTGATGGTTATAAAGTTTCTGGTGGATTGCATGGGGTTGGTGTGTCTGTTGTAAATGCTTTGTCTGAATTTTTGGAGGCAGAGATTCATCGTGACGGAAAAGTATGGAAGCAGGAGTATAGACGAGGTAAGCCAAAGTCAAAGATAAAATCTACAGGTTCTACTAAAGATACTGGCACAACTATCACGTTTAAAGCAGATCATGAAATTTTTACAACCCTAGAATTTGACTGGAAGTATATTTTAGATCATATTCGGCAACAAGCTTATTTAACTAAAGGTGTTAGATTTAATCTTATTGATGCGCGTGATGAGAAAAATATCAAGAATTATAATTTTTATTTTGAAGGTGGTGTAG
Organism: Patescibacteria group bacterium; assembly: GCA_015485655.1. Lineage (GTDB taxonomy): Bacteria > Patescibacteriota > Patescibacteriia > S139-126 > S139-133 > S139-133. Next base: position 1,789 of record WFTG01000007.1, on the reverse strand, counting down.
CATCTTATGTCAGACATATAAATCGTATTCATAATACTAAACAAGAAAAAGTTTTTTATATGGATAAGGTTGAAAAAGATATTCAAGTAGAGATTGCTTTCCAATATTCTGAAGAATACAATGAGACTGTATTGTCATTTGCTAATAATATTCACACCAAAGAAGGTGGAATGCATTTAGTAGGATTTCGAACTGCACTGACTCGTGTTCTTAACTCTTATTCTCGTGAAAAAGGAATTTTGAAAGAAAAAGATTCTAATCTAACTGGCGAGGATACAAGAGAGGGTTTGACTGCTGTTATTTCTATTAAAATCCCAGAACCACAGTTTGAAGGTCAGACTAAAGCAAAGTTAGGCAATGCTGAGGTTAAGCCTATTGTAGATAGTTTGTTTGCAGAAAAATTAGCCATTTTTTTAGAAGAAAATCCACGCGATGCCGAAGCTATTATTGGCAAGTGTTTATTGGCAGCTCGTGCGCGTAAGGCAGCGCGTGTTGCTCGTGATTCAGTTTTGCGCAAAGGCGCTCTAGATGGCTTGACATTGCCTGGAAAACTAGCTGATTGTTCTAGCCGTGATAGAGAGCGTTCTGAGATATATATAGTAGAGGGTGATTCTGCAGGTGGTAGTGCTAAGCAGGGTAGGAATAGAGAGTTTCAGGCTATATTGCCATTGCGTGGTAAAGTTTTGAATGTAGAAAGGGCTCGTCTTGATAAGATTTTAGCAAATAATGAATTAAAATCATTGATTATAGCTTTAGGTACAAATATTGGCGAGCAGTTTAAAATAGAAGATTTGCGGTATCATAATATTATTATTATGACAGATGCTGATGTAGATGGTGCTCATATTAGAACATTGCTACTTACTTTCTTTTATCGTCATTTTTTGGATTTGATAATTCAAGGTCATGTCTATATTGCGCAACCACCATTATATCAGGTTAGAAAAGGTAAACAGTTTGAATATGCATATACAGAGGAAGAAAAAGATCAGTTAGTTGCCAAATTTTCATCTGGCTCTGATAAGTCTGTTACAAATAAGAAAGATAAAAAAGACAAGAAACAAGATAAAAATAGTGATGTCGAGGAAGATAGCGGTGAAGATGTAGAAGGTGTAGGTGAAAAAGTTAGTGGTGTCACGGTACAGAGATACAAAGGTTTAGGTGAGATGAATCCGCAACAACTTTGGGATACTACTATGAATCCTGAGAATAGAATATTAAAACAAGTTACTATAGAAGATGCTGCTAAGTCTGATGAAATTTTTGATATTTTAATGGGCTCTGATGTAGCTCCTCGTAAGAAGTTTATTTCAACTCGTGCTAAATATGTGAAGAATTTGGATGTTTAAGTTTTTATTTTGAATAAATTAAAAAGCCTGATTAATCTGCTTGGGCTTTTTTTGATTAATCACAAAACAAAACCCCCTGTATTAGATTAACAGGAGGTATTTCTATTATTTCACCATAAGCCAGTTCCATAGACTAGCCCAAAAAGATTTATTAAATATTAGACCAGCGATCAGACCAGCGACCAGACTAACGGTCAGACCAGAGGCCAGACTAACGGCCAGACCAGCGATCAAACCAGCGATCAGACTAGTAACTAAATCTTCAGCTTTTTTGACATGACAGAGAACGTGAACTTGCAAAAATTTGAGTTTTGTGTATAATAATAGCAGTAATAAGAAGCCCAGCAGTAAGGGCTTTTAAAAATGGTTTTTATCTAAAAATATGGAAAAATTAATTAATTATTTCAAAGAGTCAAAGGCAGAATTAACTAAAGTCACTT
>WFTG01000006.1 GCA_015485655.1 Patescibacteria group bacterium | reverse complement strand
GGGTTCAGTACGCAGTACTTGGAATACAACTCTTGCCAAAGCTGATATTGAAGATGTTGACTTTGGTGTTCGTTGTACTGCCACAAAAGTCAGTGGCATTATATCTTCTCAAGTTAATGTAGATAATATTGATATTGATGTGACGTATACAAAACCTCCAGCAGGAGCGTCATCTAATACTGCGCCAACCATAACTTCGGTTACAGATTCGCCTGACCCAGTACCAGCTGATGTTGATGTTTATTGGAGCGTTGATTGGGCAGATGCAGATACTGGTGATATGATCAAAGTTTTTGTATGTAAAACAAACGCTATAACTACATCAACTCCAGCTTGTTCCGGAGGTACTTGGGCTGTATCACCAGTTTTTACAAATAGAGATCCAGAGGGTTTGGCTTATTATAAAACAACTGTTAGTGATATTGGCACGCAGACTTATTATGCTTTTGTTTGTGATGATTCTGGTGATGCAAATACTTCTTGTTCTAATTCTACTTCAGGAACCTTTACAGTTGAAGAGCAGAGTCCATCAGCTCCTATAGATTTATTATTAGAGAATATGTCAAATCCAGTGAATATAGCCACGACAACCCCACGATTTTCAGCGGTTTATAAAGATCCTAATATTGCAGATATTGCTAACAAATACTGTATAGAAGTAAATACCCAGAGTGATTTTGCTGGTACGCAAATGTGGGTATCAGATAATAATAACTGTAATACTGGCACTAGTATGGCAAATTGTTCCCAAGGAAATAGGTGTAATGATGTGTATTATGCTGGAACTACGTTATCATTAGATAATTCTGTGTATTATTGGCGAACTTGGTTTTGGGATGATAGTGGCAATATTTCTGCCACTTCTACAACAGGTAATTGGACTATGTCCAATGGTGGAAATGGCGTGCGTCTCAAAGGTAATAGACTAAGAGGTGGAGTTAGGTTAAAATAAGTATGTAGATAATTTATAAAAAATAATATGTTAGTTCAAGAAATTATGACTCTTGATGTGATAACTGCAAAGACAACAGATAATGTCAAAGATATTGCGTCAATATTATTTAAGAAAAATTTAACTGGTATGCCAGTTATCAATGATGATAATGAGGTTGTTGGGATTTTAACTGAATACGATTTTATTAATCCAGACCTTGGACTTCATATTCCAACTTATATAGATTTTTTGCAGTCTTTGGATATGAAAGGTGATGCAACAGGAAACTATCAGGACAAAATAGATAATTTAACAGATGCGACAGTAGATCAGATTATGACTAAGGAGGTAAAAACAGTTCATCCAACAACTGATTTAAAAGAGGTGGTTAAGCTGATTACAACTCATCATATCAATCCAATTCCAGTTGTTGATAATCACAACAAATTAAAAGGAATTGTAAGTCGTTCTGATTTGTTAAAGATTATTTAGTATAATAGTCATTTTTATTGACTGTTAAGCGAAAAAAAGTTACTATTATTTATATATTAGTAATTTTTTTGTGTTTTTATTATGCCTTACGAAGTTAACAAGTATGAGAATGATATTATAGATTTTTGGAAACAAGACAATACTTTCCAAAAGTCTATAGATAAGAATTCTGATAATTATATTTTTTACGACGGACCTCCATTTGCAACAGGATTGCCTCATTATGGGCATATTTTAGCTAGTGTTATCAAAGATGTTGTGGCAAGATATTGGACTATGAAAGGAAAGCGTATTGAGCGTAAATGGGGTTGGGATTGTCATGGTTTGCCAATTGAAAATATAGTAGAAAAAGAATTAGGTACAAAGAATAAAAAAGATATTGAAGATATGGGTGTTGATAAGTTTAATGAAACTTGTCGTTCTAAGGTTTTGAGCTATGTAGAGGAATGGGAAAAAACTATCACCAGACTTGGTCGTTGGGTTGATATGGAAAATTCTTATCGTACTATGGATAGGGATTATATGGAATCTATTTGGTGGGTGTTCAAAGAGCTCTGGGATAAAAATCTGATATATAAGGATTACAAATCAATGCATATTTGTCCACGTTGTGAAACCACTCTGTCTCAATATGAAGTTAGTGATGGATATAAAGATGTAAAAGATTTAACAGTTACTGCAAAATTCAAACTAAAATCAGGCCAAAAAATTGCCGGAGTTGAAGTTGATGATAATACTTATATTTTGGCTTGGACTACTACGCCATGGACGCTACCAGGAAATGTTGCTTTGGCAGTTGGTAATGATATTGAGTATGTTCAGTTTCAAGTAGCTGATGATAGTAATCCGACATTTAAAAAAGGCGAATCATATATAGTTGCAGATGGTGATGAATTTAGTAAAGTATTTGGTATATACACTCCATTAGATGGTTCTCCTGCAGATGGAAAAGCAAGTTTAGTAAGTGGTTCTTTAGGGAATGTTAATATTGAATATATTAAGAGAGGTATCAGAGGTAGTAATTTAGTAGGATTGGAATATGAACCACTTTTTCCTTATTATACAAACATTGCTAATGCATTCAAAGTTGTGTCTGCTGATTTTGTTACAACAGATGAAGGAACTGGTGTGGTACATATAGCGCCAGCATTTGGTGAGGATGATATGAAATTGTCTAAGACTGAAAATTTACCTTTTATACAGCATGTTACTCCTGATGGTAGGTTTGTGCCTGAGGTGAAAGATTTCGCAGGGCTATATGTCAAGCCTATTGATGATGTTATGTCTACGGATATTGAGATAATAAAATACCTAGCTGGTGTAAATAGATTGTTTTCTAAAAAAAAGGTAGAGCATAGCTACCCGCACTGTTGGCGTTGTGATACCCCTCTTTTAAATTATGCAACAGATAGCTGGTTTGTGGCAGTAACAAAAATAAAAGAACAAGCATTACAAAATGCAAAGAAAATTAACTGGTCACCTGCACATATAAAAGAGGGACGTTTTGGGAAATGGTTAGAGGGGGCACGTGATTGGTCTATTTCTCGTCAAAGATTTTGGGCATCTGTTATGCCAGTTTGGAAATGTGAAACCTGTAAAGGTAATAACAAATATAAAGTATTTGGCAGTGTTGCTGATTTAGAAAAAGCAAGTGGTGAGAAAATCAATGACTTGCATAAGCATATAGTAGATAAAATTATTATTAAATGCGAGCATTGCAACGGTAATATGCATCGCATACCTGATGTGTTAGATACTTGGTTTGATTCTGGCTCTATGCCATATGCTCAGAAACATTATCCATTTGAGAATAAAGATGAGTTTGATTCTACATTCCCAGCTGATTTTATCGCCGAGGGTATAGATCAGACTAGGGCTTGGTTTTATTATTTACATATTGTATCAACTGCTTTGCGTGGTGAAAATACTTTTCAAAATGTAATTGTCAATGGAATTGTCGTGGCAGAAGATGGCAAGAAAATGTCAAAGAAATTACAAAATTATCCAGACCCAAATAAATTAATTGATCAGTATGGAGCAGACGCGCTTCGTTATTATCTTATGAATTCACCAGTTGTTCAGTCAGAGAATTTGGCTTTTTCTGAAGCTGGTGTTCGCGAGTCATATAATAAGATAGTTAATACACTTTGGAATGTGTTACAAATGTACCAAATGTTTGCTGGTGATAATTTTGTTCCCAATGACAATATATCAGCACATCCATTGGATAGATGGATTTTAGCTAAATTAGATGAGTTAAATATGCAAGTTGATATAGGTATGCAAAATTATAAATTAAATGAAGCAGCGCGTCCTATAATAGATTTTGTTACTGAACTTTCTCAATGGTATGTTCGTCGTAGCAGAACTAGATTGAAGGGTGATGATATAGAAGATAAAAATATGGCTTTGCAAACATTGCATTATGTTTTAGAAAATGTATCTAAAATAATTGCTCCTATTACACCTTTTATTGCAGAAGTTGTATATCAGGGTATAACATCTAAAAAAGATAGCGTTCATCTTGTTGACTGGCCAGAAGTAAGAGAATTAACCCCTGACAAGGAAGAAATTCTAGAGTCTATGAATGTAGTACGTGGTATTGTAGAAAAAGCTTTGGCTATTAGAGCAGAGTCAGGTATAAAAACTCGTCAGCCTTTGGCATCACTGTCTGTAAAAGAGGATTTGGATGAAGCAATGATTGAAATTTTGAAAGATGAAGTGAATGTAAAGGAGGTTGCAACCAATGCAAAAACTATGGAATTGGATACCAACATCACTAATGAGTTGAAACAAGAGGGAATTATTCGTGAGTTAACACGTCAAATCAATTCAAGACGCAAACAGTTAAAATTAACTATTCATGATAGAGTTGTTTTATATATAGTGTCTGATGATAAACTTATAACAGACGCTATTTCAATTTATAAGAATGACTTATTAAAGGCGACATCTTCTACTGAGTTAGTAGATAATACTGAGGATATGGATAATATAGAAGAGGTAAGTATTGATGGTTCTATAGTTAGTATTGGTATGAAAAAGATTTTATAAAATATTATTATACTAGACTGAGTCATGTCTACTTTTTTGACAAGAGCGATACCACTTCGTATTCAACCACTAACAAAACAAGATGAATTAGTTACGTTGTTAACTGTTTCTCATGGCAAGATTAGAGCATTGGTGCGTGGTGGCCAAAAGATTCAGAGTAAATTGTCTAATCGTTTCAATCTATTACAAGAACTAGATGTAATGATAGCGCCAGGTAGAAGATTGGATATTGTTGCTGGTGTATCTACTAGGCAGATGTTTGATGTTTTTGAAAAAGATCTCAGTCGTAGAGTTTTGGCCTTAACATTATTGGATGTAATCAATACTGTATCTATTGAAAATGAATATGATCAATTGATTTATGATTTTACTATATTTTGGTTACATGTTTTTGCTAACGAAGATGTTGATTTAGATGCTCCGTTTTGTGCATTGGTGCTATGGCGTTTGTTAAAGTTTATAGGTTTATCACCTGATTTATCAAAAAAGAAATTATCTTATAAAAATTTTTTACAATCAATCTTGCAACAAAAGTCAGAGGTAGATACTTTATCATTTTTATTAAAAACACAAGAAGAAAAATATGTACCAGCCGCTAGGTATGCTTTGCATCAGGTACAGCATTTGTTAGAATGTGAAGTGAGAGGATTGCGTATATTGGCATCACTATAATTATAAAATTATTTTTTAATAAAGTATTAGCTAGTTGATAGAATTAAAATAAGTTATTGCTAAATATATAAAATGTTTATTAGCATTGTTATTAACTTATAAAAGATATTATGAGCACTACAGCCAAAAGAGTTAGAAGTAAAAAATCAATAACTAAATCAAAAAAGAAAAAATTAATACGTCGCCCATTTCGTTTGCGTTGGTTGGTGGGTATTGTAGTCATTGGGGCAGTGTTTTCTTGGATAGCTGGCTGGTGGACATTTGATGTAGCTGATCCAGGGGGCACTGGTGTTAGTTTGAATATAGTAGCAAACGAAATAGCCTCAGCTGGTGAAGAAATAACTGTAGAGTTTGTCATTAATAACAGTGAAAATGTTGATTTGACCAATGTAGAATTATCAGTTCAATGGCCAGAGGGAGTGCGTATTATTAGTTCGTCTGTGCCTACAATCAACGATTCCAAGAGTGCTTGGAATCTAGATAATATCGCAACGGGTAGTGAGTCTAGAGTGGAGGTTTTGTTGCAGTTGTTTGGTGAAGAAAAAGATGTGAAACAAATAAACGCAACATTGATATATGAATTGCAGAATTTTAGTTCTGATTTTTTTGCTGAAGCAGTGCATGATATTACTATTGGTGATCAAACTATAACGGTGGAGTTTGATGATGTTGGTGATATTCCACCATTGACAAAAACTGATTGGAGGATAGTAGCGACAGTTAATAAACCAGTTGGTGATAATGACTTTTTAAATATTATTTTACCAAAAGGACTGGAAGAGGTAGAGGTGCAACCTGATGTAGATTTGTTAGAAGTTGACGGTAGTGATGTAATTAGATATTCATTAGCAGATAAGTCTGTAGGTGAAAAGATTATTATCAAGGTAACAGGGCAATTTGCTGCCGGAACTCAAGGTAAAAAACTATTTGTCTGGCAATTTGGGAAATATGATGGTGAATTTTCAGTTATACAAGAAGGTGAGTTTGAGCAATTTGTTATTGGTGATGAAGTTGAGATAGAAGTTTTATTAAATAAAGAAGAAAAATTAGAAAGTTTGAACTGGGGAGATGTTCTGGATATAACATTGATAGTGCGTAACATTACGTCTGATGATTTGGAAAATTTAGAATGGTCATTGAATATAACACCAGATGTTGTTGATTGGAATGCTGTTACTTCTGATTTTAAAACAAGTTTAGATTCATTAGGTGTAGTGAGATTTTTTCCAGAAGATAATGAATCTATGCAAACGTTAGGAGCTGGTGAAGAAATGAAGATTGGTTTGAAAATTCCAATCAAATCACTACCTACACAAACAGATAAATTACAAGGTTCAGCTAGATTGCGAATTATTGGGCAGAATGAAAGTGATGCGCTTTCATTCAGTAAAACATTTGGTCCAATTAGTTTGAAACAGTCAGCAAAGTGGTATACTAGTGCTCGTTATTTTTCTGATGAGGGAGTACAGGTGGGAACAGGACCATTACCACCTAAGGTAGGAGAACAAACTATATATCGTATACAATGGAATATTTCTGGTGTTGATAATAATTCTAAAAATGTTAGTGTTTTTACCACTTTACCTCCTTATGTTAGTTGGAGTAATCAGTTTAGTGTTAATTTTGGAACAATTTCATATAATGCTACTGATAGATCGGTGGTTTGGAATATACCAGATATAGATACTTATAATTTTTCTGCTAATGGTGAGTTACAAGCTGAATGGGAAATTGGATTTATCCCAACCAGCGATCACAAAGGCAGGGTAATACCACTTACTCAGATAACAACATTAAAACTTACAGATACATCTGACAAGGTACGAACTTTAGTACAGCCAGCAGTCACTACTAGTCTAGAGGGCGATATTTATGCAGGTAATAAAGGCGTGGTTATTGAGTAGTGGTGTGGGTATATTATTATGTATAAACTTTTAAAAAAATCAAACATAAGCAAAGCTCGTAATGGAGTTTTAAAAACAGCGCATGGTGATATTCAGGCGCCGTTTTTTATGCCCATTGCAACTAAGGCAGCTGTTAAAACATTAACTATTGCCGATATTGAAAATTTACAAGCGCAAATTATTTTATCAAATACTTATCATTTATATTTGCGTCCTGGATTGGATGTTTTAGATGATTTTGGTGGTTTGCGTGAGTTTATGAAATGGAACGGGCCAGTACTAACTGATTCTGGTGGGTTTCAAGTTTTTTCACTAGCAGGAACCAAGAGTCGTAAAGATGATTTAGTAAAAATAAAATCCAATGGAGTTGAGTTTCGTTCGCATATAGATGGGTCTAGACATTTTTTTACTCCTGAGAAAGTTCTTGATATTCAGAAGGTTATTGGATCTGATATTATGATGATTCTGGATATTTGTACAGCTAACCCAGCAACACACAGTCAGGCCGCAAAAGATTTAGCTACCACTCTTGATTGGGCAAGACAAGCTCGTGAGTATTATGAGAAACAAGATTTTGCAGATCAAAATATTTTTGCCATTGTTCAGGGTTCTATTTATGAAGATTTAAGAAAAAAGTCTGCACGTGATTTAGTAGCTTTGGATTTTTCAGGTTATGCTATCGGCGGATTAGCAGTTGGAGAGACTCATGAGGAGATGTATAAGACGCTAGATTTTACAGTTCCAGAATTACCAGAGAATAAGCCTAGATATCTTATGGGAGTGGGGCGTCCAGAAAATATTATTGAAGCAGTTAGGCGTGGTGTAGATATGTTTGATTGTGTTATTCCTACTCGTGAAGCACGCCATGGTCGTCTTTATACTTGGCATCATGACGATTTGACACAGGCTGATTTTTATAGAAATATTACAATTACTAATGCTAAATTTAAGACAAATAAAAAATCTATAAATCCAACTAGTAAATTTGTAGAATTACGTGAATATTCATTGTCTTATCTTAATCATCTTTTTGATACGCATGAACCCCTAGCTCTACGTCTGGCTACTTTAAATAATTTAGAATTTTACCTTCAATTGATGGAAAAAATACGAAAGCGTATTGATGAAGATAAATTGTAGATTTGACAAAGTTGATGTAGTGATTTAATTTTAGTGATGTGTCAAGGTGGCAACTCTTTCAATAATTTTTAAAAAACAAAAGAAAGGGGAAAAGATGTTTACTCTGCTGTGCGATGATATAATATCAAAAAAGCATTTGGAATTTTCAAATGCTTTTTTATTTGTGCTATAAAATGTTATAATTAATACAATAGAACTGTATCAATTCTTCATGAGTTCAGTTATTTTACATACATTAAAATTAGCAACGTGGGATGTCTTGATTGACATTGTGCGTTTTCCAGTGTGGTGGTATACCGAAGGATTGCAAATGATGTGGCATAAAACTTTTGGTGCAATAATGCATTGGCAACATAGATTAGGTATTGGTATTTGGATTAAGAATTGGTTCAAACCAATGTATGCTCAATATGATTTTCAAGGACGAGTACTTAGCTTTTTCTTTCGCACTATAACAATTTTTTGGAAAAGTTTGGTATTTTTATTTGGGTTTATTTTTATTTTTATAGCATTTTTGGTTTATTTGTTATTACCTTTTGTGGCAGTGATATTTTTATTTGCTCGTTTTGTTTTATGACATCTGATACTCCAGAACAAAAAGTACATAGCGTAGCTGATGAAATTCAGTTATTTTCATGTGCTATAAATCAAGGCAAACAAGTATCGCATAAGATTAAGAAAAAATGTGGCGGTCTTGATATTTATGCTAATTGGAATAACACAACTATTACTTGGGGGCCAGGATTTGATAAACAGGGAATGAGAGCTTGGGAGATGGAGAGAGCATTTTATTGGTTAGTTAATATTTTACTAGGTTTTATAGTTATTGCTGGTGTTATTAGTTTTGTTATTTTGTTTGTCAATACCAAAAATATAATTGGCACGATAAATTTTTGGATAAGTCCAGAATTAAGTTTGTTCTGGATTGGTGTATTGGCAGCTTGTTTTTTGGCTTATAGGATAACACGTTCAGTACATGCCAATGCTACTATGCAAAAGTTAAAATTAGATAGAGGTAGTAGTAAAATAACTGTGGAGTTGTCAGGCTTGATGAGTAAGGAATCTTGGCGGGTGTTGAAACATTTTTGGAAAAATATTACAAATTCTAGAGTAGAGATAGCACGTCCTATTCATTTATTTCGGTCATTATTGGAGTTTCCTACAGTTATATCTTTGTTAGTGAGGCTGGGTGTGAATGTGCCTACAATGAGGGTTTTGACTGATTCAATCATTAGCAAACAATCACATAGTCGTGAGCGAAATAAGAAAATTGCTATAGATCCAGCTTTGAAAGAAGCTATATTCAAAAGTTTTGGTATTGCTATGGATCATGAGTTAGACAGAATTGAGCCACAGAATTTGTTATTGTCATTACTTAATGTCAGTAGTGATATACAGGATATTTTAGCTGAGATGGAGATTGTTGATAACGATCTTAAACAAGTTATTGGTTGGTTTGATATTGATAAAAAGTTAGTTGATAGGTATAAACGTTTTAGTCGTTTTGCTGTAGTGAGGCCAAAGTCAAATATGAATCGTGCAATGACCGCTGTTGCAACACCAGTATTAAATGCTTTTTCTCAAGATTTGACAGCAGTGGCTGCTTCTGGATATTTGACTTTATGTATTGGTCGCAAAAAAGTTCTAGATGAGATATTTAGACTAGCAGAAGGTGGTAATAAAAATATTGTTTTGGTTGGACCAGAGGGCGTAGGTAAATCTACTATTATCGGAGCTTTGGCAGAGAAGATGATCACAGAAGATGTGCCAGAGCTACTCAAGGATAAGCGTTTGGTTAGTTTATCTATTCCAAAGCTACTGGCTGGTGCTAATGCCCCAGGGATAGTTGAAGAGAGGTTATTGGCTATGCGTGATGAGATTGTAAGGTCTGGCAATATAGTTTTGTTTGTTGATAATATTCATGATCTTGTTGGTTCTACTAGCCAAGATGAAGAAGGTCTGGATGCTTCTGAGTTAGTTGCTCGTATTATGGAGCGGGGTGATTTTCCTATTTTATCAACCACTAATTTAATTGATTATCGTAGATTTATTGAAGGCAAGGCGTTGGGAGCTGTAATGCAAAAAGTTTCAGTGGATGAGCCTGATGAGAATGAAGTTATTGCCATTTTACAGTCACATGTGTCATTTATAGAAAATAAGTTTAAGGTATATTTTTCTTATAAGGCTTTAGCTAAAATTGTAAATATGGCCAAGAGGTATATTTATGATCAGGTTTTTCCAGAAAAAGCGTTGAGGCTATTGGAAGAAGTAGCCATTTTTGTGAAAAACAATAAAGGTGAAAAACAATTAATTATTGAAGATGATGTAGCACAGCTTATGTCTGAAAAAGTTAATATGCCATTGACAGATATTAGTACGTCAGAAGGTGAGGAATTATTAAATTTAGAAGATACAATACACAAGCGACTTATTAATCAAGAAGTAGCTGTGAAAGCTGTGGCATCTGCACTGCGTAGAGCGCGTACTGAATTGCGTGATACATCACGTCCGATTGTTAATTTGCTATTTTTAGGACCTACTGGTGTTGGCAAAACAGAATTAGCAAAAACAGTAGCAGATGTGTATTTTGGTTCTGAGGCAGAGATTTTACGTTTGGATATGTCTGAGTATCAGGATACCAATTCTATTAGTAGGTTAATTGGCAGTGAATCAAATGCCTCTGGTGGTTATCTTACTGAAGGTGTTAGACAAAAACCTTATACAGTTGTATTGCTTGATGAGTTGGAAAAAGCCCATCCAGATATTTTGAATATATTTTTACAAGTTATGGATGATGGTCGTTTGACAGATTGGTCAGGTCGGACAATTGATTTTACTAATGTAATTTTGATCGCAACATCTAATGCTGGAACGCAATTTATACAAGATCAAATTAAGGCTGGTGTTTCTACTGAGGCTATTAGTGAAGAGCTGTTACAAAATAAATTAAAAAATTCTTTTCGCCCAGAATTTTTAAATCGTTTTGACAAGGTTGTTGTATTTAGACCTTTGACTCAGGAGCATATCAAAGAAGTTGCACGTTTGATGTTGAATAAAAATGCGAAAAGATTAGAAACAAAAGGTATTCAGCTGGAGGTAACCGAAGGCGCGCTTGATGAAATGGCTAGTATTGGTTTTGATCCATTATATGGAGCTCGTCCTATGCGTCGTTTGATTCAAGATACAGTTGATGATGCTATTGCAAAATTTTTACTCACAGGTTCTGTGGCTCGCAGAGATACGGTTGTTTTGGATGTAGGGGGTAAGATTCGTGTAAAAAAGGCTGACAGACTGTGATTTTTGACTTTTTTAGCTAAAGTTAGTAGACTAAAAAATAGTTTTTAAGATTTTAAAATAATTGTAGAAATTATGTTTATTAAAGAAATTGTTCAATATAAGGATAAAGAAATTGTGTTGAAAGGTTGGGTAGCAAGCCTTAGATCTTCTGGCAAAATAATGTTCGTGCAACTACGTGATGGTTCTGGATTTGTACAAGTTATAATAGACAAAGCAACAGTAGGAGATGAGCAGTGGGAGGCAATAAAAGGTTTGACCCAAGAATCTAGTATAGTGGTGACTGGTATAGTTTCTGAACATCCAAAAAAACCTGGTGTTTTTGAAGTGCAAGCAAGTAATGTGGAAGTTGTACATATTTCTGAAGAGTATCCAATAGGTAATAAAGATCATGGTCCAGATTTTCTTTTAGACAAACGTCATTTATGGTTGCGTTCTAGAAAACAATGGGCAATTCAACGTGTGCGTAATACAATTATTAATGCTATTTATGAGTTTTTGAATTATGATGGATTTATAAAAATTGATTCACCAATTCTAACACCAACTTCCTGTGAAGGAACTACAGAATTGTTTGAAGTGCCTTATTTTGAAGATAACACAGCTTATTTATCTCAGAGTGGTCAGCTTTATTTAGAAGCAGCTATTTTTGCACATGGTCGTGTGTTTGACTTTGGTCCTGTATTTCGCGCTGAAAAGTCTAAAACTCGTCGTCATCTTACAGAATTTTGGATGATGGACGCGGAGGCTGCTTTTGTCAGTCATGAAGAAAATATGGTCATTCAAGAAAATTTAATCAGTTTTGTAGTTGAGAAAGTGTTAGCAAATAACTTATCAGAGTTGGAAATATTAGAACGTGATGTAGAAAAGTTACAAAAAGTAAAAGCGCCATTTAAGAGAATGACTCATGCCGAGGCAGTCAAATTTTTACAATCAGCAGGATCTGATATTGGCGATAGAGATGATTTAGGCGCTGATGACGAGACTATGTTGACTAAAGATAGCGATGTGCCGATTTTTGTAGAAAAATGGCCAAAGGAGATAAAGGCATTTTATATGAAGCGAGATGAGGAGGATGAAGATTTGGTATTGGGAGCTGATCTTATTGCAACTGAAGGATTTGGTGAGGTAATTGGAGGTAGTGAGCGTGAGATTGATTATGATATTTTATTAGCTCGCATGCATGAGGAAAAATTGCCTATAGAAGCATTTCAATGGTATTTAGATTTACGTAAATATGGCAGTGTTCCACATTCTGGATTTGGTATTGGCTTAGAACGACTTGTTGCGTGGATTACAGGCGTCAAACATGTAAGAGAAACTATTCCTTTTCCTAGAATGATTAACAGATTAAAACCCTAAAAATGGTCAATCAAGCACATTTTTCATATCCATTTTTGATTGCTTCTATGTTAAGCATTGCTTTTGGGCATTTAGTGTCTGTACAAGAAGCATTTGTTTTGTTGTTTGCTGCTTTTGCCCCTGATATAGATTTTTTAGCAGAAATGTATCTAAAGAAAAAATATCCAAAAAAAGTTATCAACCATCATGATTTTATTACCCATGCTCCTTTGTTTTATGTGATTTTTGTAGTAGGTATTAGTATATGGAATATTAAGTATGGAATGTTGGCGGTTTATGGATTATTGACTCATTTTATTATGGATACATTAATATCTCCACATGGTATTAGATGGTTATATCCTTTTAAAAACAAATTTTATCTCTGGACAGATTTTACAAAAGGATTAGATGATACTGATAAGTGGTTGGCAGCTTATAAAAAATTACCAATTTATAAATATGACAACATTGCATTTGTAATTACAATTGTTTTGGTGATTGCTTTGTATATTGTTTAATTCTACTTTAACTTGACTATTATTCCCGTGCTTTTTTAAGTGTAAGCTGTTGGTCGGGATTTTTAGTTTTTATCATCAGAAAACTTTTTTAATTTGTTTTTATTTATTATTGGACTGGTGGTTTTTTGGTTATTATCTAGCTAAATTAGCGAAAATATGATAATATTATCAATGAATTAAATTGTAATTTATGAAATTAAGAAACATAGAGATAAACAATAAAATAGGAGAAGAAGTTACGCTTTTTGGTTGGGTTAATAGTCGTCGTGATATGGGTAAAATCGCTTTTATAGATTTACGCGATCGTTCTGGTATTGTGCAGGTTGTATTGGTTCCCAGTGAGTTAAATGAAGAGTCGCAAGCTATTATAAAAGATATTCGTCCAGAGTTTGTATTAGAAATAACTGGTGTGGTTAATGAGCGTGGTGAAAAACAAAAAAATCCTAATATTCCTATTGGTAATGTAGAATTGTTAGCAAAATCTGTGAAAATTTTATCACAATCAGAAACTCCTCCGTTTGAAATAGATAATGAAGATAGGCAAGCTGGTGAAGAATTACGTTTGAAATATCGTTATCTAGATCTTAGACATGAACGTATGACTCGTAATATGCAGTTTAGATCTGACGCAATGTTGTTTATTAGAAATTATTTACATGAACAAAATTTTATAGAGATGCATACACCAATTTTGTCTAAATCAACTCCAGAAGGTGCGCGTGACTATTTAGTCCCATCTCGTAAGTTTCCTGGTAAATTTTTTGCATTACCACAGAGCCCACAACAATATAAACAAATGTTAATGGTTGCGGGAATGGAGCGTTATTTCCAAATCGCACCTTGTTTTCGTGATGAAGATGCCAGAGCTGATAGAAGTCCGGGTGAATTTTACCAAGTAGATATGGAAATGTCTTTTGTGAGCCAAGATGACATTATGGAATTGGCAGAAGATATGTTTACTAAGTTAGTAAAAACATTGTTACCAGAAAAAGAATTAACTTTTGATAAGTGGCCACGTATTACATATGCAGAAGCTATGGAGAAATATGGTAGTGACAAACCTGATTTACGAAAAGACAAAAACAATCCAAATGAATTGGCTTTTTGTTGGATTGTTGATTTCCCATTATTTACAGAGCAAACCGAAGATGATTATTTTCATGGAGCTGGAGACAAGTGGGCGCCATCACATCATATGTTTACAGCGCCACGTGAAGAAGATATTCCGTTATTAGATACAGATCCGGGCAAGGTTAGGGGATTGCAACATGATATGGTTCTCAATGGTGTTGAGGCAGGCGGTGGTAGTATTAGAATTCATAGTCCAGAATTGCAAGAAAAAATATTTAATTTAATTGGTTTTACAGAGGAGGACAAGAAGGAGTTTGAGCATATGCTTACAGCTTTCAAGTATGGCGTGCCACCGCACGGAGGTATTGCTCCTGGTTTTGACCGTTTAGTATCTTTGCTTATGGGCGAGTCTAGTATTCGTGAAGTAATTGCTTTTCCTTTGACTTCAGATGCTCGTGATTTGATGGTTGAAGCACCAAGTATTGTGTCTGATGAACAATTAAATGCTGTTGGTATTGAAATTAAAAAAACATAGCATAATTACAACTACCCCATGTCACATATTATACAACTAGAACAGTTTGAAGGTCCGCTTGATGCATTATTAAAAATTATAGAACAGCAGGAATTGGACATTTCTGAGGTGTCACTTGCTCAAGTTACTGATCAATATTTGACCTATATAGAAAATTCAGAAATAAATCCTACAGAAATTGCTGATTTTCTTACTGTGGCAGCTAGATTGTTACTTATAAAGTCAAAAATTCTTCTACCTTTTACAGATGAATTAGAGGATGATGATATAATAGATTTGGAGCAACAGCTTAAACTCTATCAAAAATATATAAAAGCTTCCAAGACCATTCAGTCTTTATGGAATGATCCTAGAGAAATGTTTGAACGTCCAAAATTGGTGATAAAAATTAATAATAATTTTATTCCACCAAAGAATGTTGATGTGCAGATTATGCAAGAGGCTTGTTTGCGTGTTATTGATAAAATCAAGCCAATTATTAAATTGCCTAAAAAAACAATGCGCAAGGTTGTTTCTTTACGAGAAAAAATTGAGCATTTGTCACATAGATTAAAAACCCAAGCTGAATTTTATTTTCATGATATTTTAGAAGAAAAAGAAAATTCATCAGAGATTATTGTGAGTTTTTTAGCAATGCTAGAATTAGTAAAACAACGAAAAGTTATTGTTGAACAACCTGAATCATTTTCTGATATTATTGTTAAAAGATTATAATTATGGCAGATTTACTTACGGCTCAGATAGAAGCTTTGTTGTTTATATCTGGCAAGCCAATGACCTTCAAAGCACTGGCCAAAGCAGTGAATGCAAAAGTTTCTGATATAAAGCAGGTTATTCAAGATTTGCAATCTTGGTATATAAAAGAAAAGCGTGGTTTGGGCTTGGTTGTTACTGATTCGTCTGTGCAAATGTTTACAGCACCTGAATTACATGAGCTTATTGAGGGGTATTTACAAACACAGCAACATTCCGAGTTGACCAGACCTCAGCTTGAGACATTGGCTATTATTGCTTATCGAGGACCTATTATAAAAGAATCTTTAGAACAAATTCGTGGAGTTAATTGTAGCATGATTTTGCGTAATTTATTAATCAGAGGCTTGATTATTGAAAAAGAAACTGCTGAGGGAATGGAATATTCAACCTCAGAAGATTTTTTAAGTCATTTGGGTATTGGCTCAGTAAATGATTTGCCAGATTATGATAAGCTTAGTCAGCATGAAGATTTTGTCAAAATTGAAGATAACAAATCAACATCATCAGATGATTAAATTGTATTTATACTACACAGCATTTTTTGGATAATTTATGATTTTTCTACCCCTTCTCATTGCTATAGTTATGAATAGTTCTGTGATTACAGACTATGTTTTCAGTGATGCAACTGCGCAATCTTTTAGCAATAACACAGTAGAAGATGAGGTGGTTTTAGAACAGGTAGCAGGCGTAGAAGAAGTTGTTACTACACCTAATCGTGTGTATACAACAAAAAGTATAGGTGTTGTGCTATCTGCTCCAACTAGTTTTGTTATGGATTTATCTACTGGAGATGTTTTGTGGGAGCAAAATGCAGATAAGGTAGTTCCAATTGCTAGTATTACAAAATTAGCTTCTGTAGCAACATTATTAGATATAGGCATTGATTTTGATGATGTAGTCACTATTCAGTATCAAGATCAGCGTCCTGAGGGTGGCAATCGTCATGTTTATTTGGGAGAAAAAATAACTGTCAACAATCTGTTGCATTCAGTTTTAATAGCATCGGATAATGAGGCATTGATGGCATTAGTTCGCTACACTGGTTTGAGTGAGGAAGAGTTTGTGCAAAAGGTTAATCAATGGGCTGATGACAACAATTTATCTACATTACATATTGCTGATCCTACAGGTTTGAATGAAAAAAATGTTGCATCTGCTAGAGATGTTGCAAGATTAGCTGAGATTGTTTTGTTAGATAAACAGGTATTGAATATTGCTAAAAACTCTCAATATAATTTTGTTGTAGAAAATAACAACAGGGTAGTAAAGTTAAAAAATACTAACAAATTACTAAAATCACCTTTTAATGTAGTTGTAGGCAAGACTGGTTTTATTGAGCAGGCAGGTTATAATTTGGTAACAGTATCCAATGTAAATGATGATAACAAAGTTATTACAGTTGTGTTGGGTGCAGATAGTATAGATAATCGTTTTCAGGATACTAAAGCATTGTTATATTGGATTTCTGAAAATTATCGTTGGTAAAATTATGCGCAAGCCATTATTTATTGCAAATTGGAAAATGAATCTAACTGTAGACCAGAATAAGGCTTTGGTTGATAATATATTTCAGTTATCTTGTATTAACAAAAATGTTGATGTAGTAGTTTGTCCTTCTTATACCAATATTCCTATGGTTTCAAACTTGGTAAAAAATAGCAGTATTGTACTTGGTGCGCAAGATGTGTCATGGGAAGAAAAAGGAAGTATGACAGGAGAGGTTTCTCCAAGGATGCTCCAAGACTTTAGTGTAAACTATGTTATAGTTGGTCATTCAGAAAGACGTGGTAAAATGGGTGAAACAGATGAAATGGTTAATAAAAAAGTAAAAGCTTGTTTGAATAATAATTTAATTCCAGTTATATGTGTTGGTGAGACTGGTGATGAGCGTCGTGAGGGAAAAACTGACCAGGTTATTATTAGGCAAATATCTAAGGCTTTATATAACATAGATTTGAGAACAGTTAAATCAATTGTGATAGCGTATGAGCCTATTTGGGTGATAGGTACTGGACGAGCTGTGAATGCTCAGGAGGCAGAACATGTAACTCGTGTTATCAATGGTGTGATTCATGATTTATGCCATATAGCTGGATGTAATATGGAGGATTTTGTTACGATTTTGTATGGAGGTAGTGTAACCAGTGATAATGTCAGGTATTTTGTCAAAGAAAATATAGATGGTGTTTTGGTTGGTGGGGCTAGTTTAGAGGCGCAAGAGTTTTGTAACATTATCAAAGCTTTGTCCTAAGAACGACTTGCCAAAATTCAGTAAATACGCTATAAAGTGTAAGCAAGACTTGTATATTATATTATTTTATGGTCTGGTACGAAGTATTATTATTGGTTTTAACAGGGGCACTGCTAGTGCCTATTATTGTTATATATATCAAACATTTTCCACAGATTGTAGCCATAGATACTAAGGAGCTTCCAGAGGAAAAACAACACCAAGTAAAGATAATTATGGCAGAACAGCGTCTTGGACGAAGATTGAAGCGTTGGTGGATGTTTATACAAAAGGTATTAAAGCCATTATTTTCTTTAATAAGAACTATAGCTACATCTTGGCAACAGCGTATTGCTGAGCTGGAAGAACGTTATAAGATTGAGCGTTTAACTAATAAGTCAGCCACTGAAAGTGGACAGGAATCATTAAGGTTCAAGGTTGATAGATTGGTGAAACAAGCACAGGATTATGCAAACCAACAAGATTATATAAAAGCTGAAGAAGTATTTATAGGTGTTATTAAGCTAGATCCACAATCTATTGATGCTTTTGAGGGTTTGGGAGAGGTTTATACAAAGCAGAAAAAATTCGAAGAAGCAGAGGAAGTGTATAAATATATTTTGAAATTTATACAAGACCAAGACGAATCAGAGTTGTCATTGTCTTCTATTGTGCAGGATGGATCAGAAGAGAATCGTCATTCTATGGTTATGAATATAAGAGCTAGAATTTTATATGAATTAGCATTGGTATATAAATTACAAGGTTTGGTTGACAAGCAATATAATGCTTTGAAAGAAGCTGTAGAATATGAAGAAAATAATCCTAAGTACCTTGACGCTTTCTTAGATATTTGTATAATTAACAAAGACAAAAAATTAAGCCGTGAGACGTTTCTAAAGCTTAAACAGGTTAATCCAGATAATAAGAAGTTAGATGAATTTGCAGAACGGTTGGAGGCATTGAAATAGAGGGTGCAGTCAGGCCGATGTAACTCAGCTGGTAGAGTAACTCCATGGTAAGGAGTAAGTCGGCGGTTCAAGTCCGCCCATCGGCTCCAGGTTTTATTTGTCTTTATATTTTAACAGTTAATAACTAATTTTTATCCTTGTGTTGTAAATTAGTTATTAGCTGTTAATAGTTATATGGGTCGGTACCGAAGTGGTCAAACGGGGCAGACTGTAAATCTGCTGGCATCGCCTTCGTAGGTTCGAGTCCTACCCGGCCCACCATTCATAAGAATAAAAAAGAACATTCGTCATAGTTTAACAATGGCGTATTATCTTTAGTTTTTGTTGTTGTGAGTTATAAGTGACAAGTTATAAGGTATTGAAAAAATAAAAATAATTTGTTATTATTTGCATATTGAATAATCAACATGCCAGCATAGCTCAGTGGTAGAGCAACTGTTTTGTAAACAGTAGGTCGTGGGTTCAAATCCCTCTGCTGGCTCCATTCTTCGTTTGTGAAGAATATCACCGCAGGGTGACTATATTGAGTATTACATAATATTTTAACCATTATTATAGTTGTTATGTCACAAGATAATCTTATAAAGCTTGTTTCCGAGGGTGATGATGAAGGACGTGGGAAAGGTCACACTATTCATACTTTCAAAACTAAAAAAATAAAAGAGCCACTTCGTCTACGTAAGTTCAATCCTGAAGCTGGAGTAGATGGCAAAGGTGCTCATACATGGTACAAAGAAGTCCGTAAATAAATCATGCGCCAATCACGTATATTTTTTGTAATATTTTTGGCCAGTATTACTCTTACTGGTTGTTTTAATTTGGATAAATATGATAAGGTTATTCTTGATAAGAATCAAGAATTATCAAACAGGGCTCAAGATAGGGTGGGTGAAAAGGTAGAAGAAGGTAAGCAAAAAGTAAAAGAATATACCAAACAGCAAATCAAAGAAATAGCTAGTAGTTTAACTGATGAAGCAAAGACAAGTATTGATAATTGGTTGGCAGAGAATTCTTTAAATAAATATGGTGATACTAAAGATTCTATGTATATAGGTGGCACTCCTTTATTTGATGAAGCAACAGGCGAGGCTCGTGATAGGTTTGAGTATATATTAGAAAACAATCCAGAATTAGTTGAACAGTTGAATTTAAATTAAAGATTGAGATTAAAATAAAATATTCTGGGGGTGTAGTGAAATGGCTATCACCACGGTCTCCAAAACCGTTATTCTAGGTTCGAGTCCTAGCACCCCTGCCAGTCAAATTTACTGCTTATTTTATCGGTGTTTTTGTTCGTCAATAATTATTTTGCGTATGTTTAATTTTTTCAATAAAAATAAATTGGAAATAAATATTGGTAAGGATTTGGTTGTTGTGGTTTTGAAAGATAAGAATGATAATACTCTACAACAATTTAATTTATCTTTTGATAAAGATGATCTTTTAGATGGTGATGAATTTATACAACTTGTCAATAAAATTTTGACACAAGCTAAATCTTTTCCAGATGTAATTCGCGATGTCTATGTTAGAATGGAGGGTTTATCAGAGCTAAAGATAAAAGAAAAAATAGACAAAACCAAACAAAAGACAGAATTGGAACGTCTCAAGTATAAATTATTAGAGCTGAATAAAAATAAATTCAATAAAGAAGATGTTCTTTTTGATTGGAAGATGAATAGCAATGGGGAAGAAATGAAAGTTATGATGATGCCTAGGAGAATAATAGAGGGTTTAATAAATCTATGTGATAGAGAGGGCTTTAGATTAAAATATTTTGGCGATAAAGATAGATAGTTTTTAGGATATAATTTTTTGGGATGCTTCATCTGATGTATCTTCACTGTATATTTGGTTCTAGTTCTAGACCGAGATTCAAATAAGACACCAAGACACTCCTTTTGTTAGACCAACCCGTCCTGCCACCGTGTAAAGACAGTCGCGAAAGCGTCTGTTTTTGCTTTGTTAGATAAGTTTTTGTTTAGTTAGACTTTTGATATGATGAGCAAAAAGGAGTTTACGGTCGCTAAAAGAAACTGCAGTGGAATTGGTCGTAGCATCAGTTGCTAAACTCTGTTTCAAAGATGGGGCTAAGTATTCTACTATTTGTGAACGAGCAAAAAATCTAGGTCTTGACCTTTGTCCTGCTGTGGTTTCCGCAAGTAACAAATATTCCTTAGATCTTCAAGATTCTTTGGTCTTTTTGACCTTGGAACTAAAGTCCTTTGGACTTGAATTTTTATCACCTCGCATTGGTTAATACTGGTGCGAGTTTTTTATTTTTGTATAATAAAAACGGTAATAGGCGAATATGCCAAAATTGCTGTTTCTGTAATGACTAAAATTTGTTATGTCAAGATAATTTATCAGTTTTTTTGCTAAAGTTTTTTTCAAAAATCAGAAAGATTATATGCAAGGCCCAGCTTATGGCTACTACATATAATAATTTTATAAAAAAGGAAATAGATAAAAATAATAGACTCCCAACAAATCCCCAGTCACTGTGCTGGTTTAGTAGAGCGATAAAGTTTATAATGGGACTGCTGAAAACGGCAGTTAAAATTAGAAAGTTAAATACGGAAACTATGGAGGATGATATGGAGTTTGGTAGTTTTTTGTGTAAGGCTATAAGAGGAAGGACAAAGAATATAAAAATTAACAAATTTATTGTAAGTGATTGCAATATTTTTGTATCTACTATTTCATCAATATGTCCTAGCATGATTTTGTAGGATGAAAAATAACCAATAATATAAAAAATTGGTAGAATTATGTAGTGATATTTTTTCATATAATTCAAATAAATATTTCTCTATATAATAAAAGTATATAATATAGTTCTTATAAATACAACGAGTTTGGCATTCCTATTAATCCATCTTACCGTCAGAACAACTGCTAAAAGGTGGCTTTTTTTCAAACTCAATTTGCTTATTCAATAATACAGTTATATAATAAATTTATAGTTTAATAATCATTAACTCCATGCTTATGAAACATAAACACGTACTGCGTGAATTTTCTAAATTTGCCAGTGGATTGGTTTTTGCTGATTTATTGTCTGTTATTTGGCTATGGACATCAGATATGTTGCCTATAGATTTTTTGGGTATGACATTTACTGACCAGCATGCAGGTGTGGCGATTGTATTTGATATAGTGTTATTTGGTTTTTTTGTTTATTATGGATGGCATCAACAAAAGTACTCACATCGTAGTAAAGAATATATATTCCATTATGTATTAGGATTATTGCTTGCTACTGTATCTATAGCTCATTTATCACGTTTGGTCCTTGGTCATGATATGACTTTTGGTGATTGGAGTATTCCTTTGTGGTTGAGTGCTGTAGGCGCTTTATTAACTGGTGTATTATCTTATACAAGTTTTGTTTTGGCAAAGAAATAAATTTTATTTTGCAAAAATAAAAAACTCCTGATAAATGCAGGAGTTTTTTATATTAATATTTTATGAGATTGTTTTTGATGATTCCTTGTCATCTACTGTTTTTTCCTCATACATTGTGACAAAGGCTTGTTCATCACCATAGTCTGGGAAGTTTTTGTGATGGGCAGGTGCTATAAAATTGCTATTTTGTTGATGCTTGATACCGCACCAGTATTTTTCAGTGTCACCAGCTATTTTTGTTGCGTATTGCAACCAGCCATTTACATAACCACAATACATGCAGTTGATTTTTTCACCAGGTGATAGATATTTTAGTTTGTGGCGATCTATTTTTATGTATTTATTCCTATCAACTAGGGGTATTTCATATAGAGGAAAACATATTTGGTGATACATTTCCAAAAATGCGTCTGCTATTATGATAGGTATTATATTGATCCAAATAAATGGAGCAGAAATATAGTGCCTGATCCAACGATCTTTATGTCTTTTTACTTCCATATTATTTAGATAATTATATAATTAAACATGTTTAAACTATAGCAAATATATAAATTTTTGGTAAGACTTCAAATAATTGACTAAAATGTTATTTTGGTGTATAAATATTACTAGATTGTTTTGTATTTATATACCAACATCGCGTTATTAAGCGCGTTTTTTATTTTCAAGATAAATAATATATGGATATTAGAAATATTGCAATAATAGCTCACGTTGATCATGGTAAGACTACTCTTACTGATGCTATGATGCGTCAAACAAAAATGATTAAAGATGATGCAAGTATGGACTCTAATGATCTTGAGCAAGAACGTGGTATTACCATATATGCTAAGAATGCGTCTCTGGTATACAAAGATACAAAAATTAATATAGTAGACACTCCAGGTCATGCGGATTTTGGTTCAGAGGTGGAACGTGTATTGCGCTCTATTGATTCAGTATTGTTGGTTGTAGATGCGCAAGAAGGTCCAATGCCACAAACTAAATTTGTTTTGAAAAAATCTCTTGAGTTAGGATTGAAGCCAATTGTAGTGATTAATAAAATTGATAAACCAGCAGCACGAGTGGAAGAGGTAGAGGAGATGGTTTTGGAATTATTTATGGATTTGGGCGCTAATGATGATCAGCTTGCTTTTGAAACAGTATATGCTATAGGTATACAGGGTATTGCCAAAAGAAAAATAACAGATGAATCTAATAATTTAAATCCTTTGTTGGACATGATTATTGATTGTGTGCCTCAAGCAGAAGCACATACTGATGTTCCACTTCGTATGCAACCATTCAATCTTGGTTATGATGATTATTTAGGACGATTGGCTATTGGTCGTATTTATGAAGGTGTGATAAAAAAAGGTCAGAAAGTTACAGTCAAAAACATGGCTGGAGATATTAGGACTGCTACAATTACCAAGATTTTTACTTTTTATGGTTTTGATAGAAAAGAGGTAGACGTGGCTGAAGCAGGTGATTTAGCAATGGTTGCGGGAATTAATGACATTGATATTGGAGAAACTATTTGTGAAACTGAAGATCAAGAAGCTTTGCCGGCTATTCATGTTGATGAGCCTACAATTTCTATGAATTTGATGGTAAACAGTTCACCGTTTGCAGGTCGTGATGGTAAGTTTGTGACCAATAGTCAGATAAAAGCGCGTTTAGAAAAGGAATTAGAGGTTAATGTTGGTTTGAAAATAGATTTTTCTGCTGAGGCTTATAGGGTATATGGTCGTGGTGAAATGCATATTGCGATTTTGTTAGAACAAATGCGTCGTGAGGGTTATGAAATGCAAGTTTCACAGCCTCATGCTATTATTCGTGATACAGATGGTAAAAAACAAGAACCTTTTGAGGAAGTTGTAATAGATGTTCCAAATGATTTTTCTGGATCAGTTATTGAAAAGTTATCAAAACGTAAAGGTAATATGACTAGTATGACTACACAAGATTCTCATACAAGACTTACTTTTGAGATTCCAACTCGTGGATTATTAGGATACCGTGGTGATTTTGTTATTGATACTAGAGGTGAGGGAATTATGGCTTCTCATAATATTGGATTTAGAGACTATGCTGGAGATATTGATTTTCGTACCACTGGGTCTATGACATCTATGGTTACTGGAAAAGCTCTTGGATTTGCTTTGTTTAATTTACAAGATCGTGGTGAGCTATTTATAGGTCCTAATGTTGAAGTATATGAAGGTATGGTTATTGGTCACACATCCAAGGGGGAGGATATGACTGTTAATCCAACCAAAGGTAAACAATTGACCAATATGCGCGCCTCTGGATCTGATGACGCCATCAACCTTACTCCACCAATTGAAATTACGATTGAGCGTGGTTTAGAGCTAATGTCTGATGATGAGTATTTAGAAATTACGCCAAATAACGTTCGTATAAGAAAACAGATACTGCGTGAAGGTGATAGAAATAAAGCTCGTAAAAAATAGTTTTTTTCCAAAAATTACTTAATGATTAAAGTAATTTTTGTACAAAGTTTATCTTTAGTCTATACTTAATAAAAAGTATTAAAATTATAGTTTCATTACTATGACATTGTTTTATATTATTTTAAGTACGGTTTTTGTGAGTTTAGTTTCTTTTGTAGGAGTTTTCTTTTTGTTTAAGAAAAAAGAAAATTATTCTCAATTTTTAAAAACTATTATTAGTTTGGCAGCAGGTTCTTTATTAGCTGTTACATTTTTAGATTTATTACCAGAAGCATTAGAGTCTGGTGATGTAGATAGTATTTTGATTACAACTTTAGTTAGTTTTTTATTTTTCTTTGTATTAGAACGTTTTGTGCATTGGCATCATTGCCATTGTGATAATCATGGACATTCTATAAAGGATGATAAAAAACATATAGCTATTATGAGTCTTATTGGCGATGGTATTCATAATATGTTAGATGGCTTTTTAATAGCTGCTACTTTTATGATTGATCCTGTTGTGGGATTGGTAACTACTCTTGCTATTGTGTTGCATGAAATTCCTCAAGAAATTGCTGATTTTGGTGTGTTGTTATATGGAGGTTTTTCAAGGCGTAAGGCTCTGTTTGTCAATTTCCTTTTTGCCTTAACCGCAGTATTTGGCGGTATTGTGTTTTATTATTTTGGCAAGAGTTTTGAAAATTTAATTCCTTATTTTGCAGCTTTTGCAGCTGGTAATTTTTTATATTTAGCAGCTGCTGATTTGATACCAGAGCTACATCATGAACAAAACAAAAAAAATATTATCAAACACACAGTTTGGCTTTTGTTCGGCGTTGTTATTATTGTATTATTTCAGTTATTGATAGCTGAATAACTTTGGTCAAGATATTTCTTTTCGATTATCTAGCGCAGCAGATAATGTAACTTCATCAGCATACTCAACATCAGCACCAACCGGCAGTCCTTTGGCTAGGCGGGATATTTTTTTGTTAAGCGATGATAAATGTTTTATTAAATACATTGCTGTTGTTTCACCTTCAACATTTGGATCTAGTGCTAGTATTATTTCTGTGATGTGATTATTTTTTTTAATATATTTTACAAGTTCAGGAATACGAATGTCTTCTGGTTTTGTTCCATGATATGTTGATATAGTGCCGTTGAGTACAAAATACCTACCATCAAAATGACCCGTTCTTTCTATGGCAACAAGATCTTGTGGTTCAGAAACTATACATAGCATAGACTGATTACGATGTTTGTTTTTGCAGATATGACATGGGTTTGTTTCAGAAAAATTATAACACTCAGAACATCGTTTTATTTTTCTGCTTAAATCAATTAGATTATTGCCCAGAGTTGCAATATCATCATGATTTTTTTTCAACATCATAAAAACAATTCTCTCAGCTGTTTTTGGGCCAATAGTTGGGAGTTCGGCTAGTTTGTTTATTAACTCGTATATAACAGGAGGGTATTGATGCATGAAAAGTTTAAATATTTTATATATGTGTTACTAGTTCATTCCAGGAAAATTATCAAAACCACCTTGTTCACGCATTTTTTTCATCATAACTTTTTGTACTTTTTTTGTAGCTTGCTCATGCAGTTCAATGATGATTTCTTCTAATTTTGTTTTTTCACTTTTTTCAAGATATTTTTCATTGATGTCTAGTTTGGTAATTTTTTGATTGCCATCCATTGTCATTGAGCAATCTTTGTTAGTAACTTCAATACTTTCTTGCGCTAATGCATTTTGTAAAGTTTTTGCTTGGTTGCGTAAATCTTTTACTTCTTTTAGTTTATTGAACATATATTTTTTGGTTAATTCATATATTAAGATACTATGACATGTGAATAAAGTAAAGTCTAAAAGTCAGATACAATATCATTTACGGTCATTTTGGTTTCCATAGTTCTGAAGCTTGCAAACTGTTCATCAAAGAACATATTGATATGACCTGTTGGACCGTTTCTATGTTTAGCTATGATCACTTCTGCGGTGTTTTTTTCATCTGCTGCAATGTCTTCTGGGCGATAATTTCCATCACGACTTTTTCTGTATATAAACATTACAACGTCAGCATCTTGTTCAATAGAGCCAGATTCACGAAGATGAGATAGTTTTGGAATGGCTGGTTTGCTTTGTTCAACAGCACGTGATAGCTGTGAGAGAGCAAGTACAGGTACGTCTAATTCACGAGCTAGTCCTTTGAGAGCGCGTGAAATTTCTGAAATTTCTTGGTTGCGATTTTCGCTATTATTATTACTGCGTCCCTCCATGAGTTGTAGGTAATCAATAATAATCAGTCCTAAACCATGTTCCATTTTAAGTCTTCTAGCTTTAGTCCTGATTGCCATGACATTAGCTGTGGCTGTGTCATCAATAAATATCGGAGCTTCAGATAGAGTGGCCATAGCTTGCCCGAGGCGAGGGAAATCATCTGATTCTGGAGATGAGGATAGGTTGCCAGTTCTCATTTTCCAAAGATCAATTCCTGCTTCAGAACACAGCATTCTATCAACAAGTTGATCTTTGCTCATTTCTAAAGAAAATATTCCTACAGGTATTTTTTCTTTGGTTGCTATGTGTCTTGCCATGTCTAGAGCAAATGAAGTTTTTCCCACTGAAGGGCGGGCAGCCAATATTATTAAATCTGATTTTTGCAAACCTGCTAGTTTATTATCTAGATCTTTGTAACCAGTTGGTACTCCGCGTAGCTGACCTTTGTTTTTATGCAAGTCATCAATTCTTTCAAAGGCATCTGATAGAACCGATTTGATACTTTCAAAATTTTGTTTAAGATGTTGCTGTGAAACAGCAAATAATTCACGTTCTGATAAATCAAGTACATCATCAACTTTTTTAGATTCATCATAGCCAAGCGCTAGAATGTTATTAGCAGCTCTAATCAATCTTCGTAGAGCAGATTTTTTGGTAACAATCTCTGCGTAGCTTTCTACATTGGCCGCTGTTACAACTGAATTGGTAAGGTTGGCTAGATAGGCACGTCCGCCAATATTATCCAATTCTTTATTTTCTTTGAGTTTGTTGGCAACGCTGACAATATCTATATTTTGACGATCATTAAACAAGTCTAGGATTGATTGATAAATAATGCTGTTAGCTTGTAAGTAAAAATCTTCAGGTTTTAAGCTGTCTGCGATTTTTATCAAAGATTCGCTATCTATCAATATAGAGCCTAATACTGAGTTTTCAGCTTCAAGGTTTTGTGGAGGTAGTTTTTCTGTTTGGGACATAACTGATTTAGTTATATTATTCTATATTTATTGTACGAGATGACGATAAAATAGCAAATATATTTCATACAGATTTCATCCACTAATTATAAACAGGTTTTTTGGATGTGGATTTTGGTATTGTCAAGTTCTTTACTATATGTTATAGTAGTTCAAGCTATGGTTTTGCTGTAGCTTTTTATGATGAATAGTTAAAATTGTGGGCCGTTAGCCCCGTCCGCCATCGCAAGCATGAGCTTGCTCAGGCGTTGCGGGCGGGTCAGTGGTAGAGTTAATATAATTGAGGAGGGAAGAATTATGTATTATACGTATGTATTGAGGAGTACTATCGATAATCAATTGTATATTGGTTGTACAAATAATCTTAAAAATAGATTAGTTAAGCATAATAATGGTTTTGTTAATTCGACTAAATATAGATTGCCATTAAAATTAGTTTATTACGAGGTTTGTTTGGATGAACAGAAAGCGTTTCAAAGAGAAAAATATTTTAAGACAGGTTTTGGAAGACGTTTTTTAAGTAAAAGAATTTAATATTGTGGGCCGTTAGCTCAGTGGTAGAGCGCCAGGCTTTTAACCTGGGCGTCGAAGGTTCGATCCCTTCACGGCCCACCACTTAAGGATTTAGGACGATTTAGAAGGACGGCAAAGCCGTCTTTTGCCGTATAGTTAGCAATTTCACCATTGTAGTATACCAGTTCGGAAAACACTTGAAAGGCAAACTCCCGCTTTTCTTGGTCAAGGGCGTGTTTGTAGTATAAACTAGCGTTTTTCATGAGTTCGGAAAAGCTTAGTATATAATCAAGCATTTCCCGTTCAGATATTTCTAGGCTTTTCTTTTTATTTTTAACTTCTTCTAATTCTCCCAATAATCTATTTGAGTCTTGTGAGTATTCAGCCGGAGACATAATATTTTCACGCAGTAGCGTGATTTTATTTTTTTTCAAATAATCTAAATCCTTGTAAATACGTTTTTCCTCGTTATTTAGCATTTCTAGCTCGCTTGTACGCTTTTTTTGATACTCATATAGCTTGTCCTGCGCTTCAGCCTCAATTTGGGCTATTTCAGCCTTTGTAAAGCTTATTTTATCCAGTAGGCGCATAACAGCATCGTGAAAATTACTCTCCCTAACATTTTTTATCTTATTGGAGCATCCAGGCAGACATTTGCATTGGTAATATATTATTCCTTTTTGTTCATAAGCTGAGTAAGCCCGGCCGCATTTACATCTGATTAGCCCTCGGTAAGTTGAGAATTTTCTATCAAAGTAATATACGCTTACAGTTTTCTGTTTTAATATTTTTTGGACTTTATTGAATAATGATGCGTCGATAATAGCTGGATGCTGTCCACCTAAGACTTGTTCTTTATATTTTATTTTTCCAATATAGAAAGGATTTTTCAGAATCCCAGATATATGATTTTCGTTTATAGGCCTAGATAGTTTTGGCAATGTTTCCAAATCTAATCCTTCTGCTATCTCTTTTTTTGTGCGTTTTCTCTTTACTGGTTTGGTTGTTAAGCCTTGTTTATTAGCCCATTTGGCTAGCTCTATAGTTGACCAGTTGCCGGTAGCATACATTTCAAATATTTTTTTGATTATTGGCGCGGTCTTTGGATTTATAGTTTTGTTGCATCTCCCAGCGTCAATATAACCGATGGGGGATACATAGGTGCACTTGCCTTCATCCCTAAGTTTTCTAAAAGTTTTTTTTATTGTTTCTTGCAGTCTCCTGGAATAATGTTTAGCCAACACATCATCGACATCCATATGAAGAGCTCCGGAGCTTGATTTTTCGTATTGTGTTTCCACAAAATGAATATCAACTTCTTTTTCAATAAGCTTTTTTATTATAATACCGTCAGGGTCATTCCTAGTAGCCCTGTCCCAACAAAGAAATATTACTCCCTTAAACATGTTTTTTTGGAGAAGAATGACAAGTTTTTGGAATTTCGGCCTTTCAATTTTGTATTTAACATTGCCTTTTTTATCAAGATAAATATCTCCTGTTTTAGAAGCTGAGTGTTTCTCGGTAATAATTCCGTCCTGGCAGAAATATTCTTGGTTATATGTGGCTATAGGCAATTTGCGCTTTATAGCATAGCGCAAACATTCCTTTTTTTGGTACTCAATAGAGTTTTTTTGACTGTCTGCATCGTCTGTGCTCTTACGGCAGTATATTAGGTATTTATTTTTATACAAATTTTTATTCATATTTTTAGGTAGTTTAATTATTAATCTTTATTGCCATTGTAGCTCTATTGTTGTTTAAGTAAAGTTTTTTTTTGGAGGAATGATTTTTTCAGTTTTTATTTTATAGCCTTCGTTTATTAGCCTTGTGTGAACTTTTTTAATGACAAGGTAAAGACCAACAAAATTTTTTATTTGTTCTGGTGTGAATTTGTTATTTTGTTGGTTGTTAAACATGGATTATTATTGTTTTTTATAAAATTTGTTTAAGCTAAACTCAATTAATTTATCTACAAATTTGGACATGGTTTGCTCTTCTTCTTTTGCAATTTCTTTAATTCTTTGATGCAGTTTATAATTTATCCTTATTTGCTTGGTGACGCGTCTTGGTTTTATATAAAGTCTTTTTATTTCTGGTATTTTGAATGAATATGTCGACAAATTTATGCGATTCACTTTTTTATCCTTCATAAGTAATTAATTAATGTTTATAAGATCTAAACTTCTATTTATCTTTCAATCAGTCAGGGTCCTTAATTCCTGAATTGTTGTCTGATAAAGATTAATAGTAGGTTGCCCTTTGC
>WFTG01000005.1 GCA_015485655.1 Patescibacteria group bacterium | reverse complement strand
GGGTTCAGTACGCAGTACTTGGAATACAACTCTTGCCAAAGCTGATATTGAAGATGTTGACTTTGGTGTTCGTTGTACTGCCACAAAAGTCAGTGGCATTATATCTTCTCAAGTTAATGTAGATAATATTGATATTGATGTGACGTATACAGAGCCGACTGGAGGTTCTTCCAATGCTACTCCAACTATTACGTCTGTGACTGCATCTCCTAATTCTGTTGATATTGGCAGTGACATCACTTTTTCTGTTGACTGGAATGATGCTGATGCTGGCGAAATGGTTAAGGCAAAGATTTGTAAAACAGATAGCTTGACTAATCAGAATTGTGATGGTGGTTATTGGGCAAGTTCTACAGCTTTTACAACTAGCGATCCAGAATCTATAACCTATACTGCACAAACAGCAGATGTTGGTTCAAATGATTATTACGCATTTGTATGTGATGATGGGGGCGCTTGTTCATCATCCACCAGTGGATCTTTTATAGTGTCAGGTGCATGGTGGGATACTAATTTTGGTTATAGAAAAGAAATAAATGTATATTATGCAAGTACTAGTGTTTTGACACAATATCAGATTATGGTTGATAATTTTGATACTGCTACTCTGGTTACAGCTGGTAAAATGAGATCAGATTGTGGTGATATTAGATTTACCTCTACTAGCACTTCTGTAACATTGCCATATACAATTGTAGGTAATTCTTGTAATACTGCAGATACTGAAATTTGGGTACAAACTGATAGATTATTAACATCAGCTACTACTACCTTTTATATGTATTACGGCAATTCAGCTACTACTACAGCTGATTCTATAGTTGATACTTTTAGTTATGATACTGAAAAAATAGTTGGTTATCAGTTAAATGATAATGACACATCTATGGATGCTATCACTCTAGAAGCAGGTAATTCTATTACAATGAGCGGAACTACATATACACTAACTAACGAAGGTGATACAGCAACTATAGATACATCTGGTGAATATGATCCTATTTATGCTAAGAAGTTGTTTAATATGCATAGTACTTCTTATGATGTTCCAGTGCCTGTGGGTTGGGCTGGTACAGAGTTTATGTACCAAAACAGATCATCAACATATAATAATCATTTTGTTTTAGTTAGTCCGTGGGGAACTGCCACGGTGACAGTGACAGCAGCTGGTGTAGAAACATCGTCTAGTCCGCTCACTGTTACTAGTGCTGGATATTTAGAAGATAGCATACCTGCTACTGATGGTGTATTGAGATTTACTAGTGATATTCCTATCTTAATTAATAAATCAAGTAACAACAACGATCCTTATCCAATGCATCCCGCTACTACTGATCCTTGGTATGGTTGGGATTCTACAACAATTGAATTAGGTGTTGGAACTGATGGTACAAATGTAACTTGGATTGATTCTAATGATACTTCATCAACTAGTGATAATAGTAATAACACTACATCTGTGAATACTATCCAAGCTTCAGGTTCTAGTTATTATTCAGGAGAAGTGGTAAAAGTAATGCCTCAAAATTATACAGTTGGTGTATCAACAACAGCAGATAGTGATGGCGGTGATGCAACTACCTTTGCACCACGTTATGAGTTTGGTACTAAGTTTGGTAGTGCTTATAATAATGATTTTGTATCTGTTGTATCTGATCAGTTGGCAAATTGTACAACTACTGATTTTGTTACATTAGCTGAGTCATCTGCAACTTTAGAGAGTACCAATAGTGAAGTTTATGGTTTACCTAATTCAACTTTTGGCACTGGCAATAGTAGTGCATCTATTTCTAATAAATGGAAAATAGAATGTGACAAACCAGTTTGGGTTGTGTCGCAGGTTACAGCTGATGAGCAAAATATGTGGTCATATCCAATGATGAGACAATTCACTTATCCAACGCCTTTTATAAGTACCTATGGATCAGAAGAAACTGCCCCCGCAGGAGGTTCACTGTCTACTGATATTGTTGATAGTAATGGTTCATCTGTTGCCAATCCTAGCGTTAGTATGAGTGGTACGTCGGTTGGGCAAACTTGTAATACATCCACAGGTACATTTGGTGTTTCATCTGAAAAAATACGTGTAGAAAATACGACTGCTAGTGCTACATGGACATTGACTATGGCTGCTAATGCTACTACAGATAATTGGACTACTGGTAGTGTAACTTATGATTTTAATGATTCTACAAGTTCTGGTTGTGCCGATGGTGCAGATGCAGATTCTATAGCTGGGCAATTAACAGTTGATCCTTCAGTTGGTACAATTACGCCACAAAGTGGCTGTTCCACAACAGGTATTACCAAAGGTGCTTCAGCTGGCTTTGTAGAAGGTAGTGTTGATAGTGTAACATTATTAACAGCAGGTAGCTCTGCTGAAACTAATTGTTATTGGGATTTTACTGGTACTAATGTTTCACAAACAATTCCAGCAGAGCAGTCAGCTGGTGATTATACTATAGATTTGGTTTTAACCATAACAGCAAGTTGATGTGGGAAAAATATTATAAACAATATTTATATGTCATTATTTCATTTGTATTTGTATTATCTAGTACAAACATAGTTTTTGCAGTCACTGCAAATTTACAATTAGAAATAATACCTTTACCTGAATGTTCAGATACTATTGATAATGACGGCGACGGTTTAATAGATTTTCCTGACGATCCAGAATGTGATAATTCAAGTGATGATAGCGAATCTCCGCTAAAGGCATGTGAAGATACTATTGATAATGACGGCGACGGTTTAATAGATTTTCCTGACGATCCAGGTTGCGCCTCGGCAGTAGATGATAATGAACAAAATGGCAATAGTTCAGGTAGTTCTGGTAGTTCAGGTAGTTCTGGCACAGGTCCATCTGTGTCAGTTACCAGTGTATCTTTTTCTGGTAGAGCCTATCCTCTCAGTAGTGTCAGTGTATTAAAAGATGGTGTATTAGTTGCTACTACTATCGCTGGTCCTGATGCTATTTTCTCTATTACTTTAAGCAATCTATCATCTGGAAATTTTTCTTTTTCAGTTTTTTCAGAAGATAGCAAAAAACGCAGATCTACTTTATTTACTTTTCCTGTTTATATTACAAAAGGAGCTTCAACACAAGTGAGCGGTATTTATTTGTCACCGACAATATCCACAGATAAAACTGAGGTACGCAAAGGCGATAATATTGCGATTTTTGGACAGTCTAGTCCAAATGCAACTGTGACAATTAATGTTAATTCGCAGACACCGCATTTTGTAACCACCCAAACTGATGAAACTGGTGCTTATTTATACAATTTTGATACAGCTATTTTGGAAATAGGCGATCACACAACACAGTCAAAAGCAACATATGGTAATGATATTAGTCCATTTGGTGACTTGGTAAATTTTTCTGTAGGTAATAGAAATGTAGAGCGTGGTCAGTTTGCTTGTTCTGATTTACCTGGTGATTTGAATTGTGATGGAAGGGTTAATTTGGTAGATTTTTCTATTGCCGCATTTTGGTATAATCAATCTATAAGTTCTGATTTTTCAGATAAAGAAAGCCAGCAACTAAATAATGATGGCGAGATTGACTTGGTTGATTTTAGTATTATGGCATTTTATTGGACAGGGTAATTATATGAAAAAAGTATTTTTTATTATTGTATGCATTTTGATTTTCTCTCCAGCTACTGTGTCTGCAGCAGAATTTTATTTTGATAATCGTATTACAGCTATGGGCATAGGACAGACTGCAGAGATTGGTGTTTTTATTGATACTGAAAATCAAACAATTAATGCACTTGAAGGGGTGGTGAAGGTAGATCCTAATTTTGAGATTCGTGCAGTTACATTAAATAATTCTTTTGTACCACTGTGGATTGAACAGCCACAGATAATGCCGAATGGAACAATTAAATTTTCTGGAATTGTACCAGGAGGCTTTACAGATTCTTATGGATTGTTATTTTCTTTGGTATTAGAAGCTCGTATTCCAGGAGATGCAAGGGTTTATATGTCAAAGTCTAGAGTTTTGGCGCATGACGGCTTAGGTTCTGCTGTTAATGTTACAACTAAGCCATTATTAATTGATATTGGGTTGGAAGAAAAAGATATTCGTTCTTGGAATGCGTCGGATGATACAACACCTCCAGAGAATTTTTTTCCAGAAATAGTTCGTGATAACAGTATATTTGATAATCAATGGTTTGTTATTTTTAATACACAAGACAAGGAGAGTGGTATTGATTATTATGAAATTCAGGAAACAGATTATTTTGATTTGGACAAGTTAACAGAATCAAATGATTGGCAACGTGCTGTCAGTCCATATATTTTATCTGATCAGTCTCGGTCTAGTTATGTAGTTATTAAGGCAGTGGATAAGAGTGGTAATTTTAGAATTGTTAGAGTTGAGCCACAGAATCATGAAAAAAAATATACAAACAAAAAATATATATGGTATCAATTAACTATTTGGACTATACTAATAGCAGGATTTGTATATATATTTTTTAGAAAAAAAAGATGAAAATATTTCATAAATTTTTTATAATAATTTTTTTTGGATTTTTAGTTTTTTTTATAGCCCCCAACGCTTTTGCTGCGACTTTGCAGTTTTCTCCAAATTCTGGAAAATTTTCCCAAGGACAGACTTTTACTATTAGTATTTTTACTTCTAGCACAAATCAGGCTATGAATGCAGCTTCTGGTAGTATTAGTTTTCCACCTGATAAAATTGAAGTTGTGAGTTTGTCAAAAGCTGGATCTATATTCAATTTATGGGTTAGAGAGCCATCTTTTTCCAATAGTGCTGGTACTATTAATTTTGAAGGGATTGTGTTAAATCCAGGATTTACAGGAGCAAGTGGTAAAATAATGTCAGTTACGTTTCGTGCCAAAGAGCCGGGTGTGGCAACAGTAAAATTTTCTTCTGGATCTGTACTGGCAAATGATGGAAAGGGGACTAATATTATCTCAGCTCTTGGTACGGCAAGTTATGGAGTTGATAAAATTCATGCAGATTCAGCTCCGCCTATTATAACAAGTCCAACAGTTATAGCAGGCACACCTCTGGCTCCACAGATTACATCATTGACACATCCTGATCCTAATGCTTGGTATGCAGATGGCAATCCATCTTTTTCTTGGCAGTTGCCTTCAGATGCAACAGGAGTGAGTATAGGTATTAACAAAAATCCAACTGGCGATCCAGGTTCTGTATCAGATGGCATGATTAGTCAAAAATCATTTACTGATCTAGATGATGGTGTTTGGTATTTTCATGTAAAAATAAAAAATAAAAATGGTTGGGGAGCTATATCGCATTATAGGGTACAAGTTGATACATCTCCTCCAAAAACTTTTATTGTAAATGAATTACCTCGTGATGATAAAACAAATCCTATTGCCAAACTAGAGTTCAAAGTCGAAGATGATACATCACAAGTTTTTGATTTTGATATTATTATTGGTGGAGGCATTATTAAAACATGGAGTGTTAAGGATAAAGTTTCTATAGCATCAAGTCCAGAAGATGCTAGTAGTGGCTATATATACACAACTCCAGTGCTGAAAGCTGGTAATAATGAGTTGATTATTACGGCTCGTGACCAAGCAGGCAATGGTAATCAACAAAAAATAGAAATTTTTGTTGAGCCACTGCCTATGCCGAAGGTTACCAGTTATTCTGAAAGTATAAATGCTAATGACTTTTTTATTGTAAAAGGCGAGGCAAGGCCTGGTAGCAATGTTTTTGTTATTTTTACAGATATTAATGGCTTTGAAGAGGTTTTTCAAAGTAGAGCAACGGAAGAGGGTTTTTTTACTATAGTTTCTAATGATAATGATTTTAAACAAGGAGGGTATGAATTTGTGATGTATATTGAGGATGATCGTGGAGCGCGTAGTGAAACGACTTCTGTTTATACAGTTTTGGTTGAACCAACTTCTTTGCAATCATTTGGTAATAAATTAATTGCTATTTTAACAGTTTTAATTCCAGTTATAGCCTTGCTTGTTATTTTGATATTATTGGTTTGGTATGCTTGGTATAGATTTATAGCTTTGAAGAAAAAAATTATTGAAGATGCAGAGGAAACAGATCATAATATAAATATAGCAATAGAAAATATGCGTAATGATTTACAAAGGAATGTAGATAGACTCAAATCTCTTGAAAGCAAAAAACCATTAACAAAAAAACAAGAGCAATGCGTACAAACTATTAAAATAGGTATAGATGAAATAGTGTCAAATATTGAGAAATATATATCTGAAGAGATTAAAGATTTAGGTAGTTTAGAGGATGAGTTAACTGATGTAAAGGATAGTAAGAATAAAAAACGAAAATTTTTACATAGTTTGAAAAAAATAATCAAAAAGAAAAAATAATTTTTAACCAAGGAAGTTTATGGCTTATAATAAAAAAATTTTTATCATAGATGATGAAAAAGATTTTAGACAATTGTTAGTTGATAAATTCATAGCTAGTAATTTTGAAGTTTTTGATTATGCCAATGGCAATGATTGTGTACAATACATAGATGCAGAAAAGCCAGATATTATTTTGTTAGATATTGATATGCCAGGTAAAAATGGTATAGAGATTTTACAAGAAATTAGAAATACTAATTGGGGTAGTGACGTTCCTGTATTTATGTTGACTAATATGAATGATGAAAATTTAGTTGCAGAAGCTGTTGCACTTGGGTCTTTTGACTATTTTATTAAGTCAGATTGGCAGATTAGTGATATTGTACAAAAAGTAAAAGATAGACTTGGTGCTTGATGATAAATTTACATTATTAGTTTTATTAGTATATAATATAGCTAATATTAAATAACATAGTTATGGATGTTTTATTAATTTTCTTTTTTGTTATTATTATCCCATCAGCAATTATACACGAATATGCTCATGGCTGGATGGCTGATAGATTGGGTGATCCTACGGCTCGTTTGGCAGGTAGATTGACTCTTAATCCAATTGCACATATTGATTTATTTGGTACGATTTTGATGCCATTATTTTTATTTTTTGCAACTGGTGGTAGTTTTCTTTTTGCTTATGCAAAACCAGTTCCGTTTAATCCATTTAATCTAAAAGATAAAACTTGGGATCCAGTACGAGTGGCAGTAGCAGGCCCAGCTTCTAATCTTTTGATAGCTTTTCTTTTTGGATTGATTATTAGGTTTATAGCTTTGCCAGGTAATATTATAGATTTAGCCTCTATTATTGTATATGCAAATGTTCTTCTAGCTGTATTTAATATGGTGCCAATTCCACCGCTTGATGGCTCGAAGTTGCTCTATGCACTACTTCCAGATACACCAGAGTGGCAAAAGTTTAAAATAAATTTTGAACGTTATGGATTTTTTGTTTTACTTTTCTTTATTTTTTATGCTTTTGAGTTAATCTCGCCAGTTATTCAGTATTTGTTTAAATTGTTTACAGGGTTTAATTTTTAGTTAAATTTATTATAAATTTAAAGCGCCACTTATCTATAGTGGCGCTTTTTTATATTTTGATATCCATCTGTAACGGGTTGATTTTTTTTATAAAATCAAAACCTTGATCAAGGTCTACTGGTTGTTTGTGAAAAATTTTGTAGTTGGAACGAATGCCATCTTCAGATATACTAACTTGTTGATTTTTTTGAAAAAACCATTTAACACAAGTATCCTCAGGTGTAGTAAAGAACCAACCATACACCTCGTCAATTGGACAAATATTTTTTATCTCATTTATTAGAGACCGTCTTTCTTCTGCATAACCAGTCCAATAATCAAGAATGGTTGTGCAATTTTTTGGTTTTAGCGCTTCTTGAAGGCGTTCCAACATAACTACATAAGCATGATAATGACCCCCGCTGTAACCGTCTAACCAAGTTGTCCCAAATAATTCTATTAGTATTTTGTCTCTACTTATAAGTTGAAAATTTGGGTTTAGTTTTAGAAAAGCCTTGCAAAAAGTTGATTTTCCAGCTCCTTGCGGTCCTATGGTTAAGATAACTCGTTTCATTTAATAGCCCTCCTGAATTTTAAATGTTCTTTATTGGGCTACATTATCAATTGCTAGATGTTGTGTCAATTGTTTGATTTTATCAATTCAAGACAGTATCAATATTGCCTTCAATTACAAATTCACAATAACCCGGTTTGGTTTGTGTACAATTGGTGTTTTTTTGTTCAAGGTAGGTTTTTATTGTGTAAGTTTTGCCATCGCTATAATATTCAAAATATCTATCAGGATCTAAAGGGTCTGTAGGTATGCTCATTGATGGATCGTTATTTTTAATTAATTTTTCAAATTGTTTAAAATCTGATGAGTTATTAATTAACTTTAAAGATTTAAAATTTCCATCCGTATCTTTGATAGTTGGTAATGTTTCTGCGTCAAGTATATAAAGTTGAATTGTTGTATTTAGTATATTGGCATCAGCAACTCTTTTGGCATCACGTGATTCTATGGAGAGGTCATTAATTTCATTTTTTGCTTGTTTTGTATTTTGTTTGATTTCTTTAAATTGTTGTGAACATCCTGTTAGGGTAATCGCAATCACTAATGTTAGTAGTAAAATATTTTTTTATTTGTATGGTTAAACATTGTTTTTTTATTTAAAAATTATTTAATGTGATAATGTTTAAATTGTAACAGGATAATTTTACAAAGATTATTATTGTTTTGATTTGTGTAAATTATATCATAATATAGGTATATTGACTTTTTATGACCAAAAAGTAAAACAAAAAGTCTTCAAAAACCACAAACTCGCTTAGTGAATGAAATGACTTTGGATGTTTTGTCATAACGCTCAGACAGCGGTTTCTGGGAATGCTTATGGAAAATTAATAATGTAGATGATTTTTTATTTAGAATTAGCAGGTATTTAAGAGTTATTTTTTTGAGGAATTGATAATAATTTTTTATTCATTTTATCATTTGGATTATCAAAATTTTTCTTGATTATTTCTAGACATGCGTTTTTAAAGTCTTGATAAAAATTTTCACATTTTAAATTAATAGTGTTACCGTTATTGAATAGATGTAGGTGAGGTGCTTCATTTTTACTAGATAAACTCAATTTATTTTTTGGAACAAATGAATGAGCAAAGCCATTTCTGAAACTATCATATAATCTATGACTCTTTAAATATGGTTTATATTTGTTAAGTGAGTGTAATTTTTTTATAGCTAGTTCAAAATGCTTTTTTGAGCTGTTGCGTGCATTCCAGTTTTGTATTTCAGTATCTAGGCATTTGCCTAAAAATTCAATACCAATGGCCATTATTGCAAATGCTATATATGGACTAGGGTCTATTAATGTCTTAAGTTGGTCAATGAAAACTTTTTGAATAAATTCTTTAGGAGTCATAAATTTAGTAATAGTCTATATCTGAATTATACATATTATATATTGTAACTACAAAATAAATACTAAACACCTTGACACATTTTTAAAAATCCGTATAATAATAACAACAAAGGAATAGTCCTAGTATGGTTTCAAGGCAGGAGATATTGTATGAAATATAAGTCTTGAAATTACAGAATCAATAGTTTATTAGAGCAAATCTATATTTAATAAGGAATTGCTTATAATATAGCCATTGATTTTGGCTATTTTTTTTATTCACCCAAAAAGGGTGAATAAATCTCTACAAATATACTGAGGTGCAAATAACCTCCTGTAGAGAGATATACCCACAATAGTCATATGTTATTAATAGCTAATATTAGCTAAAACTTATCCGTCAAAACTTCAATGAATTTTGAATTTTGGCTGGAAGGCAAGATTATTAATCAAAATATAAAATGCCAACAATTAATCAGTTAGTGCGACGCGGACGCAAGACTAAGACAAAGAAAAGTAAGTCTCCAGCTTTGCAGACTACTTTCAATGTGTTGCGACGTGAACGAAGAAAACTACCAAAAG
>WFTG01000004.1 GCA_015485655.1 Patescibacteria group bacterium | reverse complement strand
TATGAAAAAGACCGTGGGCACTTGGTATATTTATTCCAAAAAAACGGCTTTCTGCAAGGTAAAGACAAAGAAGATTTTAACGGTAATGTTTCTGACGCTCAATTGGCTTTTGCCAATTCCAAAAATCTCTTTGAAGGTTCGGCGGAAGATGAACATAATTTAACTTTGGAAGAAGTGGCGGAACTTGATCCATTTGAAAGTAGAGCTCAAAAAATCAGAGCCGGCGGAGAGAATTTTATAAAAAACATTGAAGGTTCGGTGGAATTAAAACTTGAAGGTTCAGTCGCCGAGCAAATACAAACCGCGATAGAGATTTTGGGTGAAAAAAATGTTTTTGGTCCCGACGAAGTGAGGGAAACTTGGGGGGTAGCTCTATCTGAAGTGCCCGTAATTCCATTTTATGCAGAAGAACTTGAAAATGCAAAAGAATTAGGACAAATACTTGTTTTGCGAGTAGATAAAACCGGTAGCGGAGAAGCGATGTCCATGGAAGCCATGAGCGACATGATGGTGGAAAAATGGAATAGAGATGGAAAAGGCGATTTGCTAAACACAGCAAGTGGATGGAAGCGTTGGATTGGAGAAGACTTCTTCTCAAGAGAAGCGCCACGTGCCGGATGGTCATTAGTGGGCGGCTCTGACAAATTTTTGTTACCTGATAGTAAAGGTAAAAACTATATACAACAGACAGAAATTATCGTAAAAACCTTAATAGAAGAAGTGTTTAAAGGAGTTGAACTCCCCAAAGAATACACCGAAGCAATATCAGAATTTGAATCAAGAAAAGATGAACTAGTTACGCTTATGAGTAGCGATTGGAAAGAGTGTACAAAACAACTCTCCGAATTAAAAATCACTCAATTAACACGACATACAATACCAGAAACGATTTATGATCTAGCCATGTATCATGACAGGCATAGCGAGCGCTTACTTCCAAACACACGAACATGGTCTGCATCGCGGGACCACTATGGCAGGCTGGTGAATCTCGGCGATTTCGGCGACCGGGGCGTGCGTGGCAAGAGCTGGTATCCAGACTTCTCGGATTCCGATGTTGGTGTTTCTCTCTCCCGCAGGTTGTAAATTTGGACTTTGAAATTTGAAACTTTGATTTAAATTTTGCGTTTAGCAA
Source organism: Patescibacteria group bacterium (assembly GCA_015485655.1). Taxonomy (GTDB): domain Bacteria; phylum Patescibacteriota; class Patescibacteriia; order S139-126; family S139-133; genus S139-133. Next base: position 9,720 of record WFTG01000004.1, on the reverse strand, counting down.
AATTTATATAAACAAAAATTTTATGCTAAAATATTACCGGCTAATGAAGTATGGTTTACGGATTATGCTCGCCACATAAAACACTGCTTGCGCTTTTTTGGTGCAGAGATTCTTTGTTGTTAAGTTAGTGCACACATATTCATACAGATATGACATGTCTCATTAGCATGGAGTGTTGTTGCCAAAGACGAAAAGGCGCAGAGAGAACATCGCGGAACCACGATGGCAAGCTGGTGAATCTCGGCGATTTCGACGACAAGGGCGTGAATGGCAAGAGCTGGAATCCAGACAACTCGAATTCCAATGTTGGTGTTTCTCTCTCCCGAAGTGTTGCTGAAAAAAGGAGCTCACGCTCCTTTTTTCAGTCCAATTTCAGGCGAGTTTTGTGTTTGCTTTATCCATCCGCCGAGCATTTTGCCAATCTCCTGCAATTTTTCTTGCAACAAGATGTACTTCTTTTGATCTATCGCTTTTGTATCCGAGCAGAGCCGAATCAAAGTTTTTAGGATTTTCAACTTCACATCAATTTTGTTTAAAATAAGAAGACGACTCGGTTTTGTTTTTGAATTTGCAAGGAACAACAATTCCAAAATCTCCAAAATTATGTTTTCACACTTGGTACCGAGCGTATAGCGGTCTTTCTTTGGGAAGGATTTTGAAAAAGAGTAGAAAGCAAGATAAAATTTGTATGTTTTATGAACAATAGAGATATCGCAAAAAGTGTCGGGGGGCTTAATAGTCATGATATTTTTGAAAAAGTAATTTCGTTAGAAAACTTGTTTACTGCATGGAATGAGTTTAAGAGAGGTAAAGAGAAAAAACTTGATGTGCAAAAATTCGCACTGAACTTGGAAGATAATATATTTGAACTCCACAAAAAATTACGTGCCGGTACATACCAACACTCCAATTATACATCATTTTATATTTGCGACCCGAAGTTGCGATATATAAACAAGGCAACAGTCTGCGACCGCGTTGTTCATCATGCAGTCATGAGGGTAATTGAATCGATGTTTGATAAAACTTTCATTTTTGACTCGTACTCATCAAGAAAGGGCAAGGGGACACATAGAGCGGTAGGGAAATTTAGAAAGCTTGCGTGGCAATTATCTCACAACGATACAAAAGTCGTATGGGTGCTGAAATGCGACATTAAGAAATTCTTTGACTCGGTTGATCATCGTATCTTACTCGCACTTATCAAAAAGAAAATAGACTCCACAAAAGCTATGGATTTGATTGAGGATATAATCTGCAGCTTTCAAAAGACAAAGAGCAAAGGAATCCCACTCGGCAATGTAACAAGCCAACTTTTTTCAAACATATATCTCAATGAATTGGACCAGTTTGTAAAACATGAGCTGAAAGCAGAATACTATATCCGGTATGCGGATGATTTTGTAATTTTGAGTAGAGACAAAAAATATTTGCAGGATATTCTAGTGCATATAGATAAGTTTTTGAGCGCAAGATTGAAACTGAAATTGCACGAGCGCAAAATCTCCATCAGGCGTTGGAGTGCCGGCACAGATTTTTTAGGTTACGTTATTTTCCCCCACCACACTATTTTAAGGACAAAAACAAAGAAACGTATTTTCAAAAAAGTTACCAGAAAACATAAAGAGCTACAGTGTGGGGAAATAGGGAAAGAAAATTTTGAGCAAACACTGCAATCGTATTTTGGTGTCCTTAGTCATTGCTACTCAACAAGCATAAGAAAGATTTTAGAAAAACATCACAGATGTTTTTAAGGGAGCTAAATTTCTCCTCATCTCCCCAAAATTTAAAAATGTGCGCGGACGGGAGGGAGGGCCAAGCACCACGCGCTCGGCGCGTGGTGATCAATCGCCCTGCGATTGAAAATAGGTTCTAACCGAGTACAATAGAGACTCCAGTCTATACTCTTTGTAGGAGTTATAGTTGGTACAGTCAATTTTCCATTTCATCACCAAAAATGCTACCATACAGGTAGTATTTTTATTTTATTATAATGGCCAAAACTACTAAAAAAGATAAATTTGTAATTATAGATGGTAATGCTCTAATTCATAGAGCCTTTCACGCTATGCCACCACTTGCGACTCAAGACGGTCGCATGATTAATGCTGCTTATGGCTTTACTACTATATTGATGCGAGTGATGAAAGAGTTAAAGCCAAAATACATTGTAACAACTTTTGATCTTCCTAAACCAACATTTAGACATGAAGCTTATGAGGAGTATAAGGCTCATAGAGAAAAACAAGTTGATGAATTATATGACCAAATCCCAATTGTTAAAGATATTGTAGAAGCTTTTAATATACCTATTTATGAAGTAGAAGGATTTGAAGCAGATGATGTGATTGGCACTATAACATCTAGATTATCTAGTGAGGATGATATTGATACATATATTGTCACTGGAGATATGGACATATTACAATTGGTAAATCAGTCTACATTTGTTTATGCTCCCAAGAGAAGTATTTCAGATATAGTGATATATGACGAACAAGCCGTAAGAGAAAAATATAACGGTCTAGAGCCTGATCAATTAATAGATTACAAAGCTTTGCGTGGTGATGTATCTGATAATATTCCAGGTGTTAAAGGTATTGGTGAAAAAACTGCTATAGCATTACTGAAAGAATTTACAACATTGGATGAATTGTATGCAGGTTTTGAAAAATCTTCTACTGTTAAGTCGCGCATAAAAAATTTGCTAATTGAACATAAAGATGATGCATATTTATCTAGAGATTTAGCAACAATCAGATTAGATGTTCCGATTGATTTTTCATTAAAAGATTCAGAGTTCACTGGTGTTAATCAAAAACTAATAGTCTCTATTTTTCAGGACTTGGAATTCAAAAGTTTGTTGCCAAAGATTCTTGATTTAGAAAAATCTTTAGAAGTCGCAGATGATAGTGCGGATAATAAAATTATTTTGTCTGATAAATATCATCTTGTAAACACCAGTGAGAGTTTAGATGCTTTTTTGAAAAAAATAAAAAATCAAACAAGTTTTGCGTTTGATACAGAAACATCAGGATTGAATCCGTGGAATTCTGAGTTGATAGGTATTAGTTTTTCTTGGCAAGATGAAGAGGCTTATTTTCTACATTGGCCTAGTCTTAAATCTTTGAAAAATATAAATAAAGTAAGCGAGTTATTTTCTAATAGTGGTATTTTGAAAATAGCTCATAATGCCAAGTTTGATGTAGAAGTTTTGTTACATACAGGAATAGAAGTTAAAGGTTCTATATATGATACTATGTTATCTGCGTATTTACTTCATCCTGGTGAAAGGGGATTAAAACTGGATTCTTTGGTTTTTAAAGAATTTGGTCATCAGATGATTCCTATAGAAGATTTGCTTGGGAAAAAAGGAAAAAATCAACTCACAATGTTGGATGTAGATATTGATTTGTTGAGTCAGTATGCTTGTGAAGATGCAGATTTTACTTGGCGTCTTTATAAGCGTTTGCATAAGTACATACAATCAGAGAAGTTTGAAAAACTTCTTGAGGATATTGAATTGCCTTTGATTCCTGTTTTAGTTGCGATGGAAAAAAATGGTGTCAAAATTGATGATAAATTTTTAAATGATTTTAATAAAAAATTAACAAAAGATATTACCAAGATAGAGCAAAATATTTATAAACAAGCAGGAGAAGAGTTTAATATCGCATCTCCTAAGCAGTTAAAAGTTATTTTATTTGAAAAACTAAATATTCCCACAGACGGATTGAAACGAACCAAAACAGGTGTATCAACTGCAGCGGCTGAACTAGAAAAGATGCGTAATCTACATCCTGTTATAGATATGATTACTACTTTTCGTGAATTGGCAAAATTACGTTCTACTTATGTAGAGGCATTGCCAAAGTTAATTTTAGAGAGTACTGGTCGTGTGCATACTAGTTTTAACCAAACCATCACTGCCACAGGAAGATTGTCATCTTCAGATCCAAATTTACAAAATATTCCTATTAGAACTGAGTTAGGACGAGAAATACGCAAAGCTTTTGTAGCAGAGCCGGGTAATGTTTTGGTGGCTGCTGATTATTCACAGATTGAACTTCGTGTGGTTGCTCATTTGTCAGGTGATGAAAGAATGATTGAGACATTTGCCAATGGTGGTGATATTCATAAAACAACAGCAAGTTTTATTTTTGACGTTCCTTTGGATGAGGTGACAAAAGACATGCGTCGTAGTGCTAAAGAAGTTAATTTTGGAGTATTGTACGGCATGGGATCTTATGGGTTGTCACAACGCACAGGACTGTCTCGTAGTGAAGCTCGGGAGTTTATTGAGAAATATTTTGCACAGTATCCAAAAATGAAAAAATATACAGAAAGTTTGATTGAACAAGCTCATAAAGAGGGTTTTGTGGAAACGCTTTTTGGTAGACGACGTTATTTGCCAGATATCAACTCTAGTATGGCTCAAGTCAGAAATGCAGCAGAACGTGCTGCTGTCAACTTACCAGTACAAGGCACCAGTGCTGATATTATGAAATTGGCTATGATTTCTGTGCATAATCAAATTACCAAAGAATATCCAGCTACAAAACTGATAATGCAAGTTCATGATGAGCTTGTATTGGAAGTACCAGAAAAAGATGTAGATACTGTATCTGAGTTGGTAAAAAATGCGATGGAGGGCGTGGTAGAATTGAAAATTCCTATTGACGTTGAAGTTAAGGTTGGGCATAATTGGGGAGAAATGACAATACTATGATTATTTTTCTTTACGGACAAGATACATATAGATCTTATAAACACGTTACAAAATTACGTGAACGTTTTCGTAAGGAAGTAGATCCAACAGGTTTTTCCATTGTTAGTATTGAGGGCAAGGAATTGGATATAGCGCATTTGCGTAAAGTTGTTTTAGCTCCGTCTTTGTTTGTTAAGAGTCGTTTTGTTATTTTCAAAGACGTTATTACTTCTAAACCAACTAAGCAAGTCCAAGAAGATATAGTAAAAATTTTGAGTGAGTATGCCACAGATGATAAAAGCAATATTTTGGTTTTTTGGGAAGCTAACAGTGAAAAAGAGTTAAAGGCGCAAAGAGCGCAGAAGTTTTTGTTTGAATTTTTACAAAAACAAAAGTTTGCTCAAGAATTTAGACTGTTGTCACAGATACAATTACGTGATTGGATTGTAAAAAAATGTAAGGCTCGTGGTTGTGAAATAAATCGTGATGCCTTGAAAACATTTTTGTTATTGACTGGCAATGATATGTGGCGCATTGCATCAGAGTTGGAAAAAATACTTGCGTACAGACATGGTCAATCAATACGTGTAGAAGATATTGAATTGTTAGTTGCAAAAGTTGCAGAAGAAGATATGTATACTTTATTAGATATGATTATTAGCGGAAAAACACAAAACGCGTTGATGTTTTTGTCTAAATTATTAAAATCTGTAGATGCAGAACAGGCAGTATTCAATACATTAAAATGGCATTTGAATGCTATTGTTAGTATCAAAAATGCACAGTTTGCAGGTATTGGATCTGATAGTGATATTGCTAAATTCACCAATTTACATCCATATGTGGTTCAGAAAAATAAATTTTTTGCACAGAAAATATCTTATCCTGTATTACAAAGATTAGTAAATAGAGTGGGAAATTTGGAAGTGGAATTGCGACAAAATTACGCACCAGCGTCATTGCTTATTACTCGTTTTGTTTTTGGTTTGAGTTTGGTTGCGAGATAGAGTGGAGTTATTTTTAAAAAACATCAAAAAAACTCCGCATATTTGCGAAGTTTTTTTGCGTGTTTGCTAGCTTGTATATTATATCATAGGGTAGTATATAAGCAATCCACAGGTTTTCTAGTTTATTATTAGCCTAAAAAATACACAAAAAAGTATTATCGTCCAAGGTTTTGATATTTTAGGATGTATATTTGTAGTGTATTTCATTTTGGTATTCATGTTATACTATAAAATATAAAAAATAATTTTATTATTATGGCTTTAGCAAAAAAATCAAAAAGCAAAATTAAAACAAAGTCTAAAAAACAAAAAAAAGTATATACAAATCATAGAATTATTGTATTGTTGCTTTTGCTTGTTATAGCAAGTATTTTTGCTGGTTGGTCTTTTTTGCGTTTGCAAATAACTATTAACAAGATCAAAACAAATAATATTGATACAACAGTTACAGAAGAACAATCTATGCAACAGTATTATAATTTGATTAAATTAGTACAAAAACATATTGTTGTGAATTCCAATGAAGAGCCTTTTGTAGCTATTGTTGGTGATGGTGATGTTGCTAGAAAATTACAACCTTTTTTTAGTCAGGCTAAAACAGATGATGTAATAGTTATGTATTCTGATAAAGCAATTTTATTTAGACCGTCAGAGGATAAGATTGTTAATATTGGTCCGGTTTTTGCAATAAATTATACTAATACTGATAGTAGGACGATAGAGAGTGATGATACGGAGATAGTTAAAGAGCAAATTGATATTAGAAAAGATATTACATTGGATATTAGAAACGGTTCATCAGTTCCCGGTAGAGCGGCAGCTACAGCTGAAAGTTTATCACAGCTTGATTGGTATAAGCCTATTAATATTGACAATGCTAAAAACTATCAATACCCACAAACATTAATAATAAATCTGGGTAATGTTGATGTTGCTGAGTTGGAAGAGCTATATGGCGTTAAGGCTCTGGTTGATTTGCCTGATGGTGAGGTACAATCAGAAGCTGATGTTGTGATTATTTTGGGAAACGATAATGAAAAATAAACCAGTAACACAAACATATAGATCTTATGTACAACTAATTATTTTGTTAGGTGTTGTAGCATTATTGTTGTGGACGGTTGTAAAAGTTTTTCAGCAAAGCGATGACCAAGCTGTGCTGGTTGATAATCAAGGTTATGTATTGGAAGATGTACTTACTTCTGTTGAACGTCATATGAATATCCCAGATGATATTCCTCTTATGGCATTGATTGATAATGCAGATAGCTTAAAACAAGATCAAAAATTTTATGCAGATGCGCAAAATGGAGATATTCTTTTGATTTTTGCTAGCCAAGCTGTTATTTATAGACCTAAAACAGATGTTATAGTTAATGTTGGACCTGTGATATTTGATCAAAAATAATTTTTGTTTAATATGAATATTCAAAAAAATGTAGCACTTAATAAGCTGACAACTTTTGGCACAGGAGGGTTGGCAAAGTATTTTGTTGATGTAGTTACAGAAGATGATTTGGTAGATTCTTTTGATTTTGCTATTGAGAATGGCTTGGAAATTTTTGTATTTGGCAGTGGAAGTAATATTGTTTGTTCTGACAAAGGGTTTGACGGTTTGATAATCAAGATGTCCATCAAAGGTATAGATTTTGTAGATACTAATAAAGAAAATCAGGTTTTGGTTAGAGCAGCGGCTGGTGAAGTTTGGGATGATGTAGTTGCCTTTGCTGTTCAAAATGGTTTTTGGGGTATTGAAAATTTATCTTCTATACCAGGTACTGCTGGTGCTTTTGCAATTCAGAATGTAGGAGCGTATGGACAAGAAGCTTCACAAGTTGTTTATTCTGTGCGTGTATTTGATCGTCAGAGTAGGGATATTTTCACATTAGAAGCTAGTAAGTGTCAGTTTGGTTATAGGTCTAGTATTTTTAATTCAACTGAGAAGGGACGATATGTTATTTTAGAGACTACATTATGTCTACATAAAAATCCAAATCCTGTGATTGAATATCCAGATATAATTGCTTATTTTGCAGATAGAGATATTGTAGAGCCAAGTTTATCTGAAATCAGAGAGGCTGTTATAACTATTCGTGAAAATAAATTTACTAATGATTTTACTGGTAAGGCAGGTTCATTTTTTAAAAATTTATATTTATCATCTGAGGAATATCATAGAATGAAAGATATTTTAAGCAAGAAAAAGCCAGAATATGTAGAAGAGTTAGAAATGATAAAAAATAAATTTGCAAGTGTAGATGATAAGATAAAAATACCAACTGCTTGGATTATAGATAAAGTTTTGAATTTGAAAGGTACAAAAATTGGCGGGGCACAAATTTCAGATACTCAAGCACTAGCTATTATCAATCCAGAGCAAAAGGCAACGTCCGCAGATGTGCAAAAATTAATTAATTTTGTTATTGATTCTGTTTATGAATATACTGGTCAAAGATTAGAAGTAGAGCCAGTATTGTTTGGTTTTGATAAGGACTAGTTTTGTTTTGCTTGATTTTTATCAAAAAGTGTGTTAATATATAGATAATAACAATAAAAAGCTTTAAAAAGCAATCCGTCTTCGCCAAGGCTACGGCGGACAAGAAACAAAAATAAAAATTAAAAATGCAAAATATGAAGAAAAAATTATCTAGCTTAGTTGTGTTATTTTTTGTAGCACAATTTTTTGTACCAAATTTTTCTTTTGCGACAATGAATGACGCAGAAGATTTAACTTGTGAAACAGCTCCTGACTATATCATTCCTATTCTTGAAGCAGAGGCAGAAGAAAATGGTGTGAAGTTGGAGTGGGAAGAAGTTGATCATCCACAGTTTGAGGGTTATAAAATTGTAATATCAAAGGACAATCCTGAGCCAACGTATAGTGAGGATGGTTATTTGGTTTTTTTGACTAACCCATCTGTACATTCCTATCTAGTTTATAATGCACAAAAATATAATAATGGAGATTTTGGTGATTATTTAGAACCTGGTCAGGAATATTATTTTTCTATAACAGTATTGTATTCTTGTGGCGAGCAAGTATCAAGTAATGCTGTTCGTGTTGTATTTCCTGATATAAGTAGTAGTGATGATACTAGTGATGAAGAGAATAATGACGCAACAGAAGATGACAGCTCTGTATTGGAAGATTCTACATCTGATGTTGAGGCTATAGTGGGAGAATTAACAAGTGTTAAAGACCAATTCAAAAAACATAAAAAAGAGTTAAAAAAGAATAAAAAATATCTTAGAGAAAAAATAAAAAAAGAGAAAAAAGAACGTGATAATGAATTAGATGATATAAAAAAGAAAGCGCGTCTTCTCAAAGATAATAATTTGGAAGATATTTTATCAGAGCTAAAAGAATTACGCAGTATTGTCAAAGAGCAACAAACACAAATAAAATATCTAAAAAGTTTATCAGGTGATTTGAAGAAGATTGCTACAAATATGAGAAATGCAATTGAAAATTTTGTAACTTATGGTGTAGATAATAATACCAAGGGCTTAGGCGAAGGTGAGCGAGCAGCTGTTATTCATTCTTATAAGAAAGCTTTTGGTAAATTACCATCAAATGATGCAGAATTAGAAGATGCTATTAAGATTGCAAATGGTCGTTGGCCAAGTTTACGTAATAAAGTAGCTGAAGAGCGCGCTGGTAAGATTTTTGAAGATATTTATAATAGAGCGCCTAATCTAGATAATCCTCGTGATAACGCAGCTGTTACTATTATGGCTTATGGTTTGCGCCAGAGAGCGGAAAATCGTAAGTTAGAAAGTGAACAAAATGGTCTTAAGATTTATCAAGATATTTTTGGTCGCTTACCTGAAACAACAGAGGATTGGAATGTAATGCAAGCTATTACATATTCAGGAGCTACAAGATAAATATTATACTTTGATTAAAAACCGGCGTTGAGAAACGTCGGTTTTTTTGTGTGTATTATATCTTTTCTAAACAAAACCAAAACACCTTCCAAAACTGGGAGGTGTTCTCGTGGGGCG
>WFTG01000003.1 GCA_015485655.1 Patescibacteria group bacterium | reverse complement strand
TACCTACACTACCAGAAAAAAGACCTTAAATATCTACAAGAGAAAGTTAATCAATATTTAGACTATTATCACCACAGAAGACCACATTTGTCTTTAAATATGAAAACACCTAATGAATTCGCTATGTCGCATTTGACATGACAGAGAACGATCACTTGATTAATTCCTTTATATATGTTATTGTAATGAGGAATTAAAAGCCTTATTTGAGGCTTTGTTATTGTCTAAAAATTGAGCCTTTTAGATAGTGATAGTAAATTTATTAATTTTTTAAACACATGTTAGCAGTTATAAAAACAGGTGGAAAACAATATATTGTTTCAAAAGGCGATCGTGTTCGTTTTGAAAGACTTAAAGGAGAAGAAGGAGATAAAGTGGCCTTTGACGCTGTATTGTTAAAATCAGATGAAAAGGGTTCTAAGTTAGAAGTTGGAACTCCAACAGTTACAGGTGCTGTAGAAGGCAAAATTGTCAAACAAGCACGAACTCGTAAAGTAGAAGTTGTAAAATACAAACCAAAAACTAGATATAAGAAAGTTCACGGTCATAGACAGTATTTCACCGAAGTAGAAATTACAAAAATCTAAAAACAAAAATGTCCTTCATAAAGGACATTTTTGTTTTTGATAATTATTTGTCCACATATATTATTGACTTTTGTACTAATAAGGCAGTATACTATTCAAGTAGTTATTTGAATACTTGTATTTTTAATTTATATAAAGTGTGTTACAAAAATAGGGTAAGTAAAAAATAATTCAGATGAAGAAAAAGGTTATTATTGTTGGAGGAGGTTTTGGTGGAGTCTATACTACAAAAAATCTTCTTCGTTTTGGTTTTGAGGTAATATTGATTAATGATCATAATTATTTCACTTTTTCACCATTGCTACATGAGGTGGCAACAGGTGGTCTTGATGTGCCTGATATTATTTTTGAATATGAGAGTTTTTTTCGGTCTGATAATTTTTCGTTTATCAGAGGTAGAGCGAGAGATGTTAATTTTGAAAATAAGTCCGTTTTAGTAGATGATTTGTCATTACAAGCTGATTTTTTAGTTATTGCAACAGGTTCTAAAACACGTAAACGTGGCATAGAAGGTGCTCAATATGCTATAGAGTTAAAAACAATAGATGACGCAAAACATATAAAGAAAAATATTATAGAGTTAGTACAAGGAACTAAGCGAGATATAACTATCAGTGTTATTGGTGCAGGGCCAACAGGTGTTGAGCTTGTATTGGAGATTGGACAGTTTATTAATCGTTTGAATGATTTAATGAGTAATGTTTCTTGTAAACTTCGTCTGATAAATAATACTGAAACTATTTTAGGAAATTTTTCTACTAAGATTCAAAACTATGCACTGGATACTCTGAAAAAAAGCGGAGTAGAAGTATGTAATTCTACAAATGTTGTTAGTATTCATAGTGATTATATAGTTATAAATAATAATAGACAGCTCAAGTCAGATATGACTATATTGGTTGCAGGTGTTACACCTAATGCCAAGTGTATAGATCAGAAAATATTGCATAGTTCAGGACATATTCAGGTAAATAAATTTTTGCAAGTTACAAATTATAAGAATGTATTTGCTCTTGGTGATGTTGTTACTTCTGATAATGTTAGGTTTCCAAAATTAGCTCAAGTCGCCACCAATCAAGCAGACATCGTAGCAATGAATATAAACAATATAACTAAACACAAATCTTTAGTACCTTTTGATTTGCATCTCAAGGGTCTGTTAATTTCTTTAGGTAGAAACAAAGGCGCAGGTGATATTTTTGGTATAACCGTAACAGGATTTATTGCTTGGTTTATTTGGCGGACTGTGTATTTATTCAAAACTCCTGGTATTGCCAATAAGTTAAAGGTGGCTTTTTCATGGACTTTGCATTTATTTACTAAGCGTAGTTTAGTTGAAGATTAGGCTGAAAAATGCTAAAGTAAGTGATGTATTAGTTTGAATAAATGTATGACAAAGAAACTTTCAACACAACCTTATAAAGGAACTAGAGATTTTTATCCACAGAGCATGTCACAACAGAACTATCTTTTTGACACTATGAGAATGGTTGTGGAGAAGTATGGTTATGAAGAATACAATGCCTCCATTTTAGAGGAGACAGATCTCTATAGAGCAAAGTCAGGAGAAGAGATTGTAAACGAGCAAACATATAGTTTTACTGATCGTGGTGGTCGCGATGTGACTATTCGTCCAGAGATGACACCAACAGTAGCGCGTATGATTGCAGCAAAGCGTAAGGAATTAGCTTTTCCACTTAGATGGTATAGTATTCCAAATTTATTAAGATATGAACGTCCGCAACGTGGTCGTTTGCGTGAGCATTGGCAATTAAATGTTGATATTTTCGGTGTAGAGTCACAAGATGCAGAGATAGAAATTATTTCTATTGCCAACAGTATAATGAAATTGTTTGGCGCAACTAGTGATGACTTTGTAATTAAAGTCAATAATAGACAGTCTGTTGATTATATTTTGCAAACTTATTTAGGTCTAGATACTGATAGATCGCATAGTGTTGCAAAGTTGATTGATCGTATGCATAAAATACCACGAGATGATTTTGAAAAATCACTCAGTGAATTCATTGGTGATGATCTAGATAAGCTATTATCAGTATTGGATGCCAAGTCTATTGCAGAGCTTCCAGATGATTTGCAAAAACTAGATAGCGTCACAATGATTAATGCTTTTATACAAGAGTTAGAGTCAGTAGGTATTGATAATTGTATTTATGACCCTGCTTTGATGCGTGGTTTTGATTATTATACTGGTATTGTATTTGAAGTTTTTGATACTCATCCAGATAATAACAGGTCGTTATTTGGTGGTGGTCGTTATGATGATTTAGTAGGAATATTTGGAGTTGAGCCTGTTAGTGCTGTGGGTTTTGGTATGGGTGATGTGACTATACAAGATTTTTTGGATGTGCATGAATTATCCCCTGAATATGCTACGGCTACAGAATTAAAAGTTTGCATTTTAGATAATTCAGTAAAATCTTTTGCTAGAGAAATAGCCAATGAGTTAAGAGAGGGTGATGTGTCGGTGGTATTTGAAACAGTACAGAAAAAACCAGCGCAACACATCAAGTCAGCAGAAAAGCATGCTATACCATTTATATTATTTATTGGTGAAGATGAAAAGCAGAGTGGATTATTTAAGTTAAAAGATTTAGAAAATCACGAAGAAATAGAAGTAAGTCGTGAAAAAATTATTTTAGAATTAAAAAATAGATTATAAAAATTAAAATTATATAAATATGTATAAAATATTATTTATCGCTGTTTTGGCAGTTATTTTTTTGGGAGGGTGTCAAGCCAGAACTCAAGAAACAGTAAAGGATGTTCAAACTAAAACATCATTGTCATTAGGGCAAAATACTGATACAAAAAATAAAGATAATAACACTAACCAAAAAACAAACATGAATACAAGTAATAAAACTCCAGAAGATATAACAGCTGAGGCTATTAAATATTCTAAAGCAACTTTCAAAACTTCAATGGGTGATTTTACTGTTAAGTTTTATAAAGAAGAATCACCCAAAACTGTAGCCAACTTTGTTAATTTAGCAGAGGATGGTTTTTATGATGGTGTAAAATTTCATCGTGTTATAAAAGATTTTATGATTCAAGCAGGCGACCCACAATCTAAAGACGACAGTCTAAAAAGTCGTTGGGGAACTGGTGGTCCAGGATATAAGTTTGCAGATGAGTTTAATGATAAAAAGTTAGTTCAAGGGTCTCTGGCTATGGCAAATGCTGGCCCTGATACAAATGGTAGTCAATTTTTTATTGTCACAGCCAAAAGCACTCCTTGGTTGGATGGCAAGCATACTAACTTTGGTTATGTAGTAGATGGTATGGATGTTGTTATGGCTATAAATAGCGTAGCAACAGAAGGTCCAGATAGACCTGTAGAGCCAGTAGTTATTAATTCAATTGAATTAGAGTAAGATGACAAAGACTAATAAAATTTAAACTTGAAAAATATGACAGAAGAAAACAAGATTAGAAATGTTATTATTCTCGGTTCAGGCCCAGCTGGACTTACATCTGCTATCTATACGGGGCGTGCTCGTCTCAATCCACTGGTTATTGCTGGAGCTACTTTTGGTGGTCAACTTATGACTACGACCTTAGTAGAGAATTTTCCTGGTTTTGCAAAAGGTATACAGGGGCCAGAATTAATGCAGGCTATGATTGATCAAGCTAAAAATCAAGGCGCTGAATTTGTGTTTAGTAATGCAACCAAAGTTGATTTTTCTGAAGATATAAAAAAGGTTTGGGTTGGAGATACAGAATATCAAGCACATAGTGTAATACTAGCAGTAGGATCTCGTGCACGAACTATGGGCATTACTGGTGAGCAAGAGTTTTGGGCTAAGGGTGTTTCAACTTGTGCGACCTGTGATGGTGCATTTTTCCGTGACAAGGTAGTATCTATCATCGGTGGTGGTGACAGTGCAATGGAGGAGGCTATGTTTTTGACCAAATTTGCATCCAAAGTTTATCTAATTCATCGTCGTGATGAATTTAGAGCGTCTAAAGCTATGCAAGAGCGGGTGTTGAAAAATGATAAAATAGAAGTATTGTGGAATACACAGCCAGTAGAAGTTATAGGTGATACAAAAGTTACAAAATTAAAATTAGAAAATACCCAAGATAAATCAACTAGTGAACTAGAGGTAGATGGTATGTTTTTGGCAATTGGGCATATTCCTAATACAGAGTTTTTACAAGGGCAAGTAGAGCTAGATGAACAAGGTTATGTAGTTCCTCATGGTCAAACAGGTACGTCGGTGGATGGAGTTTTTGTGGCTGGTGAGTTGATTGATAAGAAATATAAACAGGCTATTGTTACAGCTGGTATGGGATGTATGGCTGCTATGGATGCAGAAAAATGGTTTGCAGAAAAAGAATAATTCAACATAATTTTATGAAGCAGTCAAAACTTTTTACAAAGACAAGACGTGAAGTCCCAGCTGATGAAGTGGCAAAGAATGCACAGCTACTTATACGTGCAGGTTATATTCATAAAGAAATGGCTGGTGTGTATAGCTATTTACCTTTTGGTTTGCGTGTTATAGAAAACATAAAACAAATTGTGCGTGAAGAAATGCAATTTATTGGAGCTGAAGAGATTTTGATGAGTAGTATGCAACGCAAGGAATTATGGGAGCAGACCAATCGTTGGAATGATAAAATCGTAGATGTTTGGTTCAAATCTAAGTTGCATGCAGGTGGAGAAGTTGGTTTTGGGTGGAGTCACGAAGAGCCTATTGGTGAAATGATGAAAAATTACATTTCATCATATAGAGATTTGCCAGTTTTTGTATATCAGTTTCAAAATAAACTACGCAATGAACTTCGTGCTAAAAGTGGTATTATGCGTGGTCGTGAGTTTTTGATGAAAGATATGTATTCATTTGCGTTAGGAGAAGAAGATCATGAAAAGTTTTATCAAAGTTCTATAGAAGCATATCATAGAGTCTATAATAGACTTGGTATTGGCAATGATACATTTGTAACATTTGCATCTGGTGGTGCTTTTACAAAATTTAGTCATGAATTTCAAACTATAACAGAGGCAGGTGAAGATTTTATTTATATAAATAGAGAGAAAAATATTGCTATTAACGAAGAAGTGTTAAATGATGATACATTAAAAGAGCTGGATATTACTCATGATGATTTAGAAAAGGTAAAAACTGCTGAGGTGGGTAATATATTTAATTTTGGTACACAAAAAGCTGAAGATTTGGGATTATTTTATACTAATTCTGAAGAAAAAAAGATTCCAGTGTGGATGGGGTCTTATGGTATTGGAATTTCACGTGTTATGGGAGTGTTAGTAGAAAAGTTTTCAGATGAAAAGGGTATAGTTTGGCCAGAGTCAGTGGCTCCATTTCAAGTGCATTTAGTAGCGCTTGATTTAGATAATGAAGAGGTACGAAAACAAGCTGAGCAAGTATATCAAGTATTAGAGCAAAAAGGTATTGAAGTGTTATATGATGATAGAGAAGGTGTCAGAGCTGGAGAAAAATTTGCAGATAGTGATCTTTTAGGTATGCCATGGCGGTTTGTGGTGTCTAAGAGAACGGCAGGAAATATAGAGGTTAAAAAAAGAACAGAGTCAGCTTCTCAAGTTGTTTCTTTGGAAAAAGCTATTGAGATAATTAATTAAGATTTTATCACGAATAATTAATGCAACAAATAAAGTCAAAAGAACAAATAGATAATTTGATAAATAATTCAGACACTAGTCCAGTTATTTTTTTTAAGCATAGTTTGACTTGTCCTATTAGTGCGCGTGCATATGACAAAGTATCAGAAGCATTAAAACAAGAAGTTTTGTCAGGAAATTTTGTTTATATGCTTATTGTGCAAGATCAACGTGATTTGTCAGATTATGTAGTAGATAAAACTGGCATAATGCATGAATCACCACAACTTATTTTTATCAAAAACAAGCAAGTTGTTTATCATGCTAGTCATGCTGAAATAGATTTTGATGAGATAGAGAAAATACTCAAAGATTAAATAAAATAAAAATATGACAACTAAAGCAACACAGAAACCTTTTTGGCTGATTTATTTTCTTGGATTTATTTGGGCATTGTCTTATGCCTTGCCTCTTTATTCTCAATCTAGTTTTATTGAATCCATTGTTGGTACTAGAAATATTGGCCTTGTTTTTGCTGCTATGAATATTACTGCAATGGTTGCAATCTATTATTATGAGATTTTATTAAAAAAAATCGGTAATTATAAGTCAGCTATTTTAGTAATATCTTTAAATTTGTTAGTGGTTATTGGTTTGATGTTGTCAGATAACTATATTGCTTTGATATTTTTGATTTTATTAAATACTTCTTTTAGTATATTAGTTATAAATAACGATATATTTTTAGAAAGTATGTCCGATGACAGGGTGACTGGCAGACTCAGAACAACTATGCTTACTATGATTAATATAGCTGTAGTTATTTCACCATTGATTATGGGTAATTTGGTTGGTGATGCAAATAATTATAAAATTGTTTACGCTATTGGTGGTGTGGTATTATTTCCGGCTTTGATATTATTGTTATATAAACGTCAAGCTATTGAAGATAAGAAGACAGTTTATCGTAAACGTTCTTTGAGTAATTTAAAAAAACTATTTAGAGCACATCCAGATATTCTACGTATTATGTCTACTGAGTATGCTCTGAGGTTTTTTTATGCCATTATGGTTTTGTATATTCCTATATATTTACATGATTCATTAGGATTCAGCTGGTCAACTCTTGGTATAATTTTTACTGTAATGTTGTCACCATTTATTATATTTGAAATGCCAGCAGGTAGAATAGCAGATAAATATATAGGTGAAAAAGAAATGATTATAGGAGGGTTGATTATTATGGCAGTATTTTCTATAGTAGTTGCCAAGTTTACTGGCACATCTCCGTTTATGTGGGGAGTGATTTTATTTATGACACGTGTTGGTGCGGCTTTGCTTGAATCTATGAATGAAACATATTTTTTCAAACAAGTAAATAAACAAGATATGGATTTGATAGATATGTTTCGAGATGTTAGGCCATTTGCTTGGCTGACAGCTGCTATTTTGTCTTGGATATTTTTAGAGCTTTTTGCTTTGCCTTATGTATTTTTATTGTTAGCAGGTGTTTTATTGATAGCGCTTTTGCCAGCTTTTAGGATTAAGGATACAAAGTAGTGTTTATTGTATAATTGTGTAAATAAAAGTTTTCTTTATTGAGGACTTTTATTTTATTTGACCTAATATTAGAGCCTGTTATACTACAAACACTATAAAATATTACATATATGACTAATAATAAAAACAATATAATAATAAAAAATTTACACGCAAAAGTCGCAGGTAAGACTGTTTTGAATGGAGTTGATCTGAAATTAAGACTAGGTAAATTAGTTGCCTTGATGGGTCCTAATGGTTCTGGTAAATCTACTTTAGCTAATATCTTGATGGGTAATCCTGAATATGAGGTGACTGGGGGACAGATAATATGGCAAGGTAAAAATATTTTGAAAAAATCAATAGATGAGCGAGCTCGTATGGGGTTATTTTTATCTTTTCAGTACCCTCATGAATTGCCTGGTGTGAATATGTATGAGTTTTTATCTACCAGTTTTAGAATTTTACATGGCGATGAGGCTATGAAAGATTTTGATACTAAACTAACAAATCTTTTACAAAAATTTAAATTAAATGAAAAGTTTTTGGATAGAAATGTAAATGTTGGTTTTTCTGGAGGAGAAAAAAAGAAAAATGAAATGTTGCAACTAGCATTATTTGATCCAAAATTTTCTATATTAGATGAAACAGATTCAGGGTTAGATATTGATGCTTTAAAATTGATTGCTAAAAATGTAAATAACATACGTACTCCTAATAATGGTTTTTTAGTTATTACTCACTATCAGAGATTATTAAATTTTCTCAAACCTGATGAAGTACATGTTTTGGTTAATGGAAAAATTGTAAAAAGCGGTGGTGTAGAGTTGGTAAAACAATTAGAAAAAAAGGGTTATGATTGGTTGAAATAGTAAATTTTTTGTGTTTTTAATTATTAATTAATTGTGTCATTCCGACTGAGCTATCGATAGATAGCGAATGGAGGAATCTGTAAGTAGGAGAGAGTATGAAATATAGTAAAACATATTATGTTTATATAATGATGAGTATTTCTGGAGTATTTTATGTAGGGATAACTAGTAATTTATTAAAAAGAATATATCAACATAAAAATGCTTTGCATGATGGTTTTACTTCAAAATATAAATGTACAAAACTGGTTTATTTTGAAGAAACCAATGAAGTAGAAATTGCTTTAAACAGAGAAAAACAAATTAAAAATTGGGCAAGAAATAAAAAGGAGAAATTAATAGAGTTGACTAATAAAGATTATGTAGATTTGAGCAATCAGTGGCGTTAACAGATCCCTCGGCTGCATTCCGCCATAAGCGGAATTGCGCTCGGGATGACATATTTTGCTATTACAGAAATATAGATTTTATATGACAAATTTTACAGTTGATAAAACTAAATATACATTTAGAGATCCAGTGAAAGCAGTTTTTAAAACTCCAAAAGGTTTGACCAAATCTGTTGTTCGAGAAATTAGTAAACAGCACAATGAGCCAAAATGGATGTTAGAAAAACGTTTACAAGCTTTGGAAATTTTTTTAAAAACCCCAATGCCTTCATTTGGCGGTGATTTGTCAGAAATAGATTTTGATGACATTACGTATTATTTTCGCCCCTCAGAAAAACCATCAGAGGATTGGAAAGATGTACCAAAATATATCAAAAATACTTTTAATCGACTTGGCATTCCACAGGCAGAGAGAAAATTTCTGGCTGGAGTAGGAGCTCAATACGAATCAGAAATTATTTATCATAAACTAAAAGAGCGTTGGACGAAACTTGGCGTTGTATTCTGTGATATGTCCGAAGCAGCTAATTTGTACCCTGATTTAGTAAAGAAATATTTTGGTAGTGTTGTTCCAGCAGGTGATAATAAGTTTGCTAGTTTGAACACTGCAACTTGGTCGGGTGGATCTTTTATTTATGTGCCAAAAGGTGTGCAGATAACAGCTCCACTGCAGGCTTATTTTCGTATTAATTCTCCTTCGGTTGGGCAGTTTGAAAGAACTTTGATTATAGTAGATGAAGGTGCCAGTGTGCATTATATAGAGGGTTGTACAGCACCTATGTATTCCAAGGATTCTCTGCATGCCGCAGTGGTTGAACTGGTGGCTCTAAAAGGCTCACAAGTGCGCTATACTACAATTCAGAATTGGTCTAGTAATGTTTATAACCTTGTAACCAAACGTGCTGTAGCTTATCAAGATGCTTTGGTTGAGTGGATAGATGGTAATTTGGGTTCTAAACTAACCATGAAATATCCTGCAGTTATTTTGAAAGAAAAAGGCGCAAAAGCAGATATTGTATCAGTTGCTTTCGCTGGAAAAAATCAACATCAAGATGCAGGTGCAAAAGTGCTTCATCTAGCTAGCAATACTTCGTCAAAAGTTATATCAAAATCAATTTCCAAAGATGGCGGTAGAAGCTCGTATAGAGGTTTAGTTTATGTTGCAAAAAGCGCCAAGAATTGTCAGGTAAAAGTAAATTGTGATGCGTTGTTGTTAGATAAGAAGTCCCGCACTGATACATATCCAACTATGAAAATTGATAATCAAAATGTTAGTATAGAACATGAAGCAACAGTATCCAAAATTAGTGATGATCAACTTCTTTATCTTATGTCACGAGGATTATCACGAGAAGATGCAGAGCGAATGATTGTAGCTGGATTTATGGAGGTTTTTGCAAAAGAATTGCCAATGGAATATGCGCTTGAGTTAAATCGTTTAATAGAAATGGAAATGGAAGGAAGTGTGGGTTAATAGTCAATGTCATCTTGGAAGCTACGAAGCGACAGCTCGAGCCAGTGTTTGTATTTATAATACTCGCGAAGATGTAGATTATTTTATAGATAAATTAAAGCAAATAATAGCGGATTGGAATGATTTATCAAAAGAATTTTATTAATCAACTTTAAGAGATTCCTTGTTTGCTTGCTAGCATTGACTAGATTGTCTGAGTTTAGGTTGACGCAAACTGCGGAATGACAATAAAAGAATTTTAATAACACTGCCGTGATTCCAAGTTCAACCATATGTAATCTTAAGCTTTATTATTTGACATCTCAAGCTCCACCACCTATCATACCAAAATCTAGTATCTGCCATCCCAAGTCCCACCATCTGTCATTCTAAACCCCACCACCTGTAATCCCAAGTCCTACCATTTGTCGTCCCGAGTTGCACCATCTGTCATCCCAAGTCAGAACATTTGTCATCCTGAGCCCCACCACCTGTCATCCCAAGTCCCATCACCTGTCATCCCGAGCCCCACCATCTGTCATCCCGAGCGTAGCGAGGGATCCCTTAAAGATTATTATATGAGAAGTGTTAAAAAAATCTATTACGTATACATAATGGCTAGTAGTAGTGGTACCTTGTATATTGGTATGACAAATAATTTATTACGAAGGGTTAATGAACACAAGCAGGGTTTAATACCTGGTTTTACAAAAAAGTATAGTTGTAATAAATTAATATATTTTGAACAAAGCGATAACATTGAAGTTATATTAACAAGAGAAAAAGAATTAAAATCTTGGCGAAGATCAAAAAAGGAAAAGTTAATAAAAGAGCATAACCCCCATTGGAATGATTTATCAAAAGAATTTTATTAATCAACTTTAAGAGATTCCTTGTTTGCTTGCTAGCATTGACTAAATTGTATGAGTTTAGGTTGACGCAAACTGCGGAATGACAAGTGAAATAGCAATACAAAATATTTATGAATAATATTCAAGAAATCAAAAAGCAATACAAAAAATTATCACGCCAACTTGATTGGGAGCGTGATGTGAAGTCATGGGATTGGAATAGGCTGTTATCAGAGAGCCATAAGTTTCAAATGTCTATAAAAGATATACAAGATAATGTAGTAATATATGGCAATAATCCAAAAATAAAAATTCAAGAATTCAAATATTGCTCTGATGTTATTAAAAATAAAATTGTCAAAATAAAATCACAACAACAAAGCAATAAAAAAATAAATTTATGGCAATATGGATATTCTAGAGCAGATTTTGTGATAACTATTCCAGCTAACACTTCTCTAACTTTAGAATTACATAATAATATTTTTCAGTTTTGGGCTAATTTGTATTTTATTATTGGTAGTAATTCCCAAGTTACAATACTTGATAAACACTATATTCATCAATCTAAATTTGGTGCTGGTAGTGTGGATATTCTTTTGAGTAAAAATTCTCAAGTAGACTATGGCATAGATGTAGATGATAATTCTAATTATCATATGAATTATAATTTTACTTGTGCGGAAAATTCTGTAGCTAGAGTTTTTGCTAAAAATAAAATCAAAGCTCAGTATAATTATAATTCTATAAACATCAATCATTATAAGAATAATTCACATGGTGAAATTACTTGGATTATAGATGCGCTAAAGCAGTCAAAATCATATTTTTATGTTGCAAACAATCATTTTGGCAAGGATACAACTGCAGACATGGTTATCAAAACAGTTGGTAGAGACAAGTCACAGGTCAAGTTAGATGGTTGGATAAATATTGGTCCAAAAGGAGTGAATACAGATTCATATCTTAGTGAAGATGTGTTGATTGTTTCAGACAGTTCTTCTGTGAAAGCTGAACCTAATTTAGAAATTCTCAATAATGATGTCAAAGCATCACATGGTGCAACTTTGGGGAATATTAATGAAAATCAACTTTTGTATTTACAATCCAGAGGCATGTCCAAGAGAGAGGCAAAAAAAATGATTATTGACGGATTTTTACAGTCTGTAAATAATAGAATTAAGAATAATTTTATTAAAGATTTTTTGAAAAATTAAATGTCAAGAAAAAATATAACTGAAGATTTTACAATATTAGTACAAAATAGTGAAAAAAAGCCTTTTGTGTATCTAGATAGTGCCTCAACTAGTCAAAAGCCAAAACAAGTAATAGAAGCAGAGCAGGTTTGGTATGAACGTTTCAATGCCAATATCCATCGTGGAGCATATGATTTAGCAGAAAAGGCAACTAATCTTTATGAAGGAGCTAGGGGAAAGGTAATGCAGTTTATCAATGCAGAAAATCCAAAAAGCATTGTATTTACACGCGGTACAACTGGCGGGATAAATACAGTGGCTACAAGCTGGGCAAAGCATAATCTGGGTACAGGTGATGTGATTGTGCTAACAGAAATGGAGCATCATGCTAATATTGTGCCGTGGCAAATTTTGGCTCAAGAAAAAGATTTACAAATTAAATTTTGGCCTATTACAGAAACAGGCGAGTTAGAAAATATAGATTTTGTAGATTTTTTTCAAAATGTAAAATTATTATGTATTACACATGTGTCAAATGTTTTAGGAACTATCAATCCTCTTGAAGACATAATTCCAAAAGCACAAGAACAAGGAGTAAAGGTGTTAGTAGATTCAGCGCAGAGTATTGGACATATGCCAGTTGATGTTCAGAAGTTACGACCTGATTTTTTGGTTTTTTCTGCTCATAAGATGTTAGGTCCAACTGGTGTGGGAGTTTTGTATGTTGCACCTAGCAGATTTACAGAGATGTATCCAGCTGAGACAGGTGGTGAGATGATACGAGAAGTAACAAAAGATAAAACTACTTACAAGCCAATGCCTTGGTTGTTAGAAGCTGGAACCATGCCTTTGGCACAAGTATTTACCTTAGGAGAAGCTGTAGATTATTTATCAGGTATTGGCATGAAAAAGATACAGCATCATGATAATTTATTAGTTGGTTATCTTTATGACCAATTATCAAAAATATCAGAAGTCAAAATATACGGACCAGACAAAGATAAGCGTTCTGGTTTGGTAAGTTTTACTGTTGAAGATATTCATCCACATGATTTGGCAACACTTTTAAATAATTATGGTATATGTATTCGTTCGGGTCATCATTGTGCTCAGCCACTTCATGATAAGTTAAATGTTTCAGCGACAGCTCGAGCCAGTGTTTATATTTATAATACTCGCGAAGATGTAGATTATTTTATAGATAAATTAAAGCAAATAATAGCGGATTGGAATGATTTATCAAAAGAATTTTATTAATCAACTTTAAGAGATTCCTTGTTTGCTTGCCAATTTTATCTAGGTACTTAGTTTAGACGAGAGCAAACTGCGGAATGACAATAAAAGAATTTTAATAACACTGCCGTGATTCCAAGTCCCACCATCTGTCATCCTGAGCCCCACCACCTGTCATTCTAAACCGCACCACCTGTGATTCCAAGTTCAACCATATGTAATCTTAAGCTTTATTATTTGACATCTCAAGCACCACCACCTAT
>WFTG01000002.1 GCA_015485655.1 Patescibacteria group bacterium | reverse complement strand
GCTAAATATACTCAAAAAAAATATCGGTTGATATAAAAAATCTTATATAAAAATAAATCAAAAAAACAAACAATAACAACTAATAAATAACTACTTATAAAATAACAAGACTCATCACAATGTAATAAAACTTATATACAATCTTAAAAAATATTATACTAAAATAAGCCAAAAAAAATATCGGTTTATATCAAACCGATATTTTATCATCAAAAATATTATTAAAACATATCTGCATCAATCTCTTTCCAATTATTCATACTTTCATCAAACAAAAAGGCAGACATGCTGTATATTTTTTCACTATTATCATACTCCTTCTTCTCTATTGCAACAGACCCGGCTCTTTTAGAATATAATGATTTAGAAGTTAATAACTTAGAATAAATATTTAGTTCCAATCGTATCAACATCCCATCTCTACTAAATTCTATAAACTCATATTCTTCATGTTCACTTTCTGTTTCCTTTCCTTGATCAATCACACTAAATTCTGATGTAATCTTATTTATAATTTCTTCCCATTTTTCATATGTCATAAAATTTTTATTACATTTTTTCTATAATATTTATATTCAATAAATTTAGACCTGTCTTTAAAATAGATCGCACAGAAGTAATAAGAGCTAGACGAGTCTCGCGCACTCCATCTTCTGATTTCAAAATTGAAACATCATGATAATAAGAATTAATTTTACTTGCTAATTCAAATAAATATTCACAAATAAAATTATGTTGATAATGATTTAAAAAACTGTCCACCACCAATGGCCACTGGATCATCAATCTAACTATTTCCTTTTCTTTATCTCCTAATAATTTTGTATTGTAATTTTTGATTTTTGCATGTTTAGAAATCACACTGCCCAATCTCACATAAGTATATAATAAATACGGACCAGTATTTCCTTCAAAATCAAGCGACTGTTTTGGGTCAAAGGTAATAGATGTTTTTTGATTATTTTTCAAAAACCAATATTTAATAGCTGCCATAGAAATAATAGAAGCATTTTTATTTTTTTCATCTTCTGAAATATCATCACGACGTTTTTCAATCTCACTATATGCATATGCATGCATTTCTGAAATCAAATCATCAGCATCAACAACCTTGCCTTCCCTAGATTTCATTTTACCCTCTGGCAACAGAACATGCGCATATGGATAATGTAACAAATTATCCACCCAGTCATATCCTAGTTTTTTCAAAATAGTAAACAAAACTTTGAAATGATAAAGTTGCTCATCTCCCACCACATAAATCATTTTGTCAAAATGATAATCTTCAAAACGACTCACAGCAAGATAAATATCTTGAGTTATATATACAGTGGTTCCATTAGAACGCAGTAATACTTTCTCCCCTGACTCACGGCCACCCAAATTTTCCTCTGACAAATCTATAACATAAGCACCTTCAGAATTTTTCTTAACAACATTTTTATCATATGCCTGCTCTACTATCTCTCTGCCTTTTGTATACAAATCACTTTCAAAATATTCTTTATCAAAAACTGAACCAAAATTATCATATGTCTCCTGCCAACCATCATAAACCCATTTATTCATTTTATCCCACAAAGCAACCACTTCCTCATCACCTTCCTCCCAAGCTTTGAGCAAATCCTGAGCCTCTTTTTCAAGTTGAGGGTTTTTCTTTGCCTCATTACCAAACATTACATAATAATCAGCCACAAACCGATCGCCTTTTTGTCCTGTATCTTCTGGAGTTTTATTATTACCCCATTTCTGATAAGCTAACAAACTCTTCATAATATGAACTCCACGATCATTAACTACTTGAGTTTTTATTACTTCAAAACCAACAAACTCCAAAATATTAGCCAAGGACATACCAAGGGCATTATTACGCAAATGACCAACATGAATAGGTTTATTGGTATTTGGCGAAGAATACTCTATGACAACCTTTTTTCCTTTACCAACTTCTGAAGATCCGTAATCAGATGTATGATATATAACATCTAACTCAGCTTGAATTAAATCAGATTTGATATAAAAATTAATAAACCCAGGACTCACTACTTCAATTTTTTCACAAACACCAACCACATCTACCTGTTTATTCAATTCATCAACAATCTCTTTGGCTATATGTATTGGTGATTGTTTTTTTGCAGACGCCAAACGCATTGCAATATTAGTAGTCAAATCACCAAACTGCAATGCCTTTGGTCTTTCTAATTGAATTTTATCCACTTTTGTGGTATTTTGAATTGCTTGTTCTAGTATCTTGGATACTTCACGAATAAGTAACATATTTTTTATATTTAAGTACTTATATACTAAGGGTATAATGATTTTTAAGCAAGATGACCAATACGTGGTACAATATATGTATGCCTACAATTCGCATAAATAAAGAAATAAAATTCTCATATGAAATCCTGGAAAAATTCGAGGCTGGCTTAGTTTTGACCGGAGCTGAGGTCAAAAGCACAAAACTTGGACACATTCAACTAAAAGGAAGTTATATCACAATACACCCAGACAATACTGTTTGGCTAATAAATGCGCATATAAGCAAATATAAACCAGCTGGAACCTATAAAAAACACAACCCAACTCGTGACAAAAAACTACTTTTAACCAAAAAAGAAATTGACCGTTTACGTGGAAAGTTAGCACAAACAGGATTGACAATAGTGCCTATAAAAGTGTATACTAAGGGCGGTTTAATAAAACTGGAAATAGCTCTAGTACGTGGTCTTAAAAAACATGACAAGAGATCAAAACTAAAAAAACGCGACATAGAAAGAGACACACAAAGAGCAATCAAAAAATACCTTTACTAAAGAGCCTGTTTATAACCTTGCTTTTTTTCAAAGAAAGATTATAAGTAGACTCTTTGTAGTCATACATAATAATGGGGATGATATATAGTCGCTCATTTTGGTACCTTTACATAATAGCAAGTAACGAGAATGGTTCTCTACTCGTAAAATAGGAACCGCACACTATAAGTGCAAAAAATCTATTCGGCCGAGTAGCATCAATGTTCAAGATGCCTACTTTGGCTCCTGTAGTTGCCTAAATTCAACTACCATCCAACGAGCTTATGCCTGATACGCTCCAAGGGTGCCAAATTTATCAGGCTATCTATTTAGGTTGCTTTGCCTAACTAGAGAAACTACATCAAAGCTTGGATTGATATAGCTTTTGTTTATTTTTTATATATCAATTGACGAACAAAAATAAACTATACTTGTACACTATTATGTAATACCCTAATGATAACGTGGGTGCGATTCCCACCATCTCCACCATTCTTCGCTCTTTTATTTTATTCAATATACATAAATAACACACATTAACGTTATTATTGAATCAAATAAAATAACGAAGAATACCCTTCGTGGACTTGATAAAAAAACGAATAAGATTATACTATCATAATTTTTCGTCACCATGTCACACGGCTGGTATGCTAGTTATAAATTATTTAATTGTAAATATATTTCTGAAAAAAAATACAAAATAAATCATCAAATTCGCGTACCAGAAGTACGTCTTGTTTATCCTGAAAAAGAAATAAATCAAGTTGTTTCCATAGATAAAGCATTGGAATTAGCAGCAGAGGCTGGTCTGGACTTGGTAGAAGTATCTCCAAAGACAAATCCTCCAGTATGTAAAATTCTAGACTATGGACAACTTTTGTATGCAAATAAAAAACTAAAACAAAACGAACGTAAAAAACAAAAAACTGGCGAAGTAAAAGGCATTCGCATTTCATACAATATGGGTAAACATGATATTGAAATGAGAACCAAACAAACTACCAAATTTTTAGAAAAAGGCAACAAGGTAAAAATAGAAATGATACTCAGAGGTCGTCAAAAAGCTCATCCTGAGCATGTTAAAGAAGTTTTTGATACCTTTATGAACTCTGTAGCAACAGAATATAACATTGAACAACCTTTGAAACGCAATGGTCACAAGATGATTTTGGTCTTGACACCAATGAAAAAATAAGTATAATGAATTGGTACTATAGAAAAGGTTAATCCTTATCTATATGCCATAATCCCATCTCGTTGCGACCGAAAGGTGGATTATTTTTAATATAAGACATATGCCAAAATTAAAAACACCAAGCACAATCCGTAAACGATTTAAGCTAAAAAAGAAAAAAAATACTTCTGGCAAAAAAGAAGTATCTTTTGAACAAGTTCAAGCTGGTGGTGCTCACTTCAACGCTAAAGAAACTGGAAAAGTCACTCGTAACAAACGAGGTTTGAGAAGTATTCATAAAGCAAATCATAAAAATGTTAAATCAATGTTACCTAACGGTTAATTTTAGAATTATATGCCAAGAGTAAAAAGAGGTACCAATCATGTAAAAAAACGAAAAGCATTGTTAAAGAAAACAAAAGGTTTTTCTAATAGACGAAAAAATGTATTGAGGCTTGCAAAAGAAGCAGCAACAAAATCAGGAGCTTATGCTTATCGTGATCGTCGTACCAAAAAACGTGTAATGCGTCGCCTATGGCAAACTCAACTCAACAATGCCGCAAGATTGCATGGAATGAAATATTCAGAGTTGATAAATGCTATGAAAAAGAAAAAAATTGAACTTGATAGAAAAGTACTATCTGAAATTGCTAAAAAATATCCAGCAGTATTCAAAAAATTTATTGAGTCAATCAAGTAATAATCTATTTTCTAAAAAAACCTCCGCTTATTCAGTGGAGGTTTTTTATATATTCATTTATTATATATTTATCTCTATTGCTCTAAAGGCCTTTTCTTTTTCCAAAATAATAATAATAACATCACCACAAACCAAACAATTAACCAACTGTATTTCCATAAATTACTCATTGAAACAATAGATGAAACTGTATTATTCTGCACATCATCAAACACCTCTTCATAGCCTAATACTTTAGGCTCTATAACTGCAGAACTATCCTCAATAGAAGTATTATCTATTTCACTTGTGCTAACCACATAAGGTTCACTATTGATAGAAGAAGTATTATCAGTTCCTGTATTAGACAAGGCAGGTTCTACTGGTTTATCATCTTCTGATATACTTTGAAAAATAGTCAATCCAGAAACTGGCACTCCTCCCAAAACATATTCTAACTCAATCTGTGTACGATCTGTACTTTGAACAGGCAAGGCAGTGAGATTAACGTTATATGATTCTCCAGGTTGTAAGCTAGGAATAGCAATAGCAAAACTTCCTCTAGAATCATTGTTATAAATCAAATACTCAGGATTGTAACGTATAATTAGAATTCCTGTATCAATACCTGTGTTACCATTGTTAGTAACAGATAAATAATCTTCTTCTTTATAATTAACATATTTATTATAATACTCCAATCCCAAAACAACATTAGTATTATCAGTATTATAACTATCTCTAATAACCAAAACGTCCTTAGTCTCAGGGAATGTTAAAAATTGCGAAGACACATCAAATCCATCTCCCCAAACAGTATTGGTATATGTTCCAGGTAGAGCATCTTCTATAAAATTAACACTATATTTAATAGTAATCTTTTCACGAGGAAAAACTTCACCCAAAGACCATGAATCAACAGATAATACTCCGCCTGGACCTTTTATTTCACCCCAAACCACAACATCATACAAAGACTCATCTGTTGTATTTTCCACATCTAGAGTAAAAGCTACTGTTTGACCGCCTCGTATCAAACCTGTTGAATCATTTGACTGGGTTATTTTAAGGCTAGTACTTTCAATAGGATTATCAAATAATGCACTATTATCAAACCTAGAATCACTCTGTGGCGTACCAGAACTAGCTGCTATCACTACAGGCACACCAAAACCAGCAATACTCGCACCAGAACTACCAAACACATACACCTCAGTACCTGTCCTATTATCATCGCTATTTCTATCATCTTGATCTGCAGTTACCTGAACATGATTTGCGACTAAATCATTATTATTTGCAGCTTCTGAAATTTTAGCTCTATAATAAAATGTCTTCATATCACCCACTCCTAGCTCTGGTATATTCCAGGTCACAACACCAAAATCATCTAACTCACCATTATCATACTGCACAACATCAACCATACTAGGATTGGTAACTGCTGTGACTTTTACATTAGTTGCTGGAGCATCACCTTTGTTAGTAACCACCAAAGTATAATCTATATATCCTCCTGGCACAGCCGGATCTGGATCTGCTTGTGACACTTCTATAATCTGTAAATCTGGCATACCAAAATTAATATCGCCATTCCATTCTCCACCCAAAATATTAATAACAGCAAAAGTCGTATTATCACCAACAATATTAGTATTAGCAAGATTAAAAATATTAGAAAGAGCTGCGACATTACCAGTCTCAATCTTAACATCACCATTATTACCTGAGACATCATTATTACCAGATGATGCATCTATTACTACATTATTGTCAATCAAAGCCGTGCTATTAGTAGTTATAGCATCTGTATTAGTAATAGTCGCTGAACCATCATCTGCTGATAAATCCTCAGGTTCGCTTTCTACTACATCATCAAATTTATCACTATACACAGTTAGAGTTTCATTGGGATTGTTCTGAAATGTAATATAAGAACCCTGTCTATTAACTACAAAACCATCTGCTGGCACGCCCCATATATTTCCACTCCAATTAGCATTCATCATATTGATGATACCAAATATTCTTCCATCACCTAAAATATTAGTATTAACAAAATTCAATACTTGGCTCATAGTTACCACATCACCTGTTTCTACCTCTATATCACCATTATTATCAGAGACATTGTTACTACCTGAGTCTGTAATAATAGAGACGGTATTGTTAATATCGGCATCATTATTATTAGTAACTTCCAATGAATCTACAACCGACACTTCACTAACTGCTATGTCTTCATTATCAACCTGATTCAATACATTAGCTGTACCCTGACAATCAATCTGACAACTAGACTGTGGAGAACTTGAATCTTGTAATTGATTAACAGTTAATGATGGTAAAATTAAATTTCCATCCCAATTCCCGCCAACTATATTAATAATTGCCAAAGTAAAATTATCACCCACAACTGTTGTATTAACAATGTTTGCTACATTAGAAGCTACAAAAACATCACCTGTTTTCACTGTCACAGAGCCATTGTCATATATTTCATTATTTCCACTTATAGCCTCAAGAGAAACGTTATTTTCTACATCAGCATTATTATCAGTGCGTATAGTAGTAGAATCTTCTACAACTAAATTAACATCCTCATCTTCCTCTTGTGTGCTTTTTTCTGTAAATTCTTGAAATTCTTCATCTTCTACAACAATATCAGCTAGTTCAGCTATAGAATATCTAGACAAATCCAAATCACCAATAATATTACCCACTATATTAATAGCAGTTGTCATAGATTTGGCACCAATGATGTTTAAGTTGATTAAGTTAAAAATATTACTAATAAGCAAACTGTTACCTGTTGTAAGAACAACACCGCCATCATTATCTACTACACTATTACTACCTGAATTCGTACTACCCACTATATCGTTATTAATATCAGCGTCATTACTATTATCCACCTCAAGTAAATCCTTTAAAGTTGAAGTTGCAGTTGTAGTGGCTGTATCTAAACCATCAACTACATCACTTGCATCATCTAATACAACCTCATCTGTAGAAGTAGCTGTGCCCTCATCATCACTAGACTCATCAGACTGAGTATTATCAACATCATCTATATTAATATTGACTTTATTATCAACATCAGAAACAGCTACTGCATCCCCAGTATCAACAACAACAGTTGTAGTAGCACTGTCTAAATCATCAGGGCTCTCATCTATTTCATCTACAACCTCCTCTATTACAATCGGTGTGCTTGTAGCCTCCTCAGTATCATCATTAGATTCGTCACCTGTATCATCAAGTGTATTAGTTGTTACTAATTCTTCTGTGGAAGTAGACGTAGTCATATCCTCACTAGCAAAAACAGTAACAGGGTTAATATTCCAGAATAGCAAACTAAAAGCTAGAAAGCCTATTCCAAATTTGTGTAAAAAATTACTCATAATAAAATATTAAAAAAATGAAAAAATATTTTTGAAAAAATTTATAAAAAACTGCCAAAAATCCAAATCAACTTTTTTCTGAATATCATCTATATCAGCATTGTCATCAATATTTACTTTCTCAACTTGATTATCATCCAGTGATTCTTTAGATGTATCATTTGCTTCTACCATCACATCATCATTTTTGGATAAAAATTCTTCTTTTACAACCTCCTCATCGTTACTTATCACTTCTGTCTTTACCTTAGTTTCATCATCTGACACTTCTACTTTTGAATCTATCTGTATAGATACATCCTCTGAATCATCAATAATCTCCTTATTTATATCCTGAACCACTTCACCATTAACTTCTGTATAGATACTCACCTCAGCTTTATTTTCACCAGTTTCTACTAACTCACCATTTATATATACCTCTCCTCCATTACTAGATTTTACTGAAATATTATTAGTTACTGACGAATTATTGTTATTAATAATAGTCTCAGCACTTACCGGCACAACAAAACCAATAGCCAAAACAACTACCCCAACAATAATATACCTATAACCATAATGATTCTTCATAATTTACTACCTCATATAAATATCCAAACTTTAGATACTTATAAGAGGCCAAGACTTTTAAATGAAGTCTTGAACGCTCTTAAATATCAATACTATAGTGCGTAACCACCGCGAATGATAGTATTTGTGTTTACATTAACTGCGTTGTAAGTTTCAGACATAGAACCAGCATCACCAGTTCTAACAGTTACATCACCGCCCATTGGACGTGCAACCCAAGTACTTTCTGACATACTTGAACCTGAAGCAGCTCTTGCTCCTGAAGCTGAATGTCTATGACCTCTCAAAAAGCCATGTCTACCCGATCTCTCATAACGACTCCAGTTTGCATATTCACTTTCTTCGTAGTTCCAAGATGCGCGATACTCACCACCGTTATCCATAACCATATTAGCACCAGTGTTTGCAGAAGTGTCTGTTGTGTTAGTGACAGTTGCATCATTAACATTAACAATTACATCTGCATCAATATCTAGGCTATAACGGCGTGCTCTGTGGTTATCTGAACCTAAAATAGCATTTGCATTGCTATTTACTACATTTGAAGTAAATGAAGAAGCGCCAGCATCACCAGTAACTACAAGTACATCGCCTGAGTTACCTGCAACCATATTAGCACCAGTGTTTGCAGAAGTGTCTGTTGTGTTAGTGACAGTTGCATCATTAACATTAACAATTACATCTGCATCAATATCACCGCCTAAATAAGGCATAACTGGCATACTCATTGCAAATGAAGCAGCAGGAGCTGTCATCAAAGCAGCAGCTGCCAATAAAAATAAAACTTTTTTCATAAAATTATAAATTAATATTTGCTATTTATTTATTCAATAAATAGAAAATGCTAACCCGACCTTTAGGAGTTGTAACTTCAAAAAAATTGAAGACTCCAGAATAAACATTATCTATTTAATTAAAAAAATAAAAAACTCATAAAAATAAAAATTAATATGAGTTAGCAAAAAATATTCAGTTGTACCTGAACGGCAGATGTGTATGTGTGAAAATTCTTACGTTTGTGAACAAGCAACATAGTATGAATTACTGAAAAATCCTCCTAAAAAATTATGATCAACTCCACTAGACCTCCTAGTTGAAATACCTCCTATTTTTTCACTTTTCGATTTTTAAATTTCTGTTTATTAATTTTAGATACACTATCAAAATATGTCAAACAAAAATTAGATGTTTTTGTCCACAAAATGAACACAATTTTTGAACATCATCAAATACCAATAAAACTAAAATAAAAATAACCCTAGTAGCTAGGGTTATTTTATGATTAATTTATTTCATCACAGAAGCTGTGCTAGAACTTACACTTTCCAACCTTGCCTTTATTACCAATCTTCTGTCTGTAGAGAATAAAGGCGTGCATGTAAATAGGGTTAATTCTGCCTCGTCACTAGGCGCTAATATCTCAACCTTATCAGGTGTAACTTCAAAAATATCTTTTACAATATATTTATACTCATCACCCTCCCAAAAAATAGTAATACTATCACCTAAATCCATTTTATCTAAGTTATAAAATGTCCTCGGATCTGGAGGTCTATACTTCCACCTATGAGCTGTGATAACTGTATTACCTCCTTCCTTAGGATTGGACGTTCTAGGTAAATGCCATACACCCTTTGCTAATTGCTCTATACCGCCTTCTAGAATTTCAGCTTCAACACCAATTTTGTCAATAACAATCTTATTTTCATGTTTAGTCAAATCACTAGGCTCAATAAAATCACTATTCTGAACTACCACTTCTTCACCAGACGGCAATACTGATACTTCTGTAAGATTTGTATTATTACGTATTAATGTAAATACCAATAATGATAAACCAGACACAATTAATAAAATTGCAATCAGTTTACGCCTCATAGCCAGCTTTTTTAATAAACAATACTGACCCCAACATAATCATCATCAAACTTAATAAAATAAATCCACTTGATTTAGAATCTTGAGCCATAACTACAGGAAAAGTCTGGCTCTGCACAAAAGACACCTCACCACCACCTGTCTCTGGTAATACTTCATAACCCAAAACCTTTACTGTTGGCTCAGTAGTTGGTTCTGTATACTCAAAACCTAGAACATCAGCATCTACAACATTTACAACCTCTTGATCCTCATCAAAAGCAGAAGCGCCAGAACCATCTATAGTCACATTTGCTATATTGACATAATTACCAGCTGTAACAGAAGGATCTATATCAGCAATATAAGTAGTAGACCAGCTACCTCCAGATATCACATCACCAACATTCCAATCTTGTCTAGAGCCATCACTAGATATACCAGCCATACCAACTCCTCCTCCAACAGTAGCTATACCAACACCAGAATCACGAAATCTAAAACCAGTTGGCAATGTATTAGTGACTACAGCATTACGAGCTGTACCAGGACAAGTATTATTTATAGTAATTTGAAATTTAGCTTGTCCACCTGGGTTGTAAACTATAGGATCTACGCCATTCAAACTAAGAGGTGATAAATCAATATCTATACAACCTAACAAAGCCACTGATCCACTTCCTCCTGTAGTACCTGTAGGTCCTCCACCACCAGAAGTGCTACCACAATTTTCTGTACACTCACCATCTGGACCTCCTGAACCACCGTTTGGTTGACGATTAAAAAATGATACTGTCTGTTCACTACCTGCATCAACAACTACTGTAAAATAATCATAACCACCATCTGATGTAGGGTAACTCTGAATCCAACCTTCATACATAGCCTCATGGACCTCATAAGAACCTGGATCTAATTCAAAACTGACACAACCATCATCATTAGTATTACCAGAAACTATGTCTATATCGTCCTGCATAATAGTCATAGGCCAATCAGAAATAGCTGGGTGATCATCTGCTGGATCACCATCTGCATCTTCATCATTATATTTACATACTGTTACAATTCCAGTGGTTGCAGGTTCTTGATAATTATAAAAATTGCAAACATCTCCATCTACTTGACTAGAATCTGCTACCTGACAATACTCGGAACCATATGCATAATAACCATCTTGGTTTCCTTCTTGAACCACATAATGACCAGAACTCAAATCTTCAAAACAATAATAGCCATCAGTATTAGTCATCTCTGTCACACCAGTATCTGTCAACTCATACACTGTAACAGATAGAGAGCCTTCATTATTTGGATAATAAACATCATAAATAGCAAAGTTCCAAGCTGTATCATCACCTGGCTTTACCACAAAATAAGTATGATCAGAATTATAATCTCCCCAATCAGGTGAAATACCATTTATTTGCAAATCAAGTAAAGTTGGTCCATATGTTTCATAATTCTGCACTTCATCAGTCCAAGAACCACTATCATTTCTTTCTGAATATTTAGCATCAAAATATATACCATCACCAGCCCAAGCTGTGCCAGTTACTTCTATTTTATAAGTTTTACCAGATTCAAAAGTAAAATCTGGGGTATAACCATCTGCGTCATTTGCATCTACTGTAAAGCTAGTAGCCTCCGTAGCCGACCAAAGCGACATTGGCCACTCGGATAACACACCAAGCTTTTCTCCTTGTTCATTTACCTCATATTTATAACCACAAATATTATCACCAGGTACAATCTCTTTTTCATTCACAAAAGTTACTGCAGGAGCATTGTTTGTTTCATTAAAATCTATATTAAAATAACCTGACTCCGGTGTAACTTGTATCCAACCATCTTGCATAGTTTCAGTCACTGTATAATTTCCATATTCCAACTCTGTGAACTCATAACATCCATTATCTTCTGTTATACCCGATACGATTTCATAAACTTGCACGTCATCCAGGAGAGTACCCAAGCTATCAGAAATGCCTAAATCAGTAAAACGCAAAGTTGTTGTATTATCTGTAGCTATAAAAGTATAAGTATATGTAGTCCAATCAGTATTATTATTACCACTACCATCAGCACTTACAGTTTGGTTAATATCACCAAATTCTACTTGCAACTGATTATCTACAATACCTGGACGTGGTGAAAAAGCAAAAGACAACTCATATGTATTACCTGGTACAGTTGTAATATCTTGAGAAATACTTACTGAAGCACGTGGTGGATTTTCTACTGGATTATAATAATGAGTATCCAATTCTGCATATTGACTACCTTCATCTGGAGTCCATAAATTATTTGTCTGTAATTCCAAAACAGGCTCATCATCAATATCGCTATTCACCCATGATGTAGACCAACCAGTTTGTGATGAATTAAACAACTCCCACCTAGCACTATTACTTGTAACAATAGGTGTTTCAAAACCACCATTCTCGACTAAATTACTATTACTTTTTACATTCATTTGCCAACCAGACAATGGTTCGCCGTTAGTATTATTTTTACAAACTGTAAGAACATCACCACAATCTTCAGTAATGCTCCAATCAGTATAATAACCATCATCTGCTGTAGTTGTAGTCAACCAGAAAAATGATTGTGTATTATTACCACTTTCTAACCATACCTCATCATTACCAGCACTAAGAGTCATACTACCTTTTATAGTATGATCTGAACTATCATCATCATTTTCTAATCTATTACTCTTACCGCTAAAAATATCATTAACAGAGGTATCATCTCTTTGATTAGTTACCGTTGCGTTATATAACTCAATATTACCATTTACATGCTCTTTATCTGCATTTGTAGTACTACCAAACAAAACTAATCTAATACTTCCTTCCAATCTTTCAACTGCCAAACCTGGTACATTTTCATAATTTCCTATATCTAAATCTGTAAAATAAGAACCGTTCCAATACAATGGAAACCAAGTTCCGCTTGGAATACTATAGTCACTAGTTCCTAAGTAAATATCACTACTAACATCACCAGCGCCATCAAAATTATCAAACTCAGTTACATTAACACGAGCCAAAACCAAATCTGAACATTGGTCTTGTTGTTCCCACTGACACTGCTCGGTACAACCAGTATCGCCATCGCATTGTTCCCATTCCTGATCAACTTGTCCATTACCACAATAAACAACTGGGGTTGGCTCTTGATAATAATTATAAAAATCAACACTAGATGTCTGACCTGCAATAATATCAACCATAGCATCTGTAGCATCTTGTTGAAGGTTATTAATATACAAATCTGTTAGTTGCCAATTGTCTACAGTCGCCTCAACTACATTAACTGTTCCCGCCTCTAAGTCATCTATAGTCACACAACCATCATCGCTTGTTG
The DNA here is from genome assembly GCA_015485655.1 of Patescibacteria group bacterium. Classification (GTDB taxonomy): domain Bacteria; phylum Patescibacteriota; class Patescibacteriia; order S139-126; family S139-133; genus S139-133. The sequence continues at coordinate 47,538 of WFTG01000002.1, read as the reverse complement.
TAGCATTGACATAACTGGTATCATCAGTATAAATTTGCATACCCCAACCATCTACATACAATATATCATCATCACTCTTACCATCACCAGTTACATCTTTATATTTACAAATCTCTAAACTGCCTGTTGTAACAGGGCATTCAATATTTTTATTAGAGTTATACACATCATCCAAATCTGCAGTTGTGGCTGTATCATCATAATATACACCGCCAGTAGAAGTTGCTAATGATGACAAAACTGTATCATCACCAGCAGTAGTATTCATATCAAATACATAAATTTTTACACCTGCTTCAGCTGCAGCAGCAAAGGCTGTCTCAATATCATCATCTGCCTCACCATCTGAAAAAATTATAATTTTTTGATCAGCATTAGCCTGCCCATCTACAGCTAACATAGCTAGAGCTTGATTAATTCCAGCTGCCATATTTGTAGCACCATCACCTGAGGTCAAGCCAGCTATAGCAGAACTAACGGCTATACCATTATCACCTAAAGCCTCTTCTTCAGAGGCAGAACTAGCAAAAGAAACTAAACCAATGGTATCATTAGGAGCAACACTATCTACTAGATCAACATAGTAATTAGCCAAATCCTTTGCCGGATCTAATAAGGTATCAGACCATGTGCCTCCTAAAGTAGGCAATTCACATGCAACTCTACCAAAACCAGTCAAATCAACCGGAAGTGTAGTACCAGTACATTCGCCCATACTATTAGATACATCCATCACAATAACTGTATCAATAGACTGAGTGCATTGCTCTGGCTCTGGAGTTGTAGCAGCTACTGTCTGGGCATTAGTTGCTGGCAGAGGAAAATTCAACATTGGCAATAACATTGATGTAGCCATAAATAAATACAACCAACGCATTCTGTTGTTTAGCCTCCTTTTTCTGATATTTATCATATGATTATAATTAACAAATTTGTAAAACACAGCTCAATATACTACAGAGCTATATATTGGATGCATAATTTTAAATAAACTAATATATACTATCATTTCAGCACTTTTGATATGTAAAGTCAATAAAGTTACACGCAAATAATACACAAGTTATCACCTCCGAAAATGTAGCCAAACTAACGCCACAGACATACCAATACTATCTATCAACACATCCACAGGCGAACCACTGCGACCAGGTACAAAAGTTTGATGATACTCATCACTAATTGCATATAAAAAAGCTATTATAAATGCTGTTCTCAACCTTGTTCCTTTCCACATCGGCGTAGGTTCTAGCGCATACCAAACCAATCCTGTTAAAACAAAATAAACAAAGATATGCGCAAGTTTTCGTGCTATCAAATCAAAAATAGAAGGCAAACTACTTCGTAAACTTGGAATAGATGACAAATAAAAAATAATCCCCATCCAAATCAAAACAATAACAATACGAAACCACCAAGGCATTTTATTTATTCTTTTTATAAATTTTTTCATAATCTTATTTCTGACAAATATTACAAAAATGAGTGCCTCTACCTGCTACTTTAGTTTTTTGTATTTTTCCCTTTTTACATTTGTAACAAGACAGACCCTGTCTACCAAATACTTGTAAATGTTTACTAAAAGCTCCTGACCTACCTTTTGAATCAACATAATCACTAAAAGTAGTACCCCTGTACTTAATTGCCTTTTTTAAAATTTTCTTAGACTCTTGAAAAAGTAGATTAATCTCATCTTTTGTTAAAGTTGTTACACTTCTATCAGGCAACACCCCAGCTGCAAAACAAATCTCATCTGCGTATATATTACCTATTCCAGCAATTAACTGTTGGTTCAAAAGTACTGCCTTGATAGTAGTTTTTCTATTATGTAAAACTTTTTTAAAATTATCTAAAGTAAAATTATCCCGCAAAGGTTCAATTCCATATCTACTTGTCACTTTTTCTAAATTATTTTTATCAATTAACTCCATATATCCAAATGTCCTCATATCATTAAAATACAACTCAGAATCATCTATAAATGTGATTATAATATATGTGTATTTGTTTGGATAAATATTTGTATCAGAACCATAACTATGACCACCAGCTATAGTATTTTTATTTTTCTGATAAATCAACTGACCAGTCATTTTTAGATGAACAAGCAAAACTTTTTCATTATCCAAAAAAAACATTAGCAACTTACCAATTCTATCTATCTTCACAATATTGCTATGCTGTAAATTTTTTATAAAATTATTTTTATTACCTCTCACCAACCTAGGCAAACGAACAACAACCTTGGCAATATCTACACCAAGGATGCATTCTTGCAAATCTCTTCTAATTGTCTCTACCTCTGGAAGTTCTGGCATGTTTAAAATATATCTATAAATATACCTGCTATTAAAGCAAATACTGACAACCAAAAAATAAATAAAGAATTAAAACGAGCTTTAGATGTTTTGGTTGTTTGAATCAAATAATGCAATACACCTCTCTGTTCATCATCCATACAATTAGACTCGTCAATCACTTTGACAAGATTATATTTTTCTACCAATTCAGCTCTTTTTTTCTGAGTTTCAGCACGATGCCAAAAATACAAAATAAATCCAACTGTACCAACATACCAAGAAACCTTGACCCAAAACGGACTATAAAAATTCAAAAATATAATTATTCTATACGCAAGAGTTGCAATAATACCAGACCAGAAAAAAAACAATCTCACTGGTTTTGCACTAGGTTGAAAATCTGACATTTTTTTGTTTTTAAATTATTAAACTAATTACTATCCTCTATTGTATGATTATAGTTTATTTTCCTCAAAATAATCATTCCAAAAATAAATAATAAGGTAGAAGTTAGTGCAGACAATAAACAATACTGGCAAAATGCTTCAACAATTTTCCACTGAACAAAAAACAACCAACCAGACATCAAAAATCCAGCAATGGATAAATAAGCTAATATCTCCAAAACTGTTTTACTTTTTCTATCCAGCACAAAAATAAAACCCAACAACATTAACAAATAATACAAAGCACCAAACAAAGCCAATGGAACAGGTCCAATACTAGAATACTCACTTGCCAAAACTTGATTACACCCACTTATGACAGAACAACCAAGATAAGATCCTTGAAAATGCACCACTGTCAAATATGTAGCATCAATAAAACCAACCAACGCCACAATTATCCAAGCTGTATTCAACTTTGTAGACAGAATATTAAACATTATCTCTGCAACAGATTATCAACAAAGAACTTAAACTCATTTAGTCCGCGAGGATTTTTTATTTTTTCACCATTTATAAAAAATGTAGGTGTAGAATTCAAACCAGCACGCAGTGCTGACTGACTATCAGATTTTACACGCTCCTTTATAGCCTTACTGCCTAAGTCTATTTTAAATTTATCTACATCCAAACCAATATCTCCTGCATACTCTGCAAACTTATCTTCTGCGAGTTTGGTGCTTAACTCAGACCATTCTGATTGATTTTCAAATAATTTATCATGCATTTCCCAAAACTTTCCTTGTACACTTGCTGCCTCTGCTGCTCTAGCTGCTGGTTCTGCATTAGCATGAATTGAAGTCAATGGATAGTGTCTATATACAAAAGCAATATCATCACTATATTCACTCATCAATTGCTTGATTATTGGAAAATATGCTTTGCAAGCTGGACACTGAAAATCACTATATTCCATAATAACAATACTTGCATCAGGGTTGCCTTTGACATGATCTTGTTCAACAATATCAGAGATAGAGCTACTAACATTCACACTAGAATTATCACCAGATGAAGCTATGATACCCCATACTATTAGAGCAATTCCAGCAATAACTGCTAACCACATCATCAAACTCTTATTTTGTTCTTTTTTACGATTTTTGTTTGCTAATTCTTGTTTCTCTTGTTTTTTTAATTCTCGTCTTTGCTTTTTTGTTAATTGCTCTTCCATATTTGATTATTAATAATTTTAAAATTTATTCCTGAATAAATTCAAATCTAGGCTGTACAACTCCATCTATTTCCACATCCTGTAAAAACATTACTAAAGGACGCACCCATAATGCATTCTCACCAAATTCTTCTGACGAATATAAAGCTCTATAAACAACTAATTCCTCCAAAGTCTCACTATGATTAGCAAATCCCAATACCTCATACTCTTTTCCTTTATAATGCCTATATCTTCCTAAACGTATTTTTTCTTGCATAAAAAAATAAATCATATAAAGTGTCTATATTATACGAAAATTAGCCAAAAATGTAAATTGCTTTACACACCATAAGTCATTGACAGAATAAAAAAATATGCTATTATTCATACTTAAAAAATACAAATAGCAACTTAACAACACATCATAAAAATAAACTGGAGAAATCATAATGAAAAACTATAACAATACAAATGTACACAACAGCAAAATCAGTATTGTAGTAGAATCTCACAAAAACGAAAAAGATATTTTTGATAATTTTTTCACTAGCATTCTTGTCAATGCAATGAGTGAACAATGGAAACCAACACAAGTGCCCAAAAATAAAAAAATTATCACCTACATTCGTATTAAAATTGTATATGACCCAGTAATTGATGGAAAATACCACGACAATGTCACAGGCAAACAATTTGTCTTACAGCCTGATTTTTCTAACCTTGATAAAATAAGAAATTATATTAATAGTCAACACAAGACTATAAAACAAGCAGTTGGCCACACCAGAGTGAGCCTAAAAGCTGCGATTGAATTCAAAATTGAATAAATAAACAAAACCCCCTACCTATAAACAAGGCAGGGGGTTTTTATAAAAAAATTATGACATTTTCTTATTTATAAAAGCTGTAATAGCTATAGCAACAAAATAACCTACAACCGTGCCAGTAATCAAAACTACCCAAGGATACACACCTAATGGCACAACATTAAAAAATTCATTCACAGGTGAATATATAACCACCAGTTGCAAAGCCAATGACGCCAACAATGCAAAAACTAATAATTTATTAGCAAACCACCCAACCCCATCTTGTTGACGAATAGTCGCTATACGAACAAACTCATACAAAATAAATCCTGTGAATAATGTGGTACGAGCAATGTCCAAACCAGATGGTAATAGTATAATAAAAGTTACAAACAAAATAATACTTTTTTTAATACTGATAATACCAATTAAATATTTTAATTTTTTATCTATTAGAGAGCCGATTCTTGGTTTACGTTTTAGTATATTTTTTTGAGCTGGATCAAATCCTAGAGCCAGCGCAGGCATGCCATCTGTAATAAGGTTAATCCAGAGAATATGAACGGGTAGCAATACCGGCTCTTTTAATGTCAAAAATACTGTAGCCACAAACAATACTATAATCTCTGTCAAATTTGATACTGACAAATAGTTAATAAACTTCTTAATATTATCAATAGACCTTCTACCCTCTTTTACAGCTGATCTTATAGAAGAAAAATTATCATCCAACAAAATAATATCACTAGCCTGCTTGGCTGTATCACTACCACGAATACCCATAGCAATACCTACGTTTGCCTGCTTTAGAGCCAGAGCATCATTTACTCCATCACCTGTCATGGCAACATTTTTATACATTATTTGTAATAATCGCAAAATTCTTAATTTGTGAAAAGGAGAAATCCTGGCAAAAATATTTATACCTTTATCCAGACTTTTTCTTAATTCTAAATCATCCATATTCTCTAGCACATCACCACTTATTACACCCGCACTCTGCAAACCAACCAACCTAGCAATAGCCTGAGCTGTTTTTGCATTATCACCAGTGAGCATAATAGTCCTAATTCCAGCGTTTTTTATATCCAACATAGCTTGTTCAACCTCTGCATGTGGAGGATCAACCATAGCCACCAAACCCAACCAAACCAAATTCAACTCTTCTAATTTTTTATCTAAAATATTTTTATAAGCAATACCTAAAACTCTCAGAGCATCATTACCAAAGGCGCTGTATTGTGTCAAAATTTCTTCCTTTTTAGCATCATCTAATAATTTTTTTTCACCTGTATTTGTTAAATAATATTTACACTTGTGTAACAAAATTTCTGGAGCCCCTTTAGCAAAAACAACGTCATCACTACTCTCTTCTGAGCTACATAACACACTCATCATTTTACGATCTGATGTAAAAGGATTTTCGTCAAACCGATGGAAAATATTGGACCTGTCTAATAAATCAAAATTTCTAGCCAATTTAACTAGAGCAACCTCTGTCTGATCACCTCTATAGACAACCTCGTCATCATCATTGAACTGAACCTCTGTATCATTACAAACAGCTCCGGCTATTATCATTTTTTCAATAGAATCTCCCAAACTTTTCCCTGTATAATCAGAAACTTGCAACAGTTCACCATCCTGATACAGATAAACAACCTGCATTTCATTACGAGTTAGTGTACCTGTTTTATCAGTACAAATAACTTCTATATCTCCCATAGACTCAACTGCGCTCAATTTTCTCACTAGAGAATTTTTTTTCATCATAGCATGAGCGCCAATTGCCAAAGCCACAGTCATTACAGCTGGTAGTCCTTCAGGAATAGCAGCTACAGCTAGAGAAATAGAAAATATAAAAGCATCAATCCAACTAAACTTAAATATACCAACTATAAAAATAATAATAATCACAACTGTTATAACACGTAACAATCCATTGCTGATTGATTTTATTTCTTTTTGAAATGATGTTGGTTCATCTTTTATTTTACCCAGACTGGCAGCTATCATCCCTAGCTTGGTTTCCATACCAGTTTTGACAACACTTATAAAACCCCTACCTACCTGCACAGATGAACCTTTATAAACTATGTCGCCTTGTTTTTTTGCGACTGCTACAGACTCACCTGTCAGCATTGACTCATCACAAGACAGATGAAAACCTGCTAAAACTTTTGCATCTGCTGGTACAATATCACCAGACTCAATCATAACAATATCACCAGGCACAACATCTGTAGACGGTACATCCATTTCTCGTCCATCACGTATCACTGTAACCAAAGGTGTGGCTAACAAACGCAAAGACTCCATTGTTTTCTCTGCTTTGTAATCTTGAAAAAAACCAAAAATAGAAGACAAAAAAACAATAGATATAATCAAAATACCATCAATAATATCAGAATTGGCACCTGGTAATAAACTCAAAACAATAGACACAGCTCCAGCGCCTATAAGGATAAGCATAAGTGGTGACTTTATCTGTTCTAAAAAAATTCTCAACCTACTAAACGACTGAGCTTTATCCAGTTCATTTTTGCCATATTTTTTTAACAACTCACCAGCTTCCTGAGAGGTTAAACCTTGTGATAAAAAATCATTTTTCATATAAATTTATTCGATAGATATGTGCTTTTTCCAGTTATTTAATAATTTAGAAAATACAAAAGGTACAAGCAAAGTAAACACAACTGACGAAGCAATAATTGTTGAATACAGTCTCTCGTCAATAAATCCAGAATCCAAGAATATTTTCACTATCACAATGCCAGTACTAAAACGCACAGATAATCCAATACCCAACAATACTGACTCACGCACATTCATATTTTTACCACGCGCCAGTACACTGGCTATAATCTTAGCTAATGCAGATACAACCACTATTGCCAGAATAACTAAAAAATTAGACTGCAACGCCTGCACGTCAATACTCAATCCAATCCAAAGAAAAAATATTGGAGCAAAGATTCCGTAAGTCACAGACTTTATCTCATCATCTATCAATTCTAAACGTTTATCAGATATAAAAGTTTGCAAAGATACACCAGCCAATAGAGCTGCCAATGGCGCTGCATCTGCAATTTCTCCCACGCCTATAAAAAAGAAAAACACAGCAATAATTATAAAAAACAAAGTCTGAATATTGCTAAAATGAAATTTATGACCTTGGTTGCCTAGTTTTGTAAAACCAAAAGTCAGCAATGACAATATAATTAAAGATCCAGCAATAATAAACCCATTATCAACTCTAGAGCCAATCAGTAATGTAGTTAATAATAATGCCAAAATCTCCACTACATCATCTATAGTTCCAACTCCTATAATTGATTGCCCTATTTTTGTATTTATCATTTTTAACTTATCGAGTATAGGCACCAGAATTGCCTCACCTACTGTTGCAAATGATACAGACACCAACAAAGAAACTAGCCATGAAACATCAAAAAAATACTTCACAACAAAAATACCTAAAACTATAGATAATAACAAGGTAAATGTAGATACTTTTATAATAAATTTGCCCTGATGTTTTAACTTTTTTATATTAATCTCAAACCCAACTATAAACAACAAAAAATACATACCAAGCTGAGCCAAAAAATTAAAAGCACCAGAGCTTGTAATGATTTCAAATGGATTGTACACAGCCAAACCAACACCAAACAACAATGATGCAAAAATCCAAGGAATATGTGCTTTTTCTAAAAATTTACCTAAAAAATAAGTAAATAACAAAGCAATGCTAATAAGTAAAAAAATGTTCATTATATAAATTCCGATGCAATGAATATTATGTATTTATTATAGCATACAGAAAATATACAATAAAAAACTATTCCATATCAGGTAACATGTCTCTTAATGCTTGTCCAGAAATATAAACATCTGCATTTTGCGTATTATCACGTTCGTATAATATATGCATTTTTTCTATTTTTCCATTATTATAAAATGCTTCAATTTTAGCAGGAGATAAACTTTCTTCCATACTCAAACCTCCAGCAATATGTAATTCTACTAACGAATCGTAATTAGTATCACTGCCATTTTCTACATAATTTTCTTGTTCTATATAATCTCGCATAAAATTACCAACTTGCTCTTTATATTCATCAGTTACATCAATCCAACCCGTGGATAATTCTGTATCTATTTTTGGAACAAAAACCTCTTTATTTTTCATATTATTTATTTAATTAAAAAATTATTACATTAAACATTATCAATAAACAAACTCAATAGAGCACGGGTCTGTAAACGAAGTATATTTATATGAAATCATTTTTGCATCAGGACAAGAATATTTCATTTCCCTCACATATACATCAATAGCATTTTTAAATGAACTCTCACTCTTTGTATAGCAGTTATTAAAAGTTACACTTAGATTTGATACATCGTTGTTCATTGTTAATTTTCTAACAGTCACATCAGGTGGGAAAAGCTGATTTAACTCTTCCTCAGGTATAACACATCCATTAGCAGAGACACTTTGGTCATTTTTCTTACTATCCTTATCATTACAAAATTTATCACCATTTTCACCATCTTTACCATCTGTATAAAAAGTTTCGCCTTTTTTGCCATATAATAACTTTGCCTCTGTGGTTAATTTTTCTGATATTTGCCTCTCTGGATATATTATCTTTCCTTTAGCACCACCGGTAGCATTTCCTGCCCCGGCTTTGCCACCTGACTGACCACATTCAACTGCATCTCCGCCATTTCCTGGTGTTACAAAAGCATCACCGCCGTCACCAGAATAAAGATCGCTAATAGATATTTTATTTGATTTGATTCTCAAATCCCCAAATGACCTTGATTCAAATTCAAGTGTTTGCAAAGATTTTTCTCCATAAAAAATATAATTAGATCCTCCATTTCCTCCTTTTGCTGTGGCATTGCCACCATCTTCATTAGTCCCTCCATTTCTGCCAAATGCTTTGGCATTGCCACCATTTCCTGGTCTGCCTACATTAACAGTAAAATTTCCTGTAATATCAGCTCCATACGCAAATTTAAAAATTCCAGACCAGCCACCATCTCCTCCTTTGGCAATTGCATCAGTACAATCTAAGATTGTTTCTGCATCGCCACCAGGACCGCCCGCACCAAGGTTAAATGTAGCAGATTCTATTTTTACACCAATAGCCTCTATGTATATATCTCCACCAGATTGACCTGGTTGTCCTTGAGCAGTACAAGAATTGCCAATATCTGCTTCGCCAAAAACTCCATCACCAGAAGTTATAGTAACGTTCTTGAGTATAGTGTCATTGTTGTCAAATCTCATATTAATATCACCACCGTTTTTCATAGATTTGATTTCACCAGACAGTTTATTAACTATTTTTGTTTGCGCAAGAGATGGTTTGGTGATTTTTTGTAAAAAAGAATACTCATCACTCTCCTCAGCACTTTTATCATTGTTAGCAAGTACTATATCTTTATCTGATAAAATAACTGCATTCTCTGTCATATCAAAACCACCAGTTGCTATCACGACTAGATTACCTGTTGATGAAATGGTGTTGTTAATTGTTATTTTTCCATCAACATAAATAGTTGCATCATTATCAAATTTCATTCTCTCATCAATCTGAGTATCTTGATCATAAGTTATAACAATTTTGTCTTTATCAGATTGGTTATCTTGGTTGGTTTGGACAACCTCAATTGGACTATTTTGTTGCAATATAACAAATATCGCAATAACGGCAATAATCACTATTGCCAAAAATATTTTGATATACTTTTTCATAATATTGACTTTATTGTAACTATTTTTAGCATTATTGCTTTATATTAAAAGCATAAACAATTTGGAAAAAGTTGTAAATATTTGAAATTTTTAAATGAAAATCAATAACTATTTTACTATATCTTTATCAAATATCTTATCTATCTCCTTTCTTGTTAAAAATTCAAGTACAAACATAATCATATATTAAATGGCGGAGAGGACAGGATTTGAACCTGCGAAACATTTCTGTTTACACGCTTTCCAAGCGTGCGCCTTAAACCGCTCGGCCACCTCTCCAATATAACAAATCATCAACCACTCAATTTGTCCGCCATAGCTTTAGCGAAGGCGGGCCACCTCTCCCAAACAAAAACCTTGTTATATACAAAGATATATAACAAGGTTATCATAACTGAAATAAACAAATTATTCCACCTCCACCACTGTCATCATTCCAGCTTCTGCGTGTTCTAAAATATGACAATGATTCACCCATCTGCCTTTATCCAGTGGCACAGTAGCCAAAACTACGGTTTCCTTAGGTCTAACTAGTACTGTATCACGGAAATATTCCTCATCAGATACCTTGCCATTTCTAGATACAACCTTAAAAAACTGCCCATGCAAATGCATTGGATGCAGACGCGATGATTGATTTGTAAACTGAAAAATATTCATCTCATCATACTTGAAAGTGAATGGATCGTAATCAGGATAAGCCTTGTCATTGATAGTCCACTCAATATCTCCCATCATACCGCCACCAGAATTTTTGCGACGAGCATTTAGAACATATTCCTTATCAACCGGTAAAATATTCGCATCCACCCAATCAGGTACATTTTCATTTCTAGGATAAGCAAAATCAGGTGTTGTGACTTTTTCACCTTGCACTACAATTTCTGCCAGCTTGATTACATTTCTACCAAAATCATCAGATACAACCATAGTACCTGGAGTGTCAGGAATAGTAATATCCAAATCTAGACGATTTCCTGGAGCAAGCTCAAACCTCTCAAGAGGAAAAGGATTTTTCACATACATACCATCTACGGCAATCACTACTGGTTTTAGATTAGCAAAATTTGGTGCGTACACACGCGCATTGGAAGTGTTAACCAGACGCAAACGAATACGCTCACCAGGCTTGGCTTGTAATTTTTCATCTAACTTACCATTCACAGTAATAACATTCCCCCATCTACCATCATGCATCAAATCCATTGGCGTATTAAAATTTGGATTAACTTGTAAATCCTGAGTAAGACGCCAATCATCCAATACCCAGACTACATCTTGGGAATATTTTTGGCTCACTTCATCTTCTACAATCAATGTTCCAAACAGTCCTCGCTCTACTTGCTCTGATGACCGAACATGTGGATGAAACCAAAATGTTCCTGCGTCCTTTGGAGTGAACTCATAAACAAACTTCTCTCCAGGTTGAATAGGAGCTTGAGTTACACCTGGTACTCCATCCATGGCATTAGGAACTCGCACACCATGAAAATGTATAGTTGTTTCTTGTGGTAGGTTATTAGTAAAGTTTAATCGCAATGTATCACCAAGTTGCAGACGTATCTCAGGCCCTGGAACTTGACCATTGTATGCCCAAACTTCTGTTTTGTAATTATCAAGCTTAGCATCTAGATCTTCAGCTGAAAAAATCTCCAACTCACTTGGTGCGGCTGTCATATCCATCTCTACTATGTTACCATTTGGTACTATATCTTTGTCATAGGCATTTATAAACTCTTCATGCAATGCTTTTTTCAAACTTAATAAATCAACATTATTACTTACATCATCATAATCCTCTACTACCTTGGAATTGGATAAATAAAAATACAAACCAACCCCTGCCAACAATAATAATATAATAACTAAAATTTTATTAACTTGCATAAAGTATTTTTATATTTTATTTAAATCAATTTTCTTTAACATCATTGCATTGATCACAACAATAACAGTAGAAAGACTCATAAGGAGCGCGCCAATCTCAGGTCTTAAGAAAAATCCCCAAGCAGCAAATGCCCCAGCAGCTGCAGGAATAGCTACAATGTTATAGCCTAAAGCCCATATCAAATTCTGAATCATTTTAGAATACACTTTTCTTGATAATATAATTAATCGAACAATATCTTCAGGATTATTACGTGTCAGCACAACATCCCCAGCCTCAATCGCAACGTCTGTGCCAGCGCCAATGGCAATACCTGCATCTGCTTGTGTAAGAGCTGGAGCATCATTCACTCCATCACCAACCATCAACACTACATCATTATTTTTCTGCAAATCTTTTATATGTGTATATTTATCTTCTGGCAACACTTCAGCAAAATAAGTATCTATGCCCAATTCTTTAGCAACACTTTCTGCGACTTGTTTATTGTCACCTGTAAGCATTGCGACTTTTACGCCTAACTTATGCAAATTATCTATTGCCTTAAATGACTCTGGTTTAATTTCATCAGACAGTCCTATCAGACCAAGTATACGTGTTTTATCTGTAACCAACACTGGAGTCTTTCCTTGTAAAGAAAATTCTAATAATTTGTCTTTGCTACTATTATCAAACACACCTAAATCTTCCATTAATTTTTGGTTGCCAATATAATACTTGTTACCATCAATAACACCAGCTATACCTTTGCCAGCAATATTCTCAAAATCATCTGGCTCAACTAAAGAAATTGATTTGTCTTTAGCATAGCGCACAATAGATTGTCCAATAATATGCGATGAATGCTGTTCTAATGATGCAGCTATTTTTATAAATTTATTCTCATCTATATTATTCATGGTAAAAATATTTGTAACCCCAAACTCCCCTTTGGTTAAAGTCCCAGTTTTATCAAATACTACATAATTAGCCTTTTTTATAACTTCAATTTTTGCAAGATTCTTAATAAATACACCATTTTTCACAGCAAGTGATGTGGTGATAGTAGTAACTGTAGGTATAGCTAATCCTAATGCATGAGGACAGGCAATAACCAATACAGTAATAGCCAAAGTAATAGCAAAAACAAATGGCTCACCTAAGAAAAATGTCCAAGCAACAATAGTCAGCAGTGCGGTAATAGCCGCAACAAAAGTAAGAACAGCAGATGCTTTATCTGCAATACGTTGAGAATTTGGTTTTGTACTCTGAGCTTCAGCAATCAATTTCTGAATCTGGCCAATAGTAGAATTTTCTCCCACACGTGAAAGTACAATTGTCAATGATCCATCCAAACATATAGAACCAGCAACAACTTCGTCATTTTCTTTTTTTTCTACTGGCTTTGATTCTCCACTGATTAATGATTCATCTACATTAGCTGTACCGCTATCTATACGACCATCAGCTGGTATTTTCTCACCTGGTTTAACAAGCACATAATCCCCCTCTTGCAACTCACTAATATCTACTTCTTGACTTATGCCATCTTTTAATAAATGTGCTTTTTTTGGAAGAAGTTTAGCAACTTCTTGTAGAGCATTGCCAGCTGCTGCACCAGAACGAGCTTCAAGATAATGACCAAATAACAAAACCCAAATAAGTGTTGATATTTCTAGGTAAAATTCTACACCAAGTGATGACATAAATGTAGAAGCAACAGAAAATATATAACCAGCGCCAACAGCCAAACTCACAAGTGTCATCATACCGTACTTACGCATCTTAATTTCATGTAAAGCGTGTTGGAAAAATATAAGCGAAAAACCAAATATAATGGTAGCAATACCAAATCCAATCCAATTTGAAAAAGGTAATATAGAAAAACCAAAAATACTAGCAACAAACTTATTAGTAAATATCAAAGGAATTAATAAAAAAGTCACTATCCAAAAACGACGCAAAAACATATTTGCCGAACCATGTCCTGTCATACTCATTTTGTTATTTTGTCCTGACATAGAATGATGCTCATGACTCATTGTAGTGTGATTGTTTGTTTTTTTCTTAATATTAAGTTTGTTGTCATCCATAGTATTATAGTTAATCATTAAAAATACCAATAGCTATTTTATATTTGCACGGCGCAAACGAAGCGCATTCAACACAACTGACACACTGCTAAAAGCCATAGCCAAAGCGCTGAAAGCTGGATTTAGAAATCCTAACGCAGCTACAGGAATGCCCACTGTATTGTAAATAAATGCCCAAAATAAATTTTGTTTTATATTCTTCAGAGTTGCCTCAGACAAATTAATCGCCTCTACTGCCTTCATTAAATCGCCTTTAACCAAAACTACATCACTACTCTCTACTGCCACATCTGTACCTGTTCCCATAGAAATACCAACATTGGCTTGAGCTAGAGCTGGAGAATCATTGATACCATCGCCAACCATTGCCACAAAATCACCTTTGTCTTGTAAATTTTTTATCACCCCGACCTTATCCTCTGGCATAACTTCAGCCCGCACTTCATCAATACCAACTTGCCTTCCTATTTCCTCAGCAACAGACTGATTATCGCCTGTAAGCATAATAGTTCTGATACCTCTATTTTGTAAAGATTTTATAGCTTCTACAGATGATTCTTTTATACCGTCTTGTACTGCAAAAAATCCCATAAATTCAGAATCTTTAGCAAAACCAATAATTGTATGTCCCCGATGAGCATATTCTTCCACTTTGTTTAACACATTTTCGTTCAAAACAACACTGGAGTCTCTCAAAAAAGTAATACTTCCCACTCTGTATATAACTTTGTCTTTTTTACCTTGAATACCTCTACCTGTTACTGCTTCTATATCATCCAAAGTCTCAGCTGTAGAATCTGTACTTACCTCTTGAAACCAATTCACAATACTGCGTGCCAGAGGATGTTCTGATTGTGATTCCAAAACATAAGCAAAAGCCAAATCTCTCTCAGCTGACTTACTAGACGCTACCCATTCTTGGACTTCAGGATGACCTTTGGTTATTGTTCCAGTTTTATCAAATGCAATAGCTGTTATCTTGTGCATTTTTTCTAGACTTTCTGCATTTTTAATAAGAATACCCATACCAGCACCACGACCTGTTCCCACTACTATTGATATTGGCGTTGCCAAACCCAGAGCACAAGGACAAGCAATAATCAATACAGCCACTGTATAGATAAGAGCTGTAGCAAAGCCAACTGACATTGATATCCAACCAGCAAATGTTAAAATTGCAATAACTATCACTGTCCAAGTAAAATATTTAGACACTTGATCTACCAATTTTTGGATAGGGGCACGAGACATCTGTGCCTCTTGTACCATCTTTACAATATGCGCTAGTACTGTCTCAGATCCAACTTTAGTCGCCTCCATAGTAAATGTCTGGTTACCATTTATAGTTGCACCTATGACTAAATCATTTGTTTTTTTATCAACCGGAATACTCTCACCTGTAACCATTGACTCATCAACAGTGGCAGAGCCTTTGATAATTTTTCCATCTACAGGAATTTTCTCACCTGGTTTAACAAGTAACAGGTCGCCTTTTTGCAACTTATCAACTGGCACATCTTCTACCTTATCATCACTAACTACTCTGTGAGCTACTTTTGCAGATAATTGTAATAACTTTTTAATAGCCTCTGATGCTTTTCCTTTTGCCTGTGCCTCTAAATATCTACCCAAAAGAATAAAGGTGATAATAATACCCACGTCCATAAAATATTCCACACCATCGGGTACAAATAATGTATTATAAGCTGAATAAAAAAATGCCGCTGAAGTGCCCAAAGCTACCAAAGTATTCATATCAGGCCTACCACGAAATAGAGATGGAAAACCAACTTGAAAAAATTCACGTCCAGCATACAATACACCAATAGACAACAACATCATAATAAAACTGCCACTTTTTATATCTACAACAAATGTCAAAAATAAAATAATAACAGACAAAATAGCTGCCAAAACCAATCTTTGTAATCGTTGTTTTATATGTTTTTCACTCTCAGCTGCTACATGTGCTGAATGGTCATGACCACCAACTTCATCACGGTCTATATTGGAATTATTTATATCTTGATGACTTGATTCAGTATTGTCGTCAATATCATCTTGTGCAATAGCTGTATAGCCTGCTTTTTTAATAGTTTGTAATATTTCTTTTTGGCTAATCTTTGATTCATCATATTCAATCTGACATTGTTCTGTAGCAAAATTAACTCGAGCAGATTGGATGCCATCTTTTTTATTCAAATCACCTTCAATATGCGCTACACAAGAAGCGCAACTCATACCCTGAATATTCAATTGGGTTTTTTTATTCATAAATATATTATTCTAATGAATCCAATGCTGATCGCAACATACTATCAACCTCACCAGCTACCTCTTGTAAATCATTATTATCAACTATTGAAAAAGCTGTAATTGGATTAATAGCTGACACTATAACTGCATCATCTTTTTCATACACAATAACATTACAAGGTAATAACAAACCTATTTCCTCTTCTGATTGCAATGACTTATAAGCTCTAGGTGGATTACACGCACCTAATATACGATATTGTTTGAAATCAACATCCAACTTTTCTTTCAAAGTTTTCTGAACATCAATATCAGTTAATATACCAAACCCCTCTTCTTTCAAAGCTGTAATAACTTTTTCTACAGCTTCATCAAAAGAAAGATTTAATTGTTTTGAATGACTATATTTTGACATAAATTTTTATTAATTATTAAAATTTTTTAGCCAAGATAATATATAAAAAATTTATATACTACCTTTATCAAAAAATTTACTCTTTAGAGAAAAATCCAGCCAAACCCCAAAGAGCAACTGATATATACCCCCAAACAAATGACTGTATTAATCCTATAACAAAACTACTAAAATTCATACCGCTCCAACCAAAGAATGTTAAGGCAAACAATGAATCATGTAATTGTTTTATTTCTGTACTACCACCACGAAGATAAAACCAAACAAAACAAACTATGAATAAAATAACAAAAAATATACCCATCTTCATACCCATTTTGTTGAAATTCTTATTTTTCATAAATATCACCTCCTTTCAATTATTAAGATTTATTAATTATTTTTTGCCATTTAATATGCTCATAAACACTAGACCATAAAAAACCTAATGCCCAAGCAAACATCAACTCTTCCAGAGGTACACCAACAATCAATACACCTGAGATAGCTGATAAATTCCAAACCTGCTCAACATAACCAGGATAAGCAAGTATCAAAGTAAAAAAATAGACAAAATAAAGACCTGTAAAAATAAAAGCCGTGGTCAACATTTTCTTTTTCAAATCAGGTCTACAATACCAAGTAGCAATACCACCTCCTACCAACGCAATAACTGTGCTATATATAGAATTTATATCAGTAACCAGCAAAAGAATAATAAATATTATAGGCGCTGATAACAATGCCAACAAATGATACTTGTGTCTATGACTTCTCCTTTCATTAGTAGAAAAATTACTATGTTGAACCTTAAAAAATATCTCATAAATAACAACTGCCAAACCACCAACACCAAAAGCAAAAATTAAACTCTCAATATCAAAACCAGTTCTTTCAGCCAGATTCAATATTGATGGAGGACTCCAATACTCAGGTACAAAAATCGGCTCAGTTAATCCCATCAATGAAGTCCAAAAACTCACAACCAACATTTCTTTTTTACTAGTTTTGTCTTTTAGAGAAAAATAAACAACCCCCCAAATAACCAATAATATTAAACTCCAAATAAGCCAAGCGTATTGCATATTTTTATTATTAAAACATCATGGTAACAAGCCCAACAATAATAATACCGCCCACTACCCAAATCCAAGCTTTATTAGTAGTGCCCATAGGGCTATCTACTGCATTATTATTTTTACTAGGCAAAGATTCTTTTTTATCATTCATCGAATGATTACTATGTGATCCACAACAACTCATAAATTTAATATTATTTAACAACAACCGCCACCTCCACCTCCACAACAACCTGAATGAGATGGCTTATCTTCAGGTAAATCAACCAGATACTGCTCTGGCGCTTCATCAAACTTTGTTTTACAACCAGAGCAACAAAAATAAAAAACCTTTCCTTTATACTCAGAAGTATCGCCTGAGTTAATTGCAGACGCGACGTCTACTGAACTTTTTGAAACTGGACAAGTCATGTTAGCTTCTGTCATATAATTGTTATTCTAATGATTTTAATTTTTCTACTAATTTATCTTTATCTAACCCTCCTTGAGCAAATAGTTCATCATTTATGATGACACCTGGAGATGACATCACCATAAACTTACCCAACATTTCCTGACCTTCTGGAGTGGTCATATCTACTTCCTCAACTTCTAGATTAGGAAAATCTGCCTTTACTTCATCTAAAGTTACTTTAGCTGCAGCACAATGACTGCATCCCATATTAGTTAATAATTGTAGTTTTATCATATAATTTGTGGTTAATAATTATGTTTGATAAATTTTATTATTCTTTTTTTATTTTATACCAAAACAAAGGTATAAAAATTAAAAATGCTAAAACAAATGGTGGCCATGGTGCTGGAATCCAATCACCAGGCTCTTCTTCAGCATGAGCATCAGATTTAGCATCATCTACCAAAATATGCCCATGGTCAACTGGAACACCATCTGAATGTTCATGTTTTTCTAAATCTTGAACCTCTATATCTGGATGATCTTTTGGCAAATCAACTCCTTCGTCATGATCCATTATTTCTGCCACCTGATCACCAGCTACTGTATTCACTATTCTATTCCAACCCTTATGTACTACAGACTCTTCATACCACTTATGAGAAGTACCACTAATGATTATAAATGCTCCCAAAATTATCAAAACAATTCCAGATACCTTCTTTACTACAGCTCCCTTGGTAGCTATTTTGCCAACTGCATTAACTCCTAATATTCCTAAAATTGTCAAAAATATCAAAGGCGTAGCCCTGCCAACTCCGTGTATGAATCCAAGCCACCAACCATTTGCAACTGATCCTACAACCGCAATATCTCCTAACAAGACATAGAACAATGGATTAGGACAACCAACACCTGCGTTCCCAAGAAACATTCCTAAGAAAAAAGCTTTCAAATAATCACCATGCTTTATAACCCAATCAGGATGCGATCCGGAAAAACCAGGAATTTTGAATTTGATTAATTTTAACTCAGACAATCCAAAAACAAACGCTGCCAGACCACCAACCACAAACAAAACTCGACTAAGAGGGCCAGCTTGTTCAATAGCCGCATCTAATCCAATTGCCTTTCCAATCAATGCTACAAACACTCCATATAATGACAACGTAACTGACAATCCCAGTCCAAACAAAAGAGCCATTATCAATCCCTTCTTTGGATTCTGTTTCATAGCCAGTGGCACTATGACAAAAGCCAACGGCAATGTACAAGGTAAAACTATCATGGATAACCCTACTACATAAGCAAAAGCTAAATTAACAGTTTGACCAGGTGACAGAAAAAACCAAAATGCGCCAATCAATAAAATAGAAAAAATACCAAAAGCTAACAATATCATCATGATACGTGTTTTGTTTTGTTGTTCAGTTAATTGTCCTTGAGAGTCATTCATATAATTATTATGAATAATAAAATTATTTTGTTTGCTTGCCTAATATGCGCAACATATAAGCAATGCCTAATAAGTTAATAGATAGTCCTAAAACCAAAAAAGGTCTCTGATACTGTGTTAAAAATATTGCTGCCCCAGACAGTCCTAATATAGGCAAAACATCTGCCAAATGATGGGCGCAACATGCTAACATTGCTGTTCCAGACATAGCACCGCTGGCTCCTGCAACACCACCGGAAGCATCCATATGACCACAATTTTTAATATAAACCCAAAGCCCTATCTGAATACCAAAACCTATCACAATGCCAATAATCAAATACCAAAAACTGACAAACTGATACCACACCTCGCTATACGGCATAGTCAAAAACATAATAAAAACATAAAACAATGCCATACCCAAACTAGCAATAACTCCCCAAAATATTGATTTTGTTTTAGTTGTCTTCATAAAATTTTAACTATTCAAAATCCTCTACCAAACCACCTGACTGCTTCCAAGCGATTGTTCCCCCTAATAAATTAAATACATTTACATAACCCATTTCTGATAATTTTTCAGCAGCAATACTACTGGTATACCCAGAGCGGCAATACAATACAATTTTTTCTGACTTATCTACACCAAGTTGCTCTATGGTTAAATGAATTTTATCAAAAGGTAAAAAATAATCAGTACCTGGTATATGTGCCTGTTCTGGTATTTTGACATCAATCAACAAAAAATCCTTGACCTTCATCATTTCTTTCAACTCGGATGTATCTATATTTTTGTACGGGATATCTTTCATAAAACTCCTAAAAACTCTTAATTAAAACATTCTTTATACCTGTCTGGATGATGGGACATATGCTCCTGCCATTCATCATCTGTATAACCATCTGGAGTTTGACATTTATCTTCTAATTCTGCGCTCACTGCCTGTCTATAACTCTCTGGAGTATTATCTGTGGTATCTATATCCTTAGAAAATAAACCAACTGTAGACCATATTATACCAACCAAAGCACCTATTAATAATATAGTTATCAAAACATCTTGCGATTTCATAAAATTACTTATACTTAAATAATTATTTTCTACTAGCCTTATAGAGTGCCAGCAACTCTTTCTGCTTTTCATTATCAACACCAGGTAGAGCCTTTGGTATACAGTTTGACAAGTGATCTTCCAAAACCAATGAATCAACCTTTTTCAGTGCACTCTGAACTGCAAGTGACTGATGAATTATATCAACACAATACTCATCAGCCTCAACCATATCAATTACTTTATTAATATGTCCTCTGATAATTTTTAACCTACGCAAAACCTGAGTTTTATATTTATGATTATTTCCTGCCATAATTATTTGGATTTAAATTATATACCCCTATCCCCCCTATAGGGGTATAATAACACAACTATATATACAATGCAAGGCATATCTTTTCCACAGCCATACTATCACTTAAATTTATTTTAATCACAACAATTATCTAGCTTATTCTGCAACTCTACTGACAACTCAGCGTCATCTGTGGTTGACTTTTTCTGTAAAAACAAAAACGCCATAGTAAAACTAATCAAGGCCAAAGGTATTAACCAAAAAAACACTTGCCAAGATTTTTCAATAAGAAAATAAACAAATAAAAATCCAAAAACAACAATAAATATCCTTATCAACCAAATTCTTTTGTAATTATTTTTCTTCATATATTCATCTACTTTATACATCAAGCCAATAACACTACCACCCATCATAATTCCCAACCACGCAATCTCATTATGCATATTAAAAATATACATAATAAACACCCCCAACCATGTTAAACTAACTGCTGTACATATTGCGCATACTTTTAAGTTTGTTAAAGCAACTATTATATAAATAGCTATTATGCTTAATACAGAAATAAAAATAATCATATTTTTACACAAACCAAACAAGAATTATAACACCCAATACAAGCATCACTATTCCACTAATTAATTTAAACATACTTGCATTTTTCTTCTCCCAAAGCTCTACACGAGTTGCAGATTTTTTATTACCTATTGCAAATAATATAACCAATAATGGTACAACAAACATTATATTATACATAATCAAATACCCCAGTCCCTGCCAAAAAGAACTCTGCACTGTTAACATTCCTATCACAGCAACATAAATACCACCAGAACATGGAAATGTACATAAACCAACTATGATACCAGCCACAAAACTAGCTGGCAATGTTGCTTTGGTTAACCATTCTCTGATTTTACTTTTTGAAAATGAAGGTAAATGAAATCTAAACGGCAAACTTGGGAAAAAGTATTGAACCACAGCCAGAGCACCAAGTGCTATTATCAACCAAGCAGCAACCTTGGCTATAAAATGTGGCTGTGTTGATATTGTAATAGCCTGAAATAGACCCAAGCCAATACTTAGATAAATCAAATATATTCCAGCAATATAAGTCATACCCATCACCCAAATTTGTTTAGTTGATCGTCTAATGGAATATAAAAAAGCTACAAAAAATAACAACACAGCAAACGCGCAAGGATTTAAACCATCAACCAAACCTGACATAAGAACTAATGGTAATAATGATTTTTTTTGCCAAGTATCTTCTTGTAAACCTCCAGACTGCCAGTCTCCCAAATAGCTAGATAATGACTCATCCAAAGGATATTCGCGAACCTCAACATATGGTTGCCAAACTGTATATGTCACCCCTTCAGGATCTATACCCATTTCCAACATTTTATCCTGATAAACAACTAATTGTTTAGGTAGTTTTTCTGCTTGAAACAATTCATCAACTCTTTCCAGAGGCACATGTCCACCAATAACTAACTCTCCACCATCTATAAATGCCATAATATGACTTTGCAATTCATAAGGAATACCCAATGAATATTGCAAGTCATTCATATCTTTTCTAGCTTGTTTGTTATTCACATAATCATGCATTTCAACTTCTATGCCTTGCTCTTGCAAATAAGGCACTAACTTTTCTGTTAGATATATACTACAACCTCCACAAGCCTCATTATAATACACATCTGCTTTTTTAAACTCAACAGCAGAAACACTATGAATATTATGAACAAAGGCTAAAGCCAAAAATGTAACAAACAATACTTTATTCAATAATTTCCGCATATATATCAACATTAAATTCTGAATTATCAGGATCATTAGTAAACAATGTAACTGTACGCTCTAGCCTGCCTTGAGGCTCTTTATGAAAGTCAGGGTCAAACTTAACTAACAAATCAGCAGACTCACCTGATTTCAAAGTTTTTGAGCTAAGCTCTGCAGTTGTACAGCCACATGATGTTGACATATCTTCAATAACCAACTCTTCACTACCGCTATTTGTAATAGTAAAAGTAGTTTCCACAATACCATCTTTTCTGTTGATTTTGCCAAAATCATAAGAAGATTGATTTACTTCTATTTTTGGATTTTGTACTATCTTTTTATTTGGATCTACTTTCATGCTGATACTTAGTTCATATTCAGACCGTGGATTATCTGTCTGAATATATACTATACGACGAAATGTACCAGCAGCATTTTTCAATCCATGTGTCAGTGGATTGTAAGTAACCAATACAACAGCTTCCTCACCAGGCTCAAGAGTCATATTAGGCTTTGGCAGATTACCATGATCCATACCAAATTTTACACTAGTCTCACCACCTTTTTGTAACTGCGCTGTTGTACAGCCACATGATGTTGCTACGCGAGAAATTTTCAATGGTCCCTCGCCTATATTTTTTATAGGAAACTCATGGGTTACATTATCCAATCCTATCACACCAAAATCATAATCAGTCTCTAATATTTCTAATTTACCTTCAGCTTTAGGAGTCTTATCTCCACCACCTTGACCCAACATATAACCAATAAATAACAGAGCAACTACACCTATGATTCCTAAAATATAGTTTTGTTTTTTATTCTTACTCATAAGATATATTTAATATTTACATAAATAAAAAAACACTTTTTCTAAAAGCACAAATATATTTTGATATACAAAATATCAAAAAATAATTAAATAGATGCAAAGAAAAAGTGTTTTCTATATATCTTAGTCAAATAGAATAACAATCTATCAAATGGTTTCATTAAATAATAATAGCTATTTACCCCCTGTTGCTGATCATGATTGGTAGAACCTTTGTCTTGTACTCTTTGGTAAACCTGCAATCTAAACCTATAAAAAAATACAACAATAATCGTTATTATATTTACAAAAACAGCCAAAAACACCATAGCCATTCCAGAAATATGATCCATTGCCATCATAGCATCGCTATTGCTTAACTCACATGAACTACTCAAACTTGGATTTATATGCATGCCATTTACTCCACAACTAGACATAGCAAATGATGTCAAAAACAATCCAAGTAAAGATACTATAATAAACAAATTAACTAACTTCTTAAACATAAATCTGATAATTTACTATAATGCACTACTTCCTAAAGATAATTTTAATCCTCGATAAAATCTATAATTTTTTCACGATCAAAGCCGTCTAACACCTCCTGTTTATCTGACTTTGTAATAACAAGCATTTCAGACATACCTGTATATGGAGCTAGATAAACATTTTCTGGATAATCAGAAACAATACCCTCTAACTCTTCAATCATACCATTATCACACGCAAAATCAATACAGTTATAATTAATAATTATACCAGGAGGACCTGAGCCATCAGCATGTTCAAGCATATGCTTATGAACACGCAAATCCATAGGCTCATCAAGTATATGTGAATCAGGAACATCCTCGATATGACCCTGTGCTGTTTTAGAAGGTAATATTGGCTGACTAGCAATTACATAAACAATACCAACTATCACACCTATTAATATAATTCCAATAACTGAGTATTGTAAACGTTTTTTTAACATCTCTGATTTTTTCTTTAGCATTCTTTCTTGTAACAACTTTTCCTTTCGTAATTCTCTACGTTGCTTTTTTGTTAATTCACTATTTTTTTCTGTCATATTATTTTTTATTTGTTGGTTTTACTTTACAAAACAAAGGATTATCTATTCTCTTGGCTATTGTGTATATGGAAAATGATAAAATAATCACACTCACTACGCCTATTTCATTGCCCTGAAAAGGTAAAATATTAATCACAGAAGCAGTTGCGGCTAAACCAAAAATAGATGATAAAACCACCGAACCACAAGCAGAACAACCAACACCTAACAATCCTGCTATAATACCAAAAGTACTTGTGCCGGCTGCTGCTTGTAGCTTAATACGTTTTTTAAAATAAAATATTAACAAAGCTATATTAACACCCGATAACACAGCGACTATAATTGTAGTTATTCTTGAAAATAAAGTAAAATTTGTCTTAAATGCACCTAAAGTGCTAAATAATAATTTTAACTTAACACCAAAAGAAAATACACTATCAGACAAAACCCATAGCACAAACTGATTCATAGATAGCCATATAGACAAGACAATAATAAATATGGTTATAGATACAACTAACAAGATATAACTAGGTTTTTTTAATACCTGCATAATTCCACGTACTGATATTACAATATTCTTTGTCATAAATTATTTTAATTAACAAGGTCGTACTATAATTAACCTTTTACATTTATTAGTAATTTCTCCCCATGATCAGATGAACAAAATAGCTCAGGTGATCCAGTTTTATCAGCTAAAAACTCTATACGCTTAGTTGTGCCAGGCTCTACAAACTCTGCAACACCAAATGCAGGCAAATTAATACCATGTGTCACATCATCATTATTCGTAATATTAACAACAACCTGATCGCCAAGATTGACATCAATAGAATTTGGATTATAAGCAAATCCAGATATTACACGATCAAACTCTTTGACACTATTTTTCTGTACTGAATTAGTAGATATAGCCGATGTATCAGTTGTTGTACTGGTGTTTATAGCTGTAGTCTTGCCCAACCACCAACCCCCAAGCGCCAGTGTTACGATAATTAGTATACTAATTAATAAAATTTTCATATTTTTTAATTAACAATAAGCGTACCACGCATATTACTATGACCAATACCACAGGCAACATTACAGAAAAAAGAAAATGTACCTTGCTTATCAGCAACAAATTCTACTACGGTTTGTTTACCAGGGTTAATAAATCCAGACACTCCAAAATCAGGTAAATTAATACCATGGGCAACATCAATACTAGTAACCAATAATCTAACCTTATCACCCTTGTTGACTGTTATAGTACTTGGTGAAAATTCCCACTGCTTAGCAGTCATTGTGAATTCTTTCACATCTGGTGTAGAAAAATCTACACTAGTTTCTGCACTTGTTCCCGCAGGAGTAGTGGTATTACTAGGAACAGAATTATTATTTTTACCTGTGTTATTGATAACAACCAATAACACAATAGCAACAATAATTACACTAGTTATTATAATATTCTTTTTCATACTTATTTTTTTAATATTACATATTTATTTTAACAAAGCATCAATAGTAGCTTTTATTTGTTCATAAGGCAATGCTCCTGAAAGAGGAATTTTCTGATCGCCTGAGATCAATACTGAATAAGGTGTGCCACGACCACCAGCCGCAAGCGCCTGTTGATAATGATCCTCAATTTTACCAGCGTACTTACCAGAATTCAAACACGCTTCAAACTCACTACGATCCAATCCTACATATTCAGCAATATCTGGCAATAATGCCAAATCAAGTCCATCATTAGATGGCGTAATTTCAAATACTCTATCAAGATAAGACCAAAAACTATCATTACCACCTAATTCACCAGCGCATTCAACTGCCTCAGCTTCTTTTCGAGCTTTTGCATGTGTTTCTAATGGAAAATGCCTATAAATCCATTGTACATCATCACCATATTCATCAATAATTTTTTTCATGGTTGGATGCAATCTTTTGCAAAATGGACATTCTGTATCAGAAAATTCAATAATGCTTATTTTTGCATCTCTGTTACCTCTCACCCAGTCTGTATCAGAAACTGGTTGAATTTTTATATCACCATTAGCAGTTGGGATGGGCGGCGTTTGTCTAGATGATGTAGATTTTACTTGTGTTGTGTTATTATTAGCTAATGAATCTGAGCTATTCATTCTCTGACTTAATAAAAAGAAAAAGCCAACAACTATAACAACTAACACTGTTACTACTATTCCTAGAACAAAACTTTTTTCTGGTCCTAAAACAGTAAAAACACTTGGTTTTTTATCCATATATAGTTAAACGTTATAAATTAGTCATTATTACTATACAAAGTATAGATAATATAATATAAACAATAACTATAACTCAATCCAAGTGTTTTCCTTGAATTATTCCGTGAGAATAAGCAAATTGCAACGGTTTCCACAATATAATATCGGGAAACATCGAAAATATTTTAGAACTATATGAAGTAGCAAAAAAACTTTTATCAACAAAAACAATACTTACAAAAACAAACAACACAACAAACAAACTCAATAACAACTCATAAAAACTTTGTGATAAAGAAATATTCAATAGTGTTTGCAAATAATCAATATGTTGAGCTGTTGTTAAATTAGAAATTTTTTCAGCACCACAACATTCTACCATTTTGGAGTGATTTGCATTGCTCTGTCCAGACATATAAGATTGACACAAAGGCAAAAACAAAGCCACTAATGTCAAACTTAGTATTATACCTCCTATTATGATTGTATTATTGCTTATTTTCTCTAAATTAAACATGAGATATATCCAACCATTATACTAATATTATAGCATAATAAACCGTGTCTGTGTATATAAATTTTAAAAAAATAAACTATAAATAAAAGATACAAAAGGGTCAATTTCAGGACCATAGGCTATAGCTCCACCCAAGGCTCCAGTAATAGAAATACTAATCAAACCTATAATCGCCAATAGTAATCGGATTTGTCTTTGGAATAAAATATTTGCCAATTTCTGCACAAACAGCAAAAAAGAAAATTGTTTTTGCAAATTTATCCAAAATGGTTGCCTTGCTATATATTTAAAAATATAAGCAAATAATAAAATTCCAAAAATCCAAGTAGTAGCAGTTGCAAAAGCTGAATGCACTTCTACAATATTATTCACAGCACGAAAAGTATCTTCAATGGCCTCGCCACTTGCCAAAGCAGCTGATGCTCCAACAACACCAACCACTAACAAGAATAATCCAATATGATATTTGATATTTATATCAATATATTTAGCAATTTTCTTTTCTGGTAAAAACTCCAACAAAGCAAAAACTGTAAACATTGCTACAGGAAAATGAACTAATAATGGATGAACATTCATAAATAAATACAATAAATAATTAAACTCTTTTTTATTATACTACTATACACCCATAACAAAAACCCCACTGCTGGGGCTATTGTTATTATAATAAAAATTAAAGTTCAAACTGCAATTTGTCATCTACATCATCTTTATCCAAACCATACTTATCAGCCACAAAATCTATAACTGCTTCTCTTGTTTTATCTTCAATAAAAAATTCTACTTCTATATCTTCAAACTTTACTTTTATTTTCATCCCATCGCCATCACTCTCTGCCTCAACCTTTTTCAATACAAGCATATCTTCAATATTGTTATCAGTTATAGAATCATCTAATAAATCATCATCTTGTTCCTGTTTATCATCAGAAATATTTTTATATTCTATTTTTAGTACACTATCTACATCCTCTGCAGAAACATCAAATTTCTCAACGAGTAAATCTATGATATCAGAACGATTGGACAAATTTGTTGTTATAACAGACTTGCTATCATTGAATTCTACTTCTATAACGGTTTTGCCTTGATAAATTTTTACATTTGCCTCAGATAGACCCGTGTTATGACTATTATCTTTTTTATCTGTAGCATTATCTTGATCCGAATCATCTACATCTTTCTTGTTATATTCAACCTTTACCCTGCCATCATCTTCAACTTTAATTTTTACCTTATTACCATCTGCATTTTTGTTTTCATACTCACTTTTTTCACCATCAACCTCAAACTTAAGTTTTTCTTCACTATCTTTATTTTTCACCTCAATCTTCAGTTTATTATCATCAGAATCTTTTTCAATCTCTAGCTTTAGATTATCTGGCAACTCATTCAAACTAAGATTCAATCTATTAATAATATCGTCTATAGACTTTGCTGCCTGTTCATTTCCATTATCCAACAACTCTTGTTTAACCTGCTCTGCATAATCAAATGCAGTTGCGTAAACTTTTTCAATTTTTACCCTATCAACCTTAAGTATATCATCGGTGGTAGTAGCTATATCATCAGTAGTTGTACTAGTTACTGGTTGCTCTGAAGTCAATTCTGTACTATCCAAACTTTCTAAAATCACATCCTCCATCTCCTCAGCTCGCTCAAGTGCAAATTTCACTTTTAGTTCATCTTTTTTGTCTTCTGGTACGATTTTTATTTGAACATTCTCAATGGCTCTATCCAATGGAAAGAGCAGATCGCCAGGTTTGGCGTTATTAGCAGCTGCCACAGTTGCAACTGAACCACCAAACAATAACATAAATATAAGTGCTATTTGTATCATAGGTTTATGAATTAAAATTGATAAAAAACCAACAGTAGGTGCTGACCTTCCCATCTCTGCATTTATACGTTCCCACATTTGATTACTCTCATCATCAGACAAATGTTTGATACTAATCGCTTGTATTTTTTTGTCTATATTATTTTCCATTTTATTCTTTAGTTAATACATGTAGCATTTTTAATGCGCGATGATGACGCACTTTGACTGTTGTCTCTTTTGTATTTAATAATTTTGCAATATCTGCAAAGGTCAAATCTGACCAATAACGTAATTCCAATACTTCCCTATATTTTGGTTTTAATTTTCTTACTAAACGTAATAACAAAATAGTATCATTATTTACTGACTCATAGTTTTCGCTTATATAATCATCATCAAACTCAACTGTATCAATATTGGAATTATAATACCGTGCTAATTTTCTTTTGATAATAGTATATACAAAACTATAAAACTGCTTGTCTGATTTGTAAGAAAATTTTGGCAACGCACGCCAAAGATCTATAAATACATCTTGTAAAATATCTTTAGCATCCTCTCGGTTATTTGTTCTAGAAACAATAAAACCGAACAACTGCCTGTGCAGAGCATTGTATAACTTATGATATGACTCAACATCTCCTTGAATACATGACTGCACCAATTTCTCTATATTGTTATCTAATTGCAAATTCACAATAAATTAATTTAAGGCCTCTACTAATATAATAGCAAAAAACAACCAAAAGGTTACAAAAAACGTCATCGCAATATTATGATGACGCTTCACAATAACAAAATAAAAAATAACCACATCAACAACACCTAACACAACTTTCATCTTCAAACTCAATTTCCAATGTAGAATGTCTAACATCAATCTGTTTTAAATCATCCTTCAACTGACATTTTATTTGTTCTATTTCAGACTTTGTAGCATCTTTTCTAATTACAATATGAGTACTTAAAATATGCTCTTCACCATCCAATGACCAAACATGTGTATCATGCACTTCTTTCACCAAATTATTTTCTAATAACTTTGACTCTACAAAACCAATATCCAAATTATGAGGAGTAGCCTGTAAAAACAATAAAACTGTAGCTTTTAAATTTTTTAAAACTCCCCACAATATATAAAGAGTAATCAATATAGACAAAATTGGATCTAATATATATAGATCTGTAAACATCATAACAATACTCATAATCAAAACAGCTATCCACCCTAAAACATCTTCCAAAAGATGCCAAGAAATCACTTTTTCATTCATAGTTTTACCTTTTGAAGTCTTCCAAACAGCAATACCATTAACCAGAACACCAAAAATAGCCAAAACAAACATACCACGAGCATCTGATATTTCTGGATTTATCAACCTTGGAATAGCCTCAGTCAAGATAAATAAAGAACCAACTAACAAAACCATAGCATTGATAAAAGCCCCCAACAAAGAAAAACGTTTATATCCATATGAAAATTTCTTTGTTTTTTCTTTGGAAGAAAATTTTTCCAAAAACCAAGCCAAACCTAAAGAAAACGAATCACCAAGATCATGTAATGCATCTGACATTATGGCTATACTATTTGTTAAATACCCGCCAATAAACTCTATAATAGTAAAAAATACATTTAGAAAAAAAGCTATCTTTATATTTTTTACTGAATGATTATGATTGTGATTGTGTGACATATTGTATATATTATAGTACATATAGTATATGTACATTACTACAAAATAAAAAGTTACGCAAAAATATTGCGCAACTTTTTAAAAACAAATCAAAACACCCAATTAATTAGTCGCATCACCTGCTGTAGCTTCTTCAGCTATAGTCTGCGGATCAACTACACTGCCTGTTGATAAATCCTTATACACTCCCATTACTTCTGGCTTTCTAAAAATATAAGCACCATCCTCCTCAACAGTACCAACCTGTGGCCATACTCTTTCTAAAATAGGATATTTATCCAAATCACCTTCTAGTATAATAGTAGGCACAGATGTGATGTTGTATTTAGATAATAATGCACGACCTTGTGTAGAGGCAATATCTATAGTATTTTCTGAAACTGTAGCCATTCCAAAACTTTCTAATACAGCTTTATGTCTAGTTACATCATAACACTCAGAACAAGATTCATCTGTTATATAACTCACACTAAATCTGCCTTCTACTTCTCCGCTTTCAATATTTAGATATGGTGGCGGAACTGTTTTGATGAAAAAAGTATCATTATTTTCATTTATTACACCGTTTTGTGATAGCAATGACCACAATGAATCTTCTTTTTTCAACTCGCCTTTAATAACAAAATTTGGAATTTGTTTGATGTCTAGTTCTGCAATCAAGCTCTGGGCTTCGTCCGAACTAACATCAATGACTTTTTCATTAATAATTTTGACATTTTGTGATTTTACCAACTCTAATGCCTGCACAGCATCAAAACAATCATCACATTCTTTATCATTAATAACTATAACATCTAACTCTGCTGGTCTAGCTGCTTCTGCAATAGCTGCATTTTGCTTCTTTATCTCTTCTGTTTTTGTAAAAAATAAAAATTGATTAAAGACAAATAACAACACAACAATACCCGTTAACAAAAACTTTGTCTTCTCAATATTAAAATCTATTTGAAATCCACTGTTCTGTTTATCAGCAGCTACTTTCATAAGAAATTTTACCAAAGCATAACCAGCTGCAACTAATACTAATACATCAATATAAGGAGGCAAATTGAGTGCTAATAACCAATCTTGCAAACCATAACCAATATCTGTTATCTTTCTTGGAAAAGTCGCACTTAAAGTAGATGTACTACGAAAAACAATAAATACTACACCCAATGCTAATAGCAATATTCCACTTATAATATTAGGTAGTCCCAGATGCACTTTTCGCCCCATAATACTAAACTCTTTATTCCATTTAAAAAACTTAGTATTCATTATATTATACTTATCAAACAACAATGATAATAACAACAACGGAACTCCCATGCCTAATGAGTAAAAGAACATTAATAATACTGCTTGAGTAGTTGGCAATCCTGAGGCAATAGTCAATATACCTGCTAAAATAGGCCCAGCACAACCACTAAAACCAATTGCAAATAAAGATCCAAAAGCAAATGTACCTTTTGCACTTTGATTTCTTTTTGTATTCACAACCGAAAAAATAGAAGAAAAAGTTCTACCAGATAATATAAATAAAGCAAATACAATCAATAATACCCCTGCTGTTGTTGCTAATTGCTCTTGATAGAGATTTAACCACCGTCCAAAAATAGACGCGCCACCACCCATAAATGCATATACTACTGAAAAGCCTAGAAAAAATATTATAGTACGTTGTGTGATTTTACTCTTTGATCCATCAGACTTATCACCAAAAGTATTAGCAAAATACGCAGGTATTGTAGCAGCAGAACAAGGTGTCAAAATCATTAATGCGCCACCAATAAAAGCAACTACATACAATATACTTGTAATATTAGCCACTCCCAAATTCACCGGCAAACTTGCTATATCAGATGCTGCATTAACACCGTTGGCAAAAAGTATAGCTGATAAAAAAAACAATGAGAAAACTAAAAAATACTTAACTGTTTTAATCATAATAATTTTTTTTAGAATAAACTATACTTACACTTAACAACCACCAACTTGAGAAGGTAAATTTTGTAAAGAATCAGGTAATGTAGTACCACCTGTAGACCCACTAGAACTTGCCGCAGGTGTAGCAGAAGATCCACTGCCTAAACTACTTAATTTAGCTGCTTGTACACCAGACACAACAACCATCAATACCAAAACTGCTAAAATAAGATAATTGTTATTTAGTTTAAATCCAGCTTTTGTTGTTGTTTGTGATTTATTCTCTGCCAAAACAGATTGTAAACGAGCAACTAATTCTGGATCAATATTATTATCTTGTTTATTATTGTCTGTCATATTTTTATATGTTAATTATTTAATTTTTATATATTAATTACTTAATTGTATTATTATAAAATGCTAACGTCCCAAAGCGGCTCTCATTTTTCGACCAGACCTAATAGTCGACAAACTAGGACCTAGCCAATCTGCTGTACTAATAGTAGATGGATTGGATCCTTGGGAATTTAGATAAATTGCAGCTGTAGCATAATGCTTTGGCCACCAGTAGCGATTCCATAAAAATACTTCATCTTTAATTTGATTATCATCATAACCTTCTGTAAGTAAAAACTTTATCAAACCTTGTGCTGCTACGGCATGTTTACATCCACATCTACTAATAGATACATCACAACAAGGATGATATATTTCATCAGTCAAAGTCTTGTAGCGCTGTTGTTGCTCTGGTGTAGCTAGACTCAATCTATTCATTTCTACTAATTTATCATATCCATTACCTGGTACCTGTGCACTCAATGTCACTTCCTGACCTTGCCATTTATAAGGTCTTACTGTATCAGAATTCTGAGGTAATACAGCTTGTATAATTTCTCCCTCTGTCGCGCCATTGCGCAATTCAATTTTTGGACCAGATGACTTTGGTCTGTTTGAACCAAGTACTTGACTAGTGAAATACTGATTAACTAGAAAAAACAATACAACAATTATTGTTAAATTATTAATCACCTTATCAATTTTTAAATTTTTAGTCATATTTTTTTATAAAAAATTTTATCTTATATTGAATATTTATATTATACACTACATTACGTAGTGTGTCACATTCCTGCCTGTGGATTACTTTTGATTTGAAACAGAATCTTCCAATAACCAATCAACTATCCTTGTATCTAAATCAGGCTCAGTTTGAAACATATCTGTACCATGTCCTTTATTTAAATTTGTCAACGCAATATATCTAACTGAAGCAGGTATTAATTTTTCAAGTTTTATTATAGACTCAGTAGAATATGTATCAACCTTACTAGACAACATCATCACGCTCTGTTCTGATGACAAATCTTGGATGATATTATCAAGTTTAATACCTCTGTAATCCAAACCAGGAGACATTAACACTGCCCTTTTTATCTCTGGATTCATTTGCAAAGATTGTAAAGCTAAATTAGCCCCTATACTTGCACCAACCAAAAAAATATTATTACGTGTATTTTTTTTATTTTGTTCAATAAAATCAAGTGCAGCCGATACATCATTAATTGAAGCCTGATGTTCTGCATTTGTAAATAATTTATAATCCAAAAATTTATCTTCTTGATAAATACTATTACCATGACCTCGCAAATCAATAGCCAACACATCAAAACCTTTTGTTGATAAAAATGATGCAAAATCAATCCAACTAGATTTATCTCTATTCATCATATGCAATAAAATCACAGCTTTGCCATTTGGATTAGGTGATGAATACCAATCTCCTTGTATTCTTACATTATCTACAGTACTAAAAGAAACCTCCTCTACATTCACAGCAATACTAGTTGTAGACTGCCTAAAAACAAGTAATAACACAAATGCGACTAATACAAAAAACAAAATACCAAAAATAAAAATAGGTTTCACCTGCATAAATAAATCATTATCATAGTATATACACTACATTATGTAGTGTAACAAAATAAAAAAAATAAAACAACACCCTAATCCAACTGCGACATATTCGCTCCATAACAATATCCTAGCACAGATGTATTATCAATCTGCGCTTGACTATTCACAATAACATAAGCCTGACTTGATTGTGGTTGAAAAAATAAAAATACCAATAAAAATATAACAACAAGAGAACTGGCTGTAATATACTTAGGCAAATTTAATATAGGTTTACTGGTTGGATCTATAATAGATTTAACTCTATCTGCTCCCTGCGAAAAACCAACGGCTGTTACAGGAAAGCCAACTCTACCTTGTTGAAATGTCTTTAATAATGCTAGAGCTAATACATCTCTAGATGTGCCTTTTATTGCTTCTTGATCTGCTAAAAACTCAAAACGCAAAACTAAATAAGATACAATCTCCTTAACTATAGGAATAAAGAAAAAACTTACTCGAATAGTATTAGCTAATAATAATGACAGTGAATGATTATTCTCTAAATGATATTGTTCATGCAAAAGAACTGCCTTAATCTCTTCTAGAGACAAAGTGTCAAACATATTTTTTGATATATATATAACTGGCTTAACAAAACCAACAGTAAGCGCAAATAAATAATCATCATCCACCACTATAATTTGTCTATTATCTAAAATATCAGGTAGTGCTTGTAATATAATCTTATTTTTAAACTCTTGACGCAAAAGATGTACATTACGCAACTGACTAACAAAAAAAATCAGCCCTTTGATAAAACCAACACTAAAAACAATAACAACCAATAAAATCCATACATTATTATCATATAAAATAAAATCAAGAAAATAACTCCATGATTTAGCACACAAAGCAATAAAAGACTCCCAAACACCACGTAATTTACCTACTGATACTAGAGCAAGTGCTGCAAATATAATCGGTAACACAGAAAAAAGTGCTATGATTTTTAACTTATGACTAATATTTTTTAATATCATATCAACTATTTTCTAGAAAGAAATTGTTTTAGCTTATCAATAGTTTCATCATCCATTTCATTAAATAACTCAGTAAACCCAGCCACACTAAAAAGCGCAGGATCTTTTACAACAGATGAAATAATATCTTTAGCTATAGTTCTGGAAAATTTTTCACGAGAAACAGAAGGTTTGTATATATAAACCTTCTTATTTGTATTCTTTTTTAAAATACCTTTATCAACCAATCTATTCATGATAGTCATTACAGCATTAAAAGACAACTCTCTATGTTGCTTTGCCAAATCATCTCTAACTGAACGCGCTGTAACACTGCCCTGCTCCCAAATCAATGTCATGATCTTGGATTCTAACTCACCTAATGCTTTTTCAAATCCTTGTCCTGATAAATGTATAGTTTTTGGTGAATATTTTTTCATAAATAAGAATAAACACTATAGTATGTAGTGTAGCAAAAAAACTCTCAAATGCAAACTTTTTACACAATTAATACCTGCTAACTAATAATCAAATATTACTAACTTTTATTTGTGCCTAAGTAAATTTTTATTCTACGCAACATGCCATATCATCCAAATTAGCAGTGAAGCTTTGTGCAACCTTTTTAATAACTTCACTCATAGTAGGAAAAACATGCACAACGTCCCTTATGTCATCAATAGTCATTTTGTTTTTTACTGCATAAGTTGCTGTAGTAATAATATCTGCTGCCATATGCCCTACAATATGCACACCCAAAACCACCTTTGTTTCTGGATCAATAACCATTCTGATAAGACCTTTGGTTTCTTTTATTGCAGCAGCTTTCTCAACATGACTCCAAGAAATCATCTTACATAAACAAGTATTATACTTTTTCATATATTCCTCTTCCGTGATACCTACAGCCGCAACCTGTGGGGATGTGAAGACAGCGTGAGGAATCTCAAAATAGTTGATTGTAACTTTAGCATTTTGAAATATATTTCTAGCTACTATACTTCCTTGCTTTGCTGCCACTGTTTCCAGTGGCATTAGTCCAGTTACATCACCAGCTGCATAAATATTTGGTTGAGTAGACTGTAAATATTCATTAACCTTAACGTTGCCCTTTTGATCTAATTCAACTCCTGCATTCTCAAGATCAATATTATCAGTATGTGGCTTTAAACCTGTAGCTACTAACACTTTTTCAGCATTAATTGATATTTCTTTAGATTCTTTATTATTAAAAATGACAGTCACTTGTCCATTATTATTTTTTACTTCTTTGATTGATGTACCTGTATGAATTGTTATACCTTCATCTATAAGATGTTTTTGTAATTCTTTGGCTATATCTGCATCATATTTTGTCAATATTCTGTCTGATCTTTGTAAAACAGTAACTTTTATTCCAAAATGATGAAAAATTTGTGAAAATTCCATAGCTTCAGCACCACCGCCAATAATTATTATGGACTCTGGTTTTTTATCTAGTTCAAAAAAAATCTTATCATTTGTCAAATAATCAATATCTTGAATACCTTTAATCGGTGGGATAAAAGTCGATGCTCCTGTAGCTATTACTATATTTTCTCCCACAAACTCTTCATTACCAACTATAACAGTATGATTATCTTTAAATTTACCGTGACCCTCTTTGAAATCAATAAATTCTTGCTTAGCTATAACTTTACTGTAATTGCTTTCTTGAAAACCCATAACCATTTCTCTAGTTTCTCGCAACGCTTCAATAAAATCAGCCTCTGCACTTATTTTTAAAGCTTTGAAAGCATTTCTTGTAGAATAATAGGCCATTGCTCCTTGGTGTAACATGATTTTTGAAGGAATACAGCCAACATTTACACAAGTTCCTCCAAGTGGTAATATTTTTTTATCATTAATCATTAATGTTCTCTTTTTTAGACTATTGGCAGTATTAGCAGCCGCAAAAGCAGCTGCGCCACCGCCAATAATTATAAGGTCATACTTGTTCATATATTTATTAAATATTTGTTAAACTATTTTTAATAATTTTATTAAAATCTGTATCAGTCAATTTATAATAAACTGTTTTGTGCTCTCGGCGTGAATCCACAAGATTATTTTCACGTAATTTTTTAAGAGAATGAGAAACAACAGAAATTGATACATCAAGCATCTCAGCAATTTCACTAACTGATAATTCTGGATGCTTGCATAAAAGCCAACAAATTTTCATACGAGTAGGATCGCCAACCAGTCCAAATTGTTCAGCGCACTGAAGTACTGCTTTTTCATTTTTTAATTCTTTTTTGATTTTTTTAGTCATATATCATTTGAATTTATATTCAAATGATAACATAGCTTACAAAATTATACAATATAAAATATGTACTCGCTGTGACTGTCACTTGGCAGTCGGCGAGTCGCCTTCGAATCCTCGTACTTCCCTAATTTAAAAAACTACAAGCAAAAAGCTTATAGTTTTTTGAATGGCGGAGAGGGAGGGATTCGAACCCTCGAGGGCTGTGAC
Source organism: Patescibacteria group bacterium (assembly GCA_015485655.1). GTDB lineage: Bacteria > Patescibacteriota > Patescibacteriia > S139-126 > S139-133 > S139-133. Next base: position 8,938 of record WFTG01000002.1, on the reverse strand, counting down.
ACCCTGCCGGTTTTCAAGACCGGTGCATTCAACCGCTCTGCCACCTCTCCATGGTGGATATAAAAAACCCTTGTTTAGGGCTAACGCTATACACAATAGCTTATTTTTTAGAAAAAAGCAAGGACATTTGTCCCTGCATTGTGGTTGAATCTATTTATAATAAATTTGAAATGAAAGTTTTCTAGGATATCTTTCTGGCACCTCCATAACTACAAGATGATTGCAATGTTTAAATTTTAAAAGAAAAAAATATACTTTCTCATGACAGAACAACCTTTTCTCAACATCAAACACATAGCTCTGAGCTGATTGACAATCTAATACATAATCAAAAGGATAAGTTACTTTTCCATCTGTAATATAGTCGACACGAATAATATAGTTTTTCTTTTCTGCATTATATCTGACAATAGGGCATACGGAAAATTGTCCCATACTAACCTCCATTATATAAATTGTTAATTTACTTCTATATAATTACTTTGCACAAAAAAACAGATAATGTCAAACACAAAACCCTCTTGTTTATCATAACAAGAGGGTTTTTGCATTATAAATACTAAGCTCACTATCTCTTTTTCTTTGCTAATCTCACCATTGTAGGCATTACTGAATCAGGACTCAAAGATATAGAATCAATACCCTGCTTTACCAAAAAATCAGCAAAATCTGGGAAATCAGAAGGACCCTGACCACAAATACCAATCTTGGTATTAGTTTTTTTAGCCACTGCTATTGCTTGGGCTACAAATTTTTTCAATGCCTCATTATTTTCATTACCAACATGCGCCACAATTCCTGAATCACGATCAAGTCCAAGTGTTAGCTGTGTTAAATCATTAGATCCAATTGAAAAACCATCAAATAATTTAGCAAACTCTTCCGCCAGAATAACATTAGCTGGAATCTCCATCATCATATAAAGCTCTAAACCTTTTTTGCCACGTTTCAATCCTTGAGATGACATAATCTTAATAACTTTTTTTGCCTCATCTAGAGTTCTAACAAACGGAATCATTATTTTGACATTTGTAAATCCCATTTCTTCACGTACTTTTTTCAAAGCTTTGCACTCTAGCTTAAATACATCTATAAATTTCGGATCATAATATCGAGATGCTCCACGCCAACCAAGCATAGGATTTTCTTCTTTTGGCTCATATTCACTACCACCTATCAAATTAGCATATTCATTGGTCTTGAAATCTGATAATCGTACTATGACATCTTTTGGATAAAATGCTGCACTAATTCTCGCAATTCCTTCAGCTAGTTTATCAACGTAAAATTGTTTTTTGTCATCATAAGCAGCTGTAATTTCATCAATCTGCTTCTTAACCTTTTTGTCAGTCAATTTACTATAATTTAGCAATGCCTGTGGATGAACTTTTATATAATTACTAACAATAAACTCTTCCCTGGCCAAACCCACGCCATCATTTGGTATAAAAGAAAAATTAAACGCTTGATCTGGCTCACCCACAATCATCATCATTTTTACTTTTGGTTTTTTTATCTTTTTTACATTAGTTTTAGATACAGTGTATTTCAAAGCGCCTTTATAAATTTTACCAACCTCACCTTCTGCGCATGACACAGTAATTTTATCACCTGTTGCTACATCTCTAGATACTGTCTTTGTACCAACAACTGCAGGAATTCCTAATTCACGAGAAATAATAGCTGCATGTGAAGTACGTCCACCTTTATCAGTTACAATAGCCGATGCCTTTTTCATAATAGGCACCCAATCAGGATCAGTCATATCTGTTACCAAAATCTGACCTTTTTTAAACTTATCAATATCTTTCACATCTAAAATAACATGTGCCTCACCTGTGCCAATTTTACTACCTACAGCAGCACCTTCTACAATCAATTTGCCTTTTTCTTGTAATCTATACTTTTCAATAACTTCATAATTACGCTGAGACTGCACTGTTTCTGGACGCGCCTGTACAATAAACAACTCACCTGTTCTACCATCTTTTGCCCATTCCATATCCATAGGACGATCATAATGATCCTCAATCACTACTGCCCAACGTGCCAGTTGCTCAATTTCTCTTCTCTCTAATACATATTTATTTCTATCCTTTTCTGTTACAATGGCATCTTTGACTGGATTTCTGTGATTGCCAACATTATAAACCATCTTACGCTTTTTAGCTCCAAGAGTTTTACTAATGATTGCATTTTTACGTTTTTCCAAAGCTGGCTTAAACACATAATACTCATCTGGTGTAACCATGCCCTGCACCATATACTCGCCTAGTCCATAGATTGCATTGATAAGAACTACTTGATCAAAACCAGACTCAGTATCAATAGAAAACATAACTCCAGATGCTGCCATATCAGAACGTACCATTTTTTGCACACCAACAGATAAAGCAATATCAAAATGATCAAAACCTTTTTCTTCCCTATAAGCAATAGCTCTATCAGTAAACAAAGAGGCTATGCATTTTTTGACAGCAACTAACAAGTCCTTATCTCCAGTAATATTTAAAAAAGTTTCCTGCTGTCCTGCAAATGAAGCATCTGGCAAATCTTCAGCTGTTGCAGATGAGCGAACTGCTACATCAACATTTCTTACACGATACATTTTGGACAATTTCTTATAAGCAGTAGTGATTTCTTTTTCAAATTCTGGCGTCAAACTAGATCTCAAAATCAACGAACGAACTTTTTTACCCCGCTCTTGCAAATTTTTCATGCTGTTCACATTCAAATCAGATAATATTTTACGAATATTATCTTTAATACCCGCCTCTTCCATAAAAGTATTATACGCAGCAGCAGTGGTAGCAAAACCATTAGGAATACGAACACCTTTTCTAGATAGCTTAGAATACATTTCACCCAAAGAAGCATTCTTACCTCCGACCTTTGGCACGTCTTTAATACCAGTTTCTGAAAACCACAGAATAGATTTTATTTTTTTTGACATAGGGATTTATTTTATATTTAAAAAATTTAATTATTTCATTATTCATTATAACAAATTAATCAATAACCACTAATTGTTAGCTAGTAAATATTGACATTTAGATAATTTATTATTCCATCACAATTTTATTTGCATATTTTCCTATAATTGGTACTGGCACCATACGACCACTAATAGCATTGACAAAACCAATCACAGAAAGCACTACCAAACCAGCGCCACCAAAAGGAAAAATAATCAGCCAACCCAATACTGGAATAAGTCCCAAAAATAAAAGCGCAAACCATGACACAAACAACAACATTCCCTGCTTAGCATGAAACTGTACATATTCATTATCACGTTTGCCTAATAATGGAATAAGAAAAAAAATAAAAAAATACCCCACAGCACTCAATAGCTTATCATCAGATGTTATATTTCTAGAAATATATTCTATATCATTATGTTTTTTTTCATTCATAAAATTATTAATTACCATTTTTATTTAGAACAAAACCAATCGTACTCACAGCACTGAATAATACTGCCATAATAACTGGTTTTTTTATAATATTAAACAAAGCCCATAAATCCCTAATAACAAGTAAATCAATAAGAGCGATAATTCCGCCAAATAACATACCCATCACAGCACTATATATTACTACAAATTTTAACTTAGTATTGTTATTAGTTTTATATTCCAAAAATCCATACAATCCTGCTGTTACTACAGCTATCAACCAATCATACCCTCCTACCTTTGCCATAGCCACTAGAGCGCCTGAAGTCAATGTAATAAAAATACGCACAACAAAAGCAACCAACAAGGCAGTAATAATATATCTTTGAGATGGTAGTATATATTTTTTAACTATATTACTATATCTTTTGTTGGTAGTAATTTTTTTATTTTTCTTGCGACGATTTCTCTTTGGTTTCATATATTATAAGTATACAATTTTTTTATATAACAAAAAAGAGGCTTTCCTTTGGAAAGCCTCACTAAAAAATTTTACCACGATTTGGCAAGTCTACACACCATAAGACTTGCATCGGATTTGTGTTTACCAGTTCGAATTAACTGGACGATAATGATGTCACATCGTCCTTCACAAACAACTGCAAACGGCTTATTTAAAAACCGATGCATCAAATCTGCCTTAATCGGCACTTCTACATAATCACGTCCTTGCAATTCAGTAAAAACATCCGGCTCCACAATCAATCCATTCTTTACCAGCTCCGCACGCTTAACCTCATCTAATTCAATCTGCATAATAAATACCTCCTAATTGTGTATGTTTGGTGTGATTGATGAATTTTTAATGATCAATAATATATAATATAACCATATTTCCAATAAAAAATCAAGGCAGTTATAACTGCCTTGATTTTATCTCAAATTCTAACCTAAAATATTACATCATTCCCATTCCAGGCATGCCACCGCCCATACCACTCATATCAGGCATTGCTGGGGTATCATCTTTTTTCTCTGGCAAATCAGTAACAACAGCTTCGGTTGTCAACAATGTACTAGCAATGGATGCTGAATTCTCTAAAGCGCTACGAGACACTTTCATAGGATCTATAATACCTACAGATAACAAATCAGCAACTTTGGCATTCTTGAAGTCATAACCCATATTTGCCTTTTTAATATCTTTTATCTCTTCCATAATTAAAGATACATCATGAATACCAGCATTAGCTGCAATCTGACGAAAAGGCGCTTCTAATGCACGGCGAATAATATTCACGCCAATTGCTTCGGTTTCGGAAATATCTTCTTTGATAAAACTATCTAGGGCATAAGCAACTTTTAAGAAAGCAGAACCACCGCCTGGAACAATACCTTCTTCAACAGCAGCTTTGGTTGCATTAAGTGCATCTTCAATTTTGTATTTCTTTTCTTTCATCTCTGTCTCAGTTGCTGCGCCTACTTTGATAACTGCAACACCACCGGCTAATTTTGCTACTCTTTCTTGTAAATTTTCTTTATCAAATTCAGAAGTAGAATTAGCAATCAAAGTGCGAATTTGTTCAATACGTTGATCTATTGCCTTTTGATCTCCCTTACCCTCTACTATAGTTGTATAATCTTTAGATGCAATAATCTTACGGGCTGAACCTAAATCATCTATTGTTACAGACTCAAGAGTCAATCCCATATCTTCGGTGATGTAACGCGCGCCTGTCAAAATTGCAATATCCTCCAACATAGCTTTTCTGCGATCGCCAAATCCAGGAGCTTTAATTCCTAAAACATTAAATGTTCCACGGAGTTTATTTACAACAAAAGTTGTCAATGCCTCGCCTTCTATATCTTCTGCAATAATAACTAAATCTTTTTTACCGCTTTGAGCAATAGATTCAAGTAGAGACAAAACATCCTTCACTGCTGTAATTTTTTTATCTGTAACCAAAATATATGGATCATCCATAATAGCTTCCATACGTTGAGTATCTGAAATCATATAAGGAGAAACATAGCCCTTATCAAAACGCATTCCCTTCACAACCTCTTTATCAAGTCCCATAGTCTGTGACTCTTCAACAGTAATCACACCATCTGGACCAATTTCTTCCATAGCATCTGCTATCATTTCACCTACCTTTTCATCAAGTGAAGAAATAGTAGCAATTTGAGCTTTTTCTTTCTTTTCTTTCACTGGTTGGTTAATTGATTTCAAACCTTCCACTGCAGCTGTAACTGCCTTTTGCATACCACGCTTAATAGCAATTGGATCATTGCCAGCTACAATATTTTTAATTCCCTCTGCAACCATAGCCTGTGTCAAAACAGTTGCAGTAGTAGTACCATCGCCAGCATCATCATTGGTCTTTGATGCTACCTCTTTTACAAGTTCTGCGCCAATGTTTTCAAACTTGTCTTCCAGCTCAATATCTTTGGCAATAGTCACACCATCATTAGTAATAGTTGGAGAGCCAAAACCTTTATCCAAAACAACATCGCGCCCCATAGGACCATAAGAAACTTTGACAACGTTTGCAATTTTATCAACACCTGCCTTAATAGCAGCACGTGCGTCTTCATGAAATTTTACTTGTTTTGCCATATGGTTATTTGATTAATGCTAAAATATCATCATGTGAAACAACTTTATATTCCACATCATCAATAGTTACTTCACTGCCAGCGTACTTTGAAAAAACAACAATATCGCCAGCTTTTACACCTAATTTTTTAATCTTTTCACCATCGCCAATAGCCACAACCTCAGCTTGCTCTGGTGTTTCTTGATTAACTGAATCAGGTAAAACAATTCCTGATGGGGTTGTTTGTTCACTTGTAGCAGGCTTGAGCACTGCTCTATCTCCCAATGGTTTTATATTCATAGAATTATTTAATTAATAATAAATTTATAATTATTTTAATTTATAAACATATGCTCTAAAAAATAAACACATGTTCTGCCTACATATTTTATAAAATTTAGCACTCTCATGTCAAGAGTGCTAAATTCATAAATTATACATTATATACAAACTTCAAAAACTTTTCCTAGCCAAATACAAAACAAAAATCAACCAAACATTGCCAAATACCAAACTCACCCAAAAATGATCAAAAAACATCAACACTATAATAGGCAATAAAAATAACAAAGCAGTATATTTGTTATCTGCCTCTTTGTATGTAAAAACAAACAAACTCACAAACAAAACAAAACCTACAATACCAATTTCATTCAAAACTAATAACCAAGTATTATGCACTGGCTGTTGCAGTGACATTTTACGATTTGGATTTTGATCTATCAATACACTAGTATATGTACCAAGTCCACCTCCCTGCAACCAATAACTCTTAGTTACATCTTCGGAATCTGTGTATGATTGTATACGCTCTTCATATGACTGTTTTTCTAATGGTTGCACTCCCTGAAATCTAGTAAAAAAAGGCAACGGCGAAACCATAAACCAAAACAAAAAAATACTAAACAATACAAAATAAATTTTTAACAAAAATGACAACAAATCTCTATATCGCCTATACACAAAAACTAAAATAATAAACAATCCTACAAAACCAGCCAGCCAAGCAGCTCGTGAAAAACTAAGCAATATTCCAGAAAATATAAAAAACAAAGAACCATACAAAGCCAATAAATACAACCTCGGATCTATTTTTTTGAAAATAAAATTGCCATTGCGAACTTTTATAAAAAAATAAACCAAAGCAAGCAATACAACTACCAAAACACTACCTAAAATATTAGGATGAGGCAATGAGCCATAAGCCCGTAACCATCTCTGCACTTCATACTGAATAACCGAAACACCAAAGACATCAGGCAATTGCGTAGACATTCCCAACCAAGCACTGCCTATTACTTTTTGACCTAAAAACTGATCAATAGCCAGCCAACCTTGTATAATACCAGCACCAAGCAAAACAACTAGCACACGTCTGACAGAAATGGAAAAATAATTCATAATACCAATGATGCTTACAACCAAAATAATATGAGCCAATCGTGTCCAAGATACTAAAGAATCCACAGACCATAGATTACTAATAACCAGCCATAGCAATAACAATAATGATATTTTTTTTGTTGTAATTTTTTTATCTAACAATACAGATTGAAAACTGTGTAATATATGCGACCATTTTTTCTGCAAGGTAACAAAAACAAAAAATAATAATATAATCAGTATAGCCAAAACTTCAGTAGCATACATACTTATAGAGCCATATTCCCAAAATTCATTATTGACAAACCGAGGCACAGCCAACCAACGAGCTTGCCAAGGCAACAGGAAGATCCACAAATATATTCCACATTCTATGATTTTTTTTAGATTTTTTTTCATATATATTATTGTAATTACTATACATTATTGTCATTCCCGCGTAGGCGGGAATCCAGAAAGTTTAATCAATAACCTAGCATCTACCCCCCCAAATTGAATCGGGAAGAACAATAGAAATTAATTATTTAATTTCTTTCTCCATTTATTATACATTTCTTCACGACGATCATTAGAATGAAATTTTAACATTTTGTCATTAACAACAACACGTACATCTTGATTAGCCATTGTACGCAATGAATCTGGTAATAATTTTTTTTGAATTTTTTTTAATGTTTTTTCTAAAAAATCACAAGTCAAGGGTATAAAAACTTTACTCCATGCTGTGTAAACAATCCGTCTTTGCGGAGCCAAGTTATATGCCTGTGCTTCAGGTAAAATATCTTTTATCCAAGTATTTCTCTGCCAAATTTCATTATAAATATTATCTGGATCATAAACAGTTATGAGCTGGGACAACCACAATGCCAAATAAATATCTGGTTTAGTAATCTGTAAATTGTTAAAATCTAAATTATCTGAAGTAGTGAAAAAAGACAAACAAATCGCATCTTCAATAGACACACCATGATCATGTGGGCGAAGTCGAAATAATCGCAAAAATGCCTGTAACCAAAATCTGGTTAACCAAATCATACCGGGACGCGTTACAATAAAAAAATCAATATCAGAGGTGGTGCGAGCATTAGAAAATGCCAAACTATTACAAACTGCTATCATTCTCACACTTGGTAGTAATCTGAATAATTTAGCAAATTTCAAAGCTCGCTGAAATTTCTGATCTGCAATGATGTAACGTTGTTTTCTAATTTCTACTATTTCTTCACGTCCTTTGAGAAAATAAAAACCTTGCTTAGATTCTATCTCTATTCTTATTGATGGCATATCAAGAGATCTCCCGCAGGAAGATGATTTATTTAATCCTACACCAACACTATCTAAAACAAATTCACTAAAACTCCAGCGCTTCAGTTCTGCTTCGGTGAGAGGAAAATCAAACTGATCAAAGTATGCAATTGTAGCTTTCTCGTGCTTATTTAACATACCTTTATTGTAGCAAAAAATAAGTATTAAAAAAGTAGAGACGTAAAATTTTACGTCTCTACTTTTTTATTTTGCGTTTTTACTTTTAAATAATATAAAAATTAACTATTCTTT
>WFTG01000001.1 GCA_015485655.1 Patescibacteria group bacterium | reverse complement strand
TATTTGGGTCTATAGCCACACCAGGTGGCAAGCCATCATTGATATTGGGCAATTGCCCTACTGGCACAGCCTCACCATCCACAATATAATAACCATCATTCTTGTCTGACTTAAAGAACATAAAATACATAGCCACAGCCAACAGTCCTGCTACGACTAACAGAATTATTATTCCTATGATTTTTTTACGTTCTAGTTGCATGGATAAAATATTATAATACTATCTTACAAATAAAAATATAATTAGCATAAGAATATGAATAAAAAAATTTTGATTACAAATATCTTCTTAATTCTTTAAAACTAAAAACTTTTTATTGTTAATACCCTGTATAAATTGTTTCACTACCTTGTTTACAAATAGCACCTAAATAGAATTTGATGTTTGACTGTTTATCAATAGGTTGAATTTTCCATTTTGTCTGTCCAGTTCCTGCATTACCACAAAAAACCATAAATTTGTCTTTTCCATTTTTATCAAATTCAACACTTTCATAAACCGATGTATTCTCAGCCTTATACTTAATATTACCTCTCATTATAGTACCTGTATTAGGTGAAAGATTACAATCACTGCATAATACTGGATCTTTTAAACGCAAGCCTAATTTACACTCTTTCACATCTTTATTTGACCAACCAAAACCACATGCCTTACTACTATTAGTAGAACGTAAATAACGATCAATTGTATTACAAAACTTAAAATCCACCAATCCGTAACTCTCTTCACAAGCATCCTCTAAAGCACTAGCACTAGTTGCATCTATGCATTTATACCCTTTTTTAGACCCAGACAAACCTGATCCGATTTTAAAAACAGAATAAACACATATATTATTACCAGATCCACAATACTTACTTATACACTTACCGCCATCTTTATTCTTAGAGGGCTTGCCACAGGATATTTCTGTTGGCGCTGGATCTTCATCTGTACAAAATTCAGTTGAATACTTCTCTGACTTCACCTTATCCACTGGTATTGGAGCATTTTCTATTATTCGTTGATTAAAAAATCCTAACAATGTAACAGAACCAAACAAAAGCACTAAACCAATAATACCGCCTGTGATTGTTTCTTTGGCTTGGCTAATCTTTGCTTGATTACCAGCAGCTGTAATATATATATAACCACCCCAGACAATCACTGCTGCAGCTATTACACCACCTAATTGCAAAAGCCACTTAAATAAAATATCAATATAATCATTAATATTTTTAACTCTAATGCCACTGCCTGGAATAGGTACGTTTAATTTTATTTCTTTATCTACAATACATCTACCTTTATTTTCTGGACATTTTTGAGCTCTGCTATCTGACCGAGGAATATACTTATAACCATCATTTTCTTTACATTCTTTTTCTGTTACACATCTATATGGAGGCAATTTTTCTTCTTCAGATTTTTTTACGCTATCCTTAGCAGCTAAAACAGGGCTACCTAATACAGCAAAAATACCAACACCAACAAAAAGGCTGATAAAAAATATTTGTAATACTTTGGCAGTTGTAAACTTCATAAAAAATAAACTTTTTATTATTTTTATTATAACAAATTTAATGTTTTAACGATAATATTTGTCATCGCGAGCTATTCTGTACTCAGCACTTTTTGTATATTAAATTGAGTTTTATTTGCTAATTTTCACGGATCATTCTGCTACTACTTGGCTTGATTTGGAGTGCTTTTTACTGAAGATGCTTTGCTTTCAGCTTGACCTTCTTGATTCTTTTTACTATCTTTTTCTTTTTTAGAATTATTAATCTGTGAAACCAACCACACTGCCCAACCAAGATAAAACGGCAAAACTCCCAATGGAGATATTTCAGCTATACTCACACCAACTGGTCCTACAAATGCTATTAACATAGTTTTTATACTAGATGGATTGGACATTACAAGTATAGTTGCCAAAAATATAAAAAAAATAAAAAGCGGAATATCTATAATCCAATCAATTGCTGACACCCAGCTAGCTGTTAATAATCCCAATACAAAACCAACCAAATCAATCAAACCAGCCACTCCAATAAAAAACATTTGCAATCCATCCATGTCTTTTAACCCTTTCAAGACACCAGTAACAGATTTTGTAGCCAGATTGTTGGCAACAGCTCCTGCCTTGGCATTGCCACTGGCTACTTGTTTTTGCATTTGTCTAATTCTATCTCTGGATCGAGATAATGATTCTTGATCTTCTGCTCTAGTTGAAGTAGGCATATTAGTTTTTTATTGCCAGACAGCTTCTGTAACCAACCACTGGTTATTAACCTTATCTAGACGAACAATAATATCTTGACTATATGGCTCATTGCTATCTTTGGTAATTTTATGACGTCTAGTAGTAACCTTAGCAGTTGCGCGAATATCTGTATTATCTAACCACTCCAATCTGACTACCTTGGCATCATAAGCCTCATATTCAATACTAGAAGTATCAGCAAAGGATAAATTCTTACGCTTGGCAATAACTTGGTTATAAAAATCATTTGACATTACGGATTTCAAATCATCAATATTTTGAAAATCTGAAACATTAGAATACGTACCAAACCGCTCCACAAAATAATACACATTAGTAGTCAAGCTTGTATCTACTGACACAGCTGGTGAATCAACTTCGGTTTTGTCATCTGCCAATGGCTGATCTAAAGCAGGCAAACCCACACCACTACTTGAGCCATCTGTGACTACATCAACAGACGAATCAGTGATGCTATTATTATTTTGTTGGCTTTGCCAATACCAATAAATAACACCACCACCTGCGATAAGTAGTAATAAAATAATAATGATTGTTATAATTGTTTTTTTGTTCATATGTTTTAGGTTTGTTATAATAGTATAATTATTATTTTATTGTCACTTCTGTATAGACACAGAAGCTAGTTTTATTAATTAGATGTCATCGCGAACGATTCTGTAATCAGAATCGTGTGGCGATCCAGGATTAATCAAAATTATCATTGATGCTTATATTATTGTTTATAAACCCTGGATTGCCACGTCGGCATTAGCCTCCTCGCAATGACATTAATTAAACCAATTTTTACTTAAATCCCTCCACTGCAAATTATTTTTTTCAACTAATACTAATCTCTCTTGAACCTGCTTTTAATTGCTTTTCCCTTTTTATAGCTATATTTACATCATTAGTCTCTTCAAAATAAATCAATTTATCAATATTATATTTTTGTGTAAATCCTTTTATTAATTTATTTTTATGTTGATATATTCTTTGTTGTAAATTACTAGTCACCCCTATATACAGTGTACCATTTCTTTTATTTGTAAGCATATAAACATAATATATTTTCATATAATATTCCCTCCTATTTGAAATATTTAATGTTACTGGATTCCCGCCTGCGCGGGAATGACAATACAAAACAGGAATAACAAAAATAATTTAAGCCCCTTCCATACTTTCGGCAAATTCTTTTTTCGCTTGTTCTATTTCTAATAATTGACGTGGATCTGATGTTATTAGCTGATCTTCAGTATAAGAAGCAACAATTTTGATAGCAGCGTGTTTTGATCCTGCAAAAAATATTCCTTCACCCACACCGCTCTCCAGTAACAAATATTTTTCTCCTTCTGTTAGCATAAAAGTTTTTTGCACCATATCAATAGCTGCTGGAGACTGCTTCATTAACAATTGCAATGAAGTATTGGTCAAAATAGCCTGACCATAAGGAGATCGCAGAAAATCATTAACATCTTGGGTAATAGTTGTAACACCTAGATAATATTTTCTACTACGTTTAACTAACGCATAAATAAACTTAGCGCTATCCTCTCGTTGTAATAACCACCAAGCCTCGTCAATTACCAAAATTCTTTTCTTTAACTTTGACCTGACAACATTCCAAATATAATTAACAATATTATATATAGCTATTGGACGAAGCTCATCTTCTAGATCCCGAACACTAAACACTACCAGCTGATTACTCATATCAATGTTAGTCGGACTATTAAACAATCCTGCAAAAGTACCTCTGGTATATTTACTAAGACGCTGAGCTAGATTGTCCCCGCCTTCCATACTAGATAAAACTTCTTCAAAATCACTCATCAGAGGAGGATCTATCTCTGCTAAATTTGAAGTTGGTGTAATATCTTTTTTGGCATATGTCTCAAGCAATGCTCTATCCACTAGTGAATCTTCCAAAGGTGTTAAATCACCAACCATCAACTTAACCAAGCCTTTCAATGTTATAACTGCGCTACGAATAATGTCAGCTGTATTCACTTCTCCCACAGGACGTGGTAAATCAAATGGATTGATCTTGTTGTCAGATGAAAGAGATAGATTGATATAACTTCCTCCCACAGCATCAGACAGATGCTGATATTCTTTCTCTGGATCTATAATCAACACATCAGCTCCCATCATCAAGCTACGTAAAACTTCTAATTTTACTGCATAGCTCTTACCTGCGCCAGATGTTGCAAATACTGCTGTGTTGGCATTTTGTAAAGAAAAACGATCAAACAAAATCAAACTGTTATTATGGCGATTAATACCATATAAAATACCATTATCAGATGACAGCTCAGATGATATAAATGGAAATGATGAGGCAATCGGAGATGAATTCATATTAAAACCTATACCCAGCTCATCATTGCCAATAGGCAAAGTAGAATTAAACCCTTGCTCAGATTGATAAAGAGCGCGTTTTGTAAAAACAAGTTTAGTACCAAAAACTGCTTCTATTTTTTCAGTTAGCTTATCAAGCAACTCTAGAGAATCAGCATACATTGTGACATATAAACCAAATTGAAAAAATTTTTCAATACCCTGCGTCAAATCATCACGCAATTGTTCTACATCATGAAGCGCTGTCTCTGTAATAGGATCACGTGGAGCGCCTTTTTCTGCATCTGCTACTAATTGTGCTTCTAGAGCGCCTACCTTGTTACGTAATTGCTTTAGCACTACTTCTGAATCAATAGGATAAAAAAACATTGATATGTCTAAAATAGCATTATAGTTAATCACTGGAGCAAACCAACCAATACTGATATATCTAGGATAATTAATAACAAACAATGTTCTAACAAATTTTGTGCCAAGCTCAAGATATGAAGATGTTACCTTCATACTAGATGGAGCAATAATATCACGAATAGAAACTTCACCACGTCTAAATTCTTTTTCAGAAGAAATAACCTCTGCATCTTTTGCTTGTTTTTCAAATGCCAAGCGTCTCTGCTCATCTAAAGATAATTGTGGAGCTTTTTCTTCTTGTTGTTGCGCGTCTTTTGGTTTAAACATAAAAACTGATGACTAATAACGATTAACTGTTATTTATTCGCAAATCCTCTACTTTAGTTAATTTTTCTTGAGTAGCTGACTCTGGATTATAAGTTGTATAATATAATTCTATCAGACTTTGCGTATCTAGCCGAACTGAGTTCAATCCCATACTAGCCAGACCCGCCATTACATGCTCTAGACGCTTATCAAGAATTTCTTTGTGATTCTGAAATTTTTCTTCTTTTAACTTAATAACACGTGCTGGCGAAAAAATAGCAGTGGCACGCGATATAAAAGTCTGCGTTTCTACTTTTCCAGGCACATACGGAACTACAACATAAAACTTCTTACTCATAATATCTGACAACTCAACTAACTCTTTTATAAACTCTCTATAATCAGCAATTTGCGCTCTTAGTAATTCATTAGTTTGATCACGTTCCTGTGTATTTAAACTATCTATATAACCATCAATATTCAAACGACGTGACTGAATAACTATTTCTAAAGGAAAATTAATAGAATTCAAAAAACTAACATAAGCAGCTATGGTAGCATTTTGCTCATCTTCACTTTTTAATGAAAAATTCATAGAAGAAACCAACAACACAGAGCGTAGAGTACCGTCTTTCAACACAACAGTATCATCTTTGATTTCTGCAAAATCAAGATATTTTTGTGTAGATACTGTCGGTGTTGTTCCTTTTAATTTTTTTGAACGCATAAAATAATTTATTAAACTTTTTGTTCTGGTCTATATTCACCACCTGTATCAACCAGCAATGATAATTCTGACAATCGCGATGCACTGACTTGTTTTGGTCTGACTACTTTAGACGGCGGTTTCTTATCAACTATATCATCTTTTTTATCAACTGTGGACATAATCTCCTTTTTCCAAACTCGCAAAGCTGGACGAATTGTTATCTGGATTACATTAAGAATAAAATAATGAAAAGGTCTGCCATTTACTTTGACAAAGGCTAGTACAATTCCAAACCCGCCAACAAAAAAACTCACCAAAAGAAAAGGGGCAAAACGCAATGTTTTATAAAAAACAAACACAACCAAAGCAGTTACCAAAACTATGATAAATTGTCGAACTGTAATAGGTCCCAAAATTTTATCCTCATTGTCAATAAATTGTGGTACAACGAATTGTTGCATAAAATCAATATCTTAAGTTTTTATTAAAATCAGTCAATTGTTCAAATTCTTCTTTTGATAAAGTTTCCTCACCTGCCTCTTCTTTGGCTTTTATAACATCCTCCACTGTCTGAGAACCCATCAAGCTTTGGCTGCCTAGCTGTAAATACATTTTATAAATAGGATTAGATCGCCAAGCCTTGATTGCTTCAACTTTTTTAGTAAAAGAGATATCCTCCATCTCTTCAATGTGCTCTTTAACCTTTTGCAATCTTTCTTCTGTAGAATTACCCAAACGACGAAAATCAATCAAACGCATAGAACCCAACTCATCAATAGGTCCCATCAACCTTTTCTTAGACACTACATCCTTCATAGTAGGTTTAGATTTTGTTGCGCTAGTTGGTCGCACTACTTCTTTTCTAATACTTGGTATGTTATCTATTACTGGCTCTGCATCAACAGATATAGATGACTCTACTGGTTTTTTTAATTCTATTGTTGGCTGTGGCGCAAAAGAACTTTCTAACTTCTTTTTCTTGTCTATCACTTGCTTTTGGACAGTATCTACTTTACTCTCATCATCTGTTAGAGTTTGTGTTTTTGGTAAATCACGACTTGTATCACTACTCTTGACAGTAGATTCTTGCTGATCTTTTGTACCACCTGATAAATCAGGTATCTCCTTTGGCTCTGTCTGTGGTGCAGGTTTGGAAACAGTGCCTAGATAATCAGCTATGGTATTTTTGTATACATCTGTCTCAACATAAGGAATGTCTGATTCCACCAATGCGTCTAGTTTTGCCTGAGGTTTGTACAAATCTTCTACCACACTAGTATCAACTTTTTTTATATCAGAATTGATATTGTTATTTTTATGAATATATTTATACTCGTTTTCTATATTAGCAATAATACTAGAAGCGTCCTCATCACTCAAACCCAAACCTCCTTCATCACGCCCTTTTGTCAAATACTCTCTCACAACTACAATATCGCGAACATCACGCAAACGAGATAAAATTATACTACGCAATCTATTATGAGCATTGTCATCAAACAATTTTATAGAAATACTATCCATAACCCTATCCACACTTGCCTGCCAATCAATACCATCTTGTGATTTTGCAATATTTTTATTTTGTTTATTTTGCGCAGAGTCATCCTGCTTATGTACAATAGAATTTTGCGCTGATGCATCAGAATTTGCAGTAGTAATATTGGATTGTAGTTGTGTGGAAGGCTTTGACAAATTCTGCTTAACTGCTTCAGCTGATATGCCTGTATCAGGCATATCTGTATGCAATGATTTTTTGGTCGTCTGCTGATTTTTACTACTATTGGCTTGGCTGTCGCCAAGTTTTACCATAACAAAACTACCATCAGGCTGACGGATTGGGATTGTTTCTAATTGTGATTGTTTGTTATTCATTGGTTATCAAAATTATTTCAAAACCAACTCGCCATTGTCTGCTATAATATCTCTCCACATAAACTTTTTAGTCTGCACATCACCAAAAGCAATAACATCAGGAATATCACCAGATATATTTTTTTGCTCATTGAACAAATGCACAACCAATGCTGCTGAATCTGATTCGTTTATTTTTAATGTGTCTACTAATAAATGTTTGAGAAAATATGCCAAATAAGCAATACGTCCTTTATCTTCAGCAAAATGATCAGCCACCTCAATACCAAATTTATTTTCTAAATGCTTCAGTAACAATCCAGAAATTTTCTTATCATCAACTAATAAATATAGTAATTTGCCCCGTTGTGCCAAAACCCACAACGCAGCAATTACACCGCTACTATCTCTATTGTTAATTGATTCATAAAATATTTTTGTAAAATCATCACTGTCTTGATCGTATTTCTTATGCAACACCTCTCTTTGTTTTTCTATTTCCGGTGTTAAAATATTTTTATAAATTTCCTTTAATTGCTCTTGAGAAAAATGCAAATCTTCTTGTTTTAATTCTTCAGGTTTTTCTTTGCTTCTCTCTTCCTCTATAACCTCGTGTAAAAATTTTGCTTTTAATTCCCAAGCCTCATCTTCAAGCCTAATTTGCATTTCTTCCAAAATATCTGCCATAGAACCAGGAAATGGATATTCACTTGGCTTACCGCCGTTTTTTTCTAACAACTCAACAAAATCATATTCATAAAATGGCATCACTGGCAACATCAACCATCCAACAACATCTTTTATAAACCTTGCAGTCTCTTCTTTGTTAAAAAAGAATAATGATTTAACAATTTGAGATAATTCATCATAGTTAATCCTGTCCGTCATCATATCAAAAATAAAATTAGCAAACACGTCTTCTTTTTCTTGATATATACCATGACGAGCTTTTATTTTTCCTAAACGATTGATAAATTCATCAGAAAAAACCCAAGGGGTTATAAAGGGAGGATAATATTTATTTTGTTCTATATCTTTATCTATCATATAAATTATTTTTATCTACGAGCACGTCTTTTAGTTTGAGCACGTCTTCGAGCATTTCTTTTTCTGTTTTTTTCTGCTATATCAATATCTTCATCAGCTTGTGTGTTATCATTTTGTTTATTTATTGG